>WFXA01000030.1 GCA_015490835.1 Flavobacteriaceae bacterium | reverse complement strand
GTATGAATAGCTCAGCGAAACTTGCGGGTAAAAATTTGTTTTTTCAATTTTAACATCTTGTTCTTTTATTCTATAATCGAGTAAAAGCGATTGGATGTGCGGTGTGTTTTCTGCAATGGTGTCAATTTGTTGCGGAGAAAAGATTGCATTGTTTTGTTGCAATTGGTTTGTTTCTACTTGTGAGACATCAAAACCTTCCATTTTATTAACATCTAACAAGGTGGTTAGTTCTATTAAGCTGTTGTTAATATTGTTTTTTGCTATTATTTTTTCTTTGTAGTTTGTGGCATAGGTTGCTTCTATTTCCAAAAGTTCTTTTTTGGGTTTTAAGCCGTTTTTTACCAATTGTTTTAATCTGTTTGCTTCCGCTTCGCTTATTTGTAATTGTTCTTGAGTGAGTTTATAGATTTCTTTATTAAAAAGCACTTGCAGGTATTTGTTAATAATTTCAACAGAGAGGTCAAAAAACAGTTTTTCAAAATCTATTTGTCCTTTTTCTAAAGCCAATTTTGTTTTTTGCAGGTTATATTTGTTTTTAAATCCGTTAAAAAAAGTAACGTTTGACGAAAGACTAAAGCTGTTAAAACTACTTTCTAATTGTCCTACTCCGGTTGATACGTTAAAGGAGTTTCCGAGGTTAAAGCCTTGTGTGGCAGTAAAAGACAAATCGGGGAAATAGTTTCCTTTTGCTATGGTTTTATCTTCCAGATTAATTTGGTTTTGAAACTTTTGTTTTAGGATATCGTAATTGTGTTTTTTGGCATATTGCAAGCAATCTTCAAGTGTCCATACGGTTTGTGCTTGTAGCGTTGTAAAAGAAATTATAGTTAGTAATGCTATTATTTTTTTCATCTGTTTAAAACTTATATTTTTTATTCTCGGTGTGGTATGCTCATTTTATTTTTTTGTAATGAGAGAGTACATTAAAGGTATAAAATAAAGGCTTATAAAGGTGCCTATTATCATTCCGCCAATAACAGTTAGGGATAGAGGTTTTTGTAGTTCTGCACCCAATCCTTTTAAAAATAGAAAGGGTAATAATGCCAAAATGGTTGTTAGCGATGTCATTAAAATGGGTTTTAATCGTATTTTTCCTCCTTGCTTTACGGCGTTTTCTACTGTTAGCCCTTGTTTTCTAAGCAAGTTAATGGTGTGTATTTTTAAGATGCTGTCATTAATAATTACACCACTCATTACCACGATTCCAATTGCCGCCATGATATTAATAGTGCCGCCAAAAAGCCATAACAAAAGCAACGCACCGCCTATGTCAATAGGTATTTCCAGGAGGATAATAACGGGTTGCCATAGCGATTCGAATTGAGCGGCCATAATAAAATACAGCAATAAAACAGCAACTAGGATAACCCAAACGAGTTCTTTGTTTAATTCTTGTATCGATAACCAGGTGCCGGAAAATTGTATTTTAAATTTCGGGTTGTTTATAAATTTTTTTTGAATTGTGTTCATTGTTTCGTAAACAGAAGCATCTGTTAAGTTTATAGCAACTTTCAAGTATTCGCCGCCTCTTCCGGCAAAAATGGTTTTGTATTGTTGTTCGGTTTTTATGTTAATTACATTTTTTATTGCTATTTGAGAGCCGTTTTTGTTTGTAACAAGGAGGTTGTTTATAGTGTTTTCAAAAGACTTTATATCATAATTTAATTTAATGGGAATAAATTTTTTTGCTGTTTTTATATGATCGATAAAGTTTTGATTAAAAGCGGTTTTAAGTTCATTAATCAGGTTGTCGTAAGCTATGTTGTACAAAGCGAGTTTTTCCGGAATGATTTGAATATAGAGTGTTTGTTTTAAAGGAATTTGAGAGACGTCTTGATTTTTTAAAAGCGTTGCAAGCTCTGTAAGGTTGTCCTCGTTGGGTACTTCTATACTTGTTTTGGAATATATTTTGGCAACCAGTTTATTTTGGTCATTATTAAAAATATATTCAAAAATGGTTTTTGGATCATTAAAACTGAAATTGGCATTTGGAAATTTTAGTTTAATGTTGTTTTTAATTTTAGATTTTAATGTGTTTAGTTCGGGTATTGTTTTGGTTTGAATAAAAACGGATGCTTCAGAAAAACCTTTTATATCATCGCTTTGTAATAAGAAATCTTGCTCTCCTACTTGTGTAAATACGGTTTCTGCTTCGGTGCTGTTTTCTAATATTAAACGAATTCTGTTTTGGTTTTCTTGAACGGTAATATTTTCGTTCCAATCTAATTTGAGAACCGTTTTATTTTTATCTATTACGGGTAGTTGTGAATAGTCCATAGTTAAAAACAAAACAACGGAAAGGATAATACTAACTATGGATATGCTGTAAACAATCCATTTTTTTTTGAAGAAGAGTTTATATCCTTTTTCGTACCAATTTTCAATGTTTTGCGATTTTAAATTGGTGGTTGTCCATTTTTCTAAGCTAAAATTTTTATTAAATTGTTTAAACAAAACCGGAATTAAAAATACAGAAACCAGTAAGGAAGCTCCCAGTCCAATGCTTACCGCAACGGCTTGGTCAAAAAACAAAGCTCCGGTAATTCCGCTAAGAAACAATAATGGTAAAAAGACAGAGCAAGTGGTTAAAACCGAGCTTAAAAGTGGTGTTATTATTTCGTTTGTTCCTTCTACACAGGCATTTTCGAGATTGTATCCCAGTTTTATTTTTTGATTTATGTTATCTATCACAATAATTGCGTTGTCTATCATCATTCCTACCCCGAGAATAAGCCCGGATAACGAAATTATGTTTATTGAGAGTCCGAAAACATACATAAAAAAGATTGCGGTAATTAACGAAACCGGAATGCTTATGGCAATAATTAAAGGGGATTTTATGTCTCTTATAAAAAAGAACATAATGAGTATTGCCAAGGCGCTTCCTATTAATAAACTGGTTTTTAGGTTGTCTATAGATATTTTTAAAAGTTGTGTTTGGTCTTGATTGGTATTAAATTGTAGGTTGGGGTAGTCTTTTTTAAACTCGTTTGTTAGGTTTTTTAAAGATTCTTTAAGGTTATATACTCTGGCGTTTGCTTGTTTGATAACAGAAAGTACGATGGCTCGTTTTCCGTTGTAGTACACTTGTCCTTTGTCTTGTTGCGGTTTTATGGTTACTTGAGCCAGTTGTTTAAGTTGAAACAGTTTGTTGTGTAGGTTTAAGTATATGTTTTGTATATCTTCTTTTGTTTTAAGCGGATTTGAGAATTTAAAGTTGTATTGGTAAATACCGTTTTGCACAAGTAGATTTCCCAGCTTAAAGTTATTTTGTTGTATTGCTTCTATTAGTTGCTCATTGGTTATACCAAGGCTTGTAATTTTGTTTTGGTAAGGTGTTATTATTATTTCGGGTTTGGTATGCCCGCTGATATCTGCCAATGCTATATCGGGGAGTTGTTCTATTCTTTTTTTTATAACGGTTTGGGTAAAATCGCTTAGTTCAAGAAATCGTTCGTCACTAAAATCTTCTTTTAGTGTAATGGTAAGGTTTAAAACAGGAATATCTGTGGTGGATGCTTTTATAGCTTTGGGTCTGTCTATGTCTTTTGGCAAATAATTAAGCGATGCGTCTATTTTTTCGTTGGTTTCTATAAATGCGTAATCGGTATTGGTTCCGTAATTAAATTGTAATTTTATTAAGGCAAAGCCGTCTCTGGTTTGGCTTTCGATGTTTTTTAGGTTAGAAACTTGTAGTAATTGGTTTTTTAAAGGTCTTACCACATTGGTTTCAAGTTCTCGTGCGGTATTGTTTGGATATTGCAGTTGTACGGTAATTTCGGGGATGGGGATATCGGGCATTAAGGAGGTGGGAATTTGAAAAGATGCTACGATACCCAGTAGTAAAAAAGCAAAAGTAGTCATAAATACGGCAACGGGTCTGTTTATTAAAAACTTTACCATATTTGTTTACTTTTTTTCTTGTTTGGGTTTAAAGCTTGGGGTTACTTTTGCGTCGTGAGACAGGTTCATATTACCTGAAATAATGATGGTGTCTCCTATTTTGAGTCCTTTTTTTATGGCATAGCTTGTTGTGTTTTCGTCCAGAATTTCTACATAGTTCCACTTGGCGAGGTTTTGTTGTACGGTAAACACTACTTCTCTGTTGGAGCGTAAAACCAGAGCTTCTTTGGGTATTACAATAACGTTTTGCAGGGGTTTATTAATAATAACTTTAACGTTTAAACCGTCGAATAAATTGTTGCTGCCACCGGATAATAAAGCCTTGATTTTAATAAGTCCGTTTTCGTCAACAAAGGGATTAATTTCGGTGATTTTTCCGGTATATTGTGTTTCGGGGTTTGCAAAAGGGACAATGGTAACCGGCTGATTGTTAGCTACAAAAGGCAGATTGTTTTCGAGTAATGAAAAAACCACTTGTAATTTGTTTTGAGAGATAAGGGTGCAAAACGCATCGCTTGGTGTGATATAGTTACCTTCTTTTGCTTCGATATTTGCTACAACGCCCGAGAAAGGAGCTTTTAGCAGGGTTTGGTTGTAAAGTAATTGTGCGTTTTGCAGGTTGTTTTGTGCTTCGAGATAACCGCTACTAATTTGTAAGTTTTTTAAAATAGCCTGTGTAATTTGCAGGGTATCGCCACCGCCAAAATTTATTTTTTCTTCTTGTAGTTTTCGCTTTGCTTTATCCAGCTCGATTTGTGCTTTTTGCAACTGATTTGCAAGCACTTGGTTATCAAGACTTGCCAGCAATTGTCCTTTTTTAACCGGCTGTCCGTTTTTTACATAAATAGTGTGTATGCGCTCGGTGGTTTTAAAACGCAGTTCGCTTTTTTGTAGTGCTTCTATCTTGCCGTTGGATAGTATTTGCTTGTTAAAAACGCTTTGGTTAACCACGGTTACCTTAACCGGTAATGCCTTGCCAGAGGGTTTTAACTCGCTGTTTTCTTCCTCTTTGTCTTGTGAATTTTGCCCGGTATTACAGGCAATAAAAATACACGAAACCAAGAGTAAATAGAAAAGGTCTTTCACGGTAAAAAATTTTTGAATAAAAATAGTGAAAAAAGCGAGATTTAAACGTTATATCTTTGCTTTTTTTTGCTTATTGTAAAACCGACTGATAGTAAAATAAATAGTGTTAGCATAAAAAAATTTGTGTTTTTATTTAATCCTGTTATAATATAGGAACAGCCACAATAATCATTACTGATGCTGTTTAAAAATAAATTATAACCCAAAAACAAAAATAATAATAAAACAGATAACAAATAAGGAAAAGTCTTTTCTTTAAATAAAATCATTGATAGTATTACTATTGCAAACAAAGAAATCGCGAAATAGCCTACTAATGTTACTTGAAAAGAGGTAAAACCAGTGTATTTACCAAGGTTAACAATAAAAGCTCCAAAATTATTTATCTTATCTACTAACGCATAAATATAAAAAAACACCAACAACCAGTAGAGAATGTTACTTTTTAATAATTTCATAACGTATTATAGTTTGATCATTGTAATAAACTATAAGATAATTGTTAATTTTGAAGATATGTGATGCTTTTTGTCCATCTTCTAAATCCGGCAGAGAAATACTGTATAGATAATTGTTGTTTTTAAGAGATTCTAGGTCGTAAACGTCTATGACAGATCCTTTTTTTGTTACTTCATTAAGAAGGAAAAAAGTATTATCAGAATCTACAAAACCATCCAAAAACCAAAATTTAGGTGGGTCTTTTACCAAAACTTTAATCCCGCCTCCAACCTCCTTCCAATACGCATTAGGAGAAGGAGTTTTATCTATGGTTTGTATTTTAGAAATAAATTTGTGCTGTATGTTCGAATAAACAAATAACCAACCCGTGCAATAATTAAAGTAAACAGAATATGTGCTGTTTTGTCTAAAATCACCATCATACACCTGACGCATATAATTTTTATGCTCTACTTGTAATTCATTTTCTAATATAAATTGTTTAACTTTAGTTTTTGTTTTTAAATCGTATAAAACAAATGTAAAAGGTGCATTTTTATCATCATTAACAGGATTAAATAAAAATTTTCTATCGCTAAAAAATGCAGGAGAATAAAAGAGTTGTTTAAATTCAAATTGTTTTACGCTAAAATCTTTTAAAGATACTTCTTTTAAAGCATGTTGCTGAAAATCGTGTACCAATATTTTATCTTGATCTACAAAGAAAAAATAAGGTTGTAAAAATTCTTGCGGACCTTCTCCTATTTCGCCAAACGATCTTTCTTTTTTAAAGTTTAAGTTATAGTATTCTATTTTTTTTGTAGAACCGTTAATTATCCAAAAACCATCTTCTTTGTGATAATTATTTATTTGAAATTTATCTACGTTTTCAAAATCATCCACACGATTTAGCAATTTGAGCTTGAAAGGGAATTTTCTGGTAAAATCGTAAGAATATTGCGAGATAGAATCTTTAAATTGAACTTGCTGCTGTACAGGTGACTCAAGCAGAGCAGTAGTTTTATTGTCTTTTCGAGAATCATTTTTACAAGAAAAAGAGAAAATAGAAATA
This sequence comes from Flavobacteriaceae bacterium, assembly GCA_015490835.1. Taxonomy (GTDB): domain Bacteria; phylum Bacteroidota; class Bacteroidia; order Flavobacteriales; family Flavobacteriaceae; genus Marifrigoribacter. Next base: position 345 of record WFXA01000030.1, on the reverse strand, counting down.
AGTGTAATAACAAAACTTTGAAGAAATAATTTTGATAACATAATAGCTATAGTTTTTAATTTTGATTAATAAAACGCAAAAACATTACTGTTATTTTTTAAACACAGTAATGTTTTATGCGATACGGTCATTAATTGTTATTTACTAATATGTGCAGATCTGGTCGAATTAACCACCGTTCCGTCCGGTAGTGTTATACTGCATGCACCTGCACCAGAACAACTAATACTTATTCTATTTGAAGAAACAAACGATTGAAACATAACAGCCAGAACGAACATACTTAAAATTGAAATTGCTTTATCTAAAAATTTTACGGTTTTGTAAAGATACAAAACCAAAGTT
>WFXA01000029.1 GCA_015490835.1 Flavobacteriaceae bacterium | reverse complement strand
GGAAAAAGGAGACTCCTCATTGGTATATATGGTAGATACACTCATTAAAAAATCTAATAACAAACAAAGTGGTTTTTATTTGCATAATTATAACGAGCTAATAGATAAACTTCATTTTTTAGAACAAAGCAAACAAAAAACAATACTTATTGGGGTATCCTATGCTCTTTTAGACCTTATCGAAAAACAAAACTTTAAGCTGCAACATACCATTGTTATGGAAACCGGTGGAATGAAAGGCAGAAGACAAGAAATGGTAAAGGAAGAGTTACACCACGTTTTAAAAAAAGGATTTGGGGTTGCTGCCATTTACAGTGAATACGGCATGACCGAGTTGTTAAGCCAAGCCTACTCAAAAGGAGAAGGTATTTTTACTAGTCCGCCGTGGATGAAAATACTAACTCGTGACACCAACGATGCGCTAAATTATGTTTCGGGAAAAACAGGAGGAATTAATGTAATAGATTTGGCTAACCTATATTCTTGTGCGTTTATAGCAACTCAAGATTTAGGAAAGAAATTAGATGCGGATAATTTTAAAATTTTAGGTAGATTTGACACAGCGGATATTCGAGGCTGTAATTTATTAATTGAATAGATTGAATACGAAAAAAAAATCAAGTGGTTGCTTATGGATAATCTTAGTAGGGTTTATTTCTATATTAGGACTTATCCTTGTTAATATGGTGTTTGACCTATCGGTATCCTTCACTGCTTTTTTTGCCGTTGTATTAGGAGTGTTTTTTACAACAAAAATACTGTACAAACCTTCTTTTCTATACATTGTACTTTACACAATTCCGGTTTATATTGTTGTTTTTTTAATACAAGGTTTTTTCACATTGGTTAATGAAGAAATCAAAAAACAAAAAAAAGAATACAATTTTACCAAAGAAGATATTGTGGTTAAAACCACTATAACAAAAAATAATGATACCGTCTCGCTTTACACCAGTAACCGAAACTGGAAAGATAATTACGGAAATGCTTACCAAGGTGCTTTAAGTGTAAGAGAAACAGATTATGAAAAACTCAAAGGATATTTAGATTCTTTTTCACCTAAAGTGCAAGAAAACTTTTGGGGGGTACTGTATGATTATATCGATAGAAAAGATATAAAAAGTCTCGATTTGGTAATCAATATGTTTTCTAATCTGCAAAAAGAAAACAAACTTAACCAAATGCAATTTGCCGAAATGTTAGTAACCTGCATACAAGACATTCCGTATTCGTTTGTATTTGAAAAAGAATGTTTGCCGGCTTACCACTATGATGAAACCTTTAGACGTGTGTTAGAAAATTGTCCCGAATGCTGTATCGGAAATAAAAAATTCGGTATTCAAAATCCGGTTTCGTTTATAAAAAATTTAAAAGGCGATTGCGATACCCGAACGGTTTTAATTTATAGTTTGTTAAAATATTTTGATTATGATGTGGCAATTGTAAACAGCACGTTTTATAAACATTCGGTAATAGGGTTAAATATTCCGGCTACCGGAGATTATAAAATGCTCAACGGAAAAAAATACATGCTTTGGGAAACCACCGCAAAATATTATACCATAGGTAAATTACCACCTAATTTTAATAATGTTTCGTATTGGAACATTGTACTAACCAGTAAATAAAATAGTATGAACACACAACTCTTTACCCTTTCGTTATTAGAAATTATTTTATCCCTATTCATTTCGGTTTTGGTTATCTTTATTTCGTATAAAACACTGTCTAAATTGTTTTTTAAAAACAGCTTACTTCAAAAAGACAATATGGCTCTTTCTGTTTTTATTTCAGGGTTTGTATTATCTATCGGACTTATTTTAAGCGAAATTTTACCCTCAATTACCAATGTTATTCGGTTGTCTTCCTTAAACTCTGATGGGATAGAATTATTTACAATTGTAAAATATTCGCTACTGTATTTACTTATCGGATTTGTAGTGGCAGCATTAATAAACGCCGCTGTGTTTTTTCTGTTTTCTATTTTTACAAAAGGAGTAAACGAGTTTGAAGAAATAAGAAATAACAACGTGTCTGTTGCCATATTGGTAGTTGCCATTCTTATAAGTATTACGCTTATTGTCAAAGAGAGTATCGCATTACTTATAAGCTCGTTAATGCCTTATCCGGAAGCAACAAATTTTTTGTAAGGTAAAGCTACTTTTAACGTCTTAATCTATACTAATAGAGAAATGCTTTTTAAAAGCAATGAATTTCTTCATAATTAGTTGGTTAGTTAGTTTTAACAAACCCTTTGATAAAGTTATACCT
>WFXA01000028.1 GCA_015490835.1 Flavobacteriaceae bacterium | reverse complement strand
GATTGTATGTGTGAAAAAGTATTAAACCTTTTGGCAAGTGAGCATAATTAAGACCTTTTTTGTGTAATAACACTTCGGCTATTTGATACCAACGCATTCCTTTTGTTGTTGTGTTACAATAGGGATATATTTTATTTAATTTCTTCTTAATTTTTTTGTAAAAAGCAAAATGCTTTCGGTTTTCAAAAAAGGTGATTAGTTCGTTTTTATTACTACTTTTAGAAAGAAACGATTTAATTTTTTCTTCTTTAGGTTGGTATTGTTTTAAAAACTGATGTAAGAATTTAAACATTCGGGTTGCAGCACCCGAGGCAGGTACAAATTTTACTATTTGTAAATTGTCTTTTTTACTTTCATACTTGTCTATGAATTTTTTTCGGTCTGCTTCAGAAATAGCTTCAATACCATTTGCAAGCGTAGCCGCCGAAACTACTTTTACAGGTTTTATTCCGTTTTGAAACGTTTCTATTTGCTTTTCAATTTGAGAAATGGATTGTCCCTGTGCTTTAATTTGGCGTATATCGTAAAGGCTGAATATCATTTTTTTGTTTTAAAATAGCATCAATGTTTTTTATAGCTTTTTCCAATCGCTGTTTTTTGTTTCCTTTTAACAACACATACGGTTTGTTATATTTTATCAAAGCTTTTTCAAATGCTTTAAACATTGCTTCTCTTTCAAAAGGTTTGTCTCTTAAATCGTCTTTTTCCCAAGGAACATCGATATAGGTTAAAAAATACAAATCGTAGGTGTTTTCTATGGCAGCTTTTTCAATAAGCGGATCGCAGGTACCGGAGTAGTATTCTTCGCTATACACTTTTGTTTCAAGCAAGTCGGTGTCGCAAATAAGTACGTTGTTGGTTTTTTGGGCAAGTTGGTTTTCTAATTTCATTTGCCCTATTGCAATGGGGAGTAAATCTTCAGGTTGGCAAGTTTTTCGTTCGTTATTCCATTTGTCTTGCAGATACTCTCTTGCGTATTCAGGCACCCAAACCGAGTTATAGTGTCTTGCCAGTTGCCGGGAAAGTGTTGTTTTTCCGGTAGATTCGGGACCAAACAGCACTACTTTTATGCAGTTGCAAGGTTGTTGTTTAAGTGTTTCTTCCATTGTTTGTAGCCTTGAATTGCCAGTATTAAAAATATTGTGTATTGAATTCCGGTAAATCCGTACCCTTTTACAAAATACAAAGGTATGGAAACAATATTGGTTGCTATCCAAAACGTCCAGTTTTCTAATTTCTTGTTTGCCATAAGCCACATGGCTACAAAAGCGGCGGCTGTTGTAAACGTATCTAAATACGGTGTGGCTTCTCTGAATTGTTGAAGACTTCCGGCGGTTAATTTTTGTAGGGCATAGTTTATACTTTCAAAAAAACTAAGATTGGGCATAACCCGGTAGTATCGGTAAACAAAAATTACAAAAACCGCTGTAAAAACAAATATACCTGTGGCTTTTAGTTTATCGCTTGCTGTGGTTCTGGTTATTTGCAACGGTTGGTGTGTTTTATCGGAAATTCTTGTCCACATATACCAGCCGTAAACGCTCATTAAGGTATAATAAATATTAATAATTAAATCGCCATATAGAGCCCATTGCGAAAGCAAATAAACGTAAAGCGCCGTACTAATAATACCGGTTGGATATACTAAAACGTTTTCCTTTTTTGCGAAAAATACACTTATTACACCGAGAACTGCCGCAATAAATTCTAAAACAATGTCTATCACTGTAGTATTTTGGTAGGGTTCTAAAAAGAAATTTACGATTTCGTTCATTGGTTTATTTTGTTTCAAAAACGGTACCCATCACTACCATATCGGCTCCGGCTTGATAGGCTGTTTGTTTTTGATTTTCGGTTTTTATTCCGCCACCTACAATGAGTGGTATTTTAATAGCTTTTTTTACTTGTGTAATAATTCTATCCGAAACCGGAGTAATAGCACCGCTTCCTGCCTCGAGGTAAATAAGTTTTGTTCCCAGATATTCGCCGGCAATGGCTGTGTTTACAATTTGTTGTACTTCTTGTTGCGAGATGGGTTTTGTTTTACTAATTCGTGCAACGCTAGCATTGTTTCCCCCATCAATTAACAGGTAACCGGTAGAAATTACTTCTAACGTAGTTTTTTTAATAAGCGGAACGGCTTTTACTTGTTGCCCGATTAGGTACTCGGCATTTCTTCCCGAAAGTAAGGATAAAAAAAGTAACGCATCGGCTTTGGGAGTAATTTGTAAATAATCGCCCGGAAATAAAAAAACAGGCAGGTTACTGTATTTTTTTAAAGAGGTAACTACTTCTTCGGTTTTGTTATGAATATCGGTACTACCTCCCACAAACAAGTGTGTGGTGTCTTGCGGAATATTTTTTAAAAACACTTGAGCTTGTGCCGTATTAAATTCTTCGGGATCTATTAGTACAGCAAATAACTTTTTACCGCTTTTTATGGTTTGACAAATCGTGTGGTAATACAAATTTTTCATTTTTATTGTAAAAACAAACAAAGATAAAAAAGCATTTGGTTTACATCATATTATCTTCAGTAATTAAGACATACGCACAAGTAAAACCTTCAAATTCAATAAAACTAATAGCATAATCTTGGTGTTTCTTCTTATAATGTACGTGTGCTGTGGTTTTTTTTTCAGATAAATTAAAATCTTCTACATAAATATGTTGTAAAAAACTTATTCCTTTAATGGCAAAACTTTTATAAAGCGATTCTTTTGCGCACCACACTACGGTTAATTTTCTAATTAAATCTTGTTGCTTTTTAACCGAAGCATATTCTTCAACAGGAGTAAACTTAGGTGCAATAGTGATGATTTTTCGGCGTTGTTTTTCGATGTCAATTCCAACTTCCAAATCGCTAATAATAATAGCGGTAAATTGAAAAGAATGGGTAATTGAAATATGGTTTCCGTCTTTTAAATGGGGTTTTCCGTTCTTATCATAATACAAATCAAAATCGGTATATCCTTCTAAAGCTAACAAATGCCTAATACTAAGATATCCTTTTTGGTGTAATTCGCTTTTCATTGAAGCAATTCTGGTGCGACTGTTTTGAGTAAGTGAAATACCACCGGAAAGTGTTTTAATACTTTCTTCAATCTTCCAAATAGCAACTCGAGTGTGAGGATTAATTGTTATAGTTTTGTAAAGAGGCATAGAATGTTACGGATATTATGTATTTTTGCGAAAAATAAAGTTAAACAAAATAACAATACGTTTCTCTTTTATTAGAGTTTAATTAAAAAAATTATGAGCACAAAGACCATGCCTTACATTCCTTACAAAGTAAAAGATATCTCGCTTGCCGATTGGGGACGAAAAGAAATAGAACTTGCCGAAGCCGAAATGCCGGGATTAATGGCACTTCGCCAAGAATATAAAGATAGCCAACCGCTTAAAGGAGCTCGAATTGCCGGATGCCTCCATATGACCATACAAACTGCTGTGTTAATTGAAACATTAGTAGCCTTAGGAGCCGAAGTTACTTGGAGCTCGTGTAATATTTTTTCAACTCAAGATCAAGCTGCCGCTGCTATTGCAGCAGCCGGAATTCCGGTATATGCTTGGAAAGGTATGACCGAAGAAGAATTTGATTGGTGCATCGAACAAACCTTGTTTTTTGGCAAAGAACGCAAACCGCTAAATATGATTTTAGACGACGGAGGCGATTTAACAAATATGGTACTGGATAAATACCCGGAGCTTGTTGACGGAATAAACGGACTTAGTGAAGAAACAACAACCGGAGTACACCGTTTATACGACCGTATGAAAGAAGGAACACTACCTATGCCTGCCATTAATGTAAACGATAGTGTTACCAAATCTAAATTTGACAATAAGTACGGATGTCGTGAGAGTGCCGTAGATGCCATTCGTCGTGCAACCGATATTATGCTTGCCGGAAAGCGAGTAGTAGTATGTGGTTACGGTGATGTAGGTAAAGGAACTGCCGCCTCTTTTAAAGGAGCCGGAAGTATTGTTACCATAACCGAAATAGATCCTATATGTGCCTTACAAGCTGCTATGGACGGTTTTGAAGTGAAAAAATTAGAAACCGTAGTAGGAAATGCAGATATAATTATAACCACAACCGGAAACAAAGACATTGTACAAGGACACCATTTTGAAGCGATGAAAGACAAAACCATTGTCTGTAATATCGGGCATTTTGATAACGAAATTGATATGGCTTGGTTAAACAATAACTACGGAAACACCAAAGTAGAAATTAAACCGCAAGTAGATAAATATACTCTTAACGGAAAAGATATTATTATCCTCGCAGAAGGTCGTTTGGTGAATTTGGGGTGTGCAACCGGACATCCCAGTTTTGTAATGAGCAACTCCTTTACCAACCAAACCTTAGCACAAATTGAACTTTGGACAAATCGAGAAGCATACGAAAATAAAGTATATATGCTTCCCAAACACCTCGACGAAAAAGTGGCTAAATTACACTTGGCAAAAATTGGTGTAGAGCTTACCGAGTTACGTCCCGACCAAGCCGACTATATTGGCGTTAAAGTAGAAGGACCTTATAAACCGGAATATTATAGGTATTAAAAACCTCACTTTTATTATTAAAACATACTAAACCTCTCAGGTTTCTCTTCTGCTTTATAGCAAGTTAAATCCTGAGAGGTTTTTTATTTTTACAAACACCTATGTGCTTTTAGTTTTTTAAATATACTTCGGTATAATTTGCTGTTGTTAGATATTCTTCTTTAAGTCCTTTTAAATAATTTAATACTTTTTTAAAATCCGGATGATTTTGTTTTAAAACATCTTCAGTATTTTCAGTTGTAAGTGTTATTGCTATATACCAAGTTCCGGTTCTACTTACATAACTGTCTTCCATTATTGGATTGCGGTTATTTTCGTTTCTTTTTGCGTCAATTAATATCGGAATAAGATTAATGGTTTTAGTTTCTTTGCTTACTTCGTAAAAAGTTAAATAATAATTTTCCTTCCCTATTAAAACCGGAATGTTTCCATCAAAATCATCATAATCAAGATGAAATTTAGCATTGATGTACCAATAAAATTCATTTTCTTTTTTTATATCGGTAAATATGTAGGCGTTTGTATTTCCTAGATTGGGAATAAATTTTTTAATAGTAAGCACCTCTCCTTTTTCAAGATTTGGTGCAATCTTCACAGGTATGCAAGCCGTTAAGCAAAAAAAAATTAGTAAATACTTCATCTCTCATATAAAATAATACAGAAACAGCAATATACAAAAAAACCCTTTATTCTGTTTTGAATAAAGGGTTCACCAATTATACGGTTAATCTTAGTTTTTATACCTCAAAAGGCACAATAGAAACATAGGATTTGTTATCTTTCTTTTTGGTAAATTTTACCGTTCCATCTACTTTAGCGTGTAATGTATGGTCTTTACCAAGATACACATTTTCACCTGGATGATGTTTGGTACCGCGTTGTCTTACGATGATATTTCCGGCAATAGCAGTTTGTCCTCCAAAAATCTTCACACCTAAGCGTTTCGATTCTGATTCTCTACCGTTTTTAGAACTACCAACTCCTTTTTTATGAGCCATCTTTATACGATTTTATTCGGTTATACTTAAGAAGGTTTTTTACTTCCCTCCGTCTAATTTATCTTGTAATATTTTTAACTCGTCCCACTTTCCGGCAGCGGCAAGTGCGGCTTGTTGTGGCCAAGTTCCGGGTTCTAAATGAGCCAAACGCGAACTGGCGGCGGTTAAAATTTCTTTAATTTTTGTAGGATCTGCTTTGGCAACTTTCGCAAAGGTATCTAACCCTGCATTTGTCATTGCTTCGGCTGCTTTAGGACCCACTCCTTCGATTTTTTTCAAATCATCGGCTTTTGCTTTTGTTTTTGAAGTTGTTGCTTTTTTAGAAACTTCTTTTTTCACAACTTCCTTTTTAACAGTCGCTTTTTTGGTTTCGGTTTTAGCAACTGCTTTTTTTGCAGGTTTTACTCCGGAAGCTACAATGTTTTCAATTACAATCTCGGTTAGGGATTGTCTGTGCCCATTTTTTACTTTGTATCCTTTTCTTCTTTTTTTCTTGAATACAATAACCTTATCACCTTTAAGGTGTTTTAAGACTTTAGCTCCTACTTGAGCTCCGTCTATAGCCGGGGCGCCAACAGTTACTTTGTTATCATCACCGATAAGAAGCACATTGTCAAAAGACACTTTTTTTCCTTCTTCTATGGCAAGACGATGCACAAAGACTTTTTGATCTTTTGCAACTTTAAATTGCTGCCCTGCTATCTCTACAATTGCGTACATAGCGTTACGTTTTATTAATTATTAATTTTTAACATTCCTTTTAACAACAAGTTTCTTCGCGTAAAAAGGGGTGCAAATATAGTTTTTATTACCGAATTAACAAACGATTATTAAAAGATTTAGGCACTTTGTTATTTACTATTAGCCAAATACACTCCAAATAAAATTAACACTGTTGCCAATGCTTGCCAAATGCTAAATACTTCTCCGTCTAAAAAGCCCCACATAACAGCAACAATAGGCATAAGGTAGGTAACCGATGAAGCAAAAACCGGAGTAGCGATTTGCACCAAATTATTAAATAAGATTTTTGCCAAAGCAGTACCTAATAACGACAATAAAAAAATATACATAAATGCCGAAGGAAAACTAGGCGATTGTGTTACATCCTGATTAAAAAACCCTGAAAAAACCAAGACAAGTAATGCAGGTATGGCAATAAAAACAAAATTTCCCACCGCAATAGTTATGGGCGGAACCTCTTGTAAATAGCGTTTAATAATATTTACATTAAGACCATACATAAAGGTTGCCGTAAGTACCAATAGCGCATAAAAATAATTTTGATCAGGGTTAATAGAAGCTCCACTTACAATAAGAAAAATAGTTCCTAAAAGCCCGACAAAAACACCGGCAAATTGTTTCTTTGAAAAATACATTTTAAACACAACAATACCTATTATAACTGTATTTAACGGCACAAGTGAGTTTAAAATAGAAGCAATGGCACTATCGATTTCAGTTTCGGCGAAAGCAAACAAAAATGCCGGAAAAAAAGTTCCTAAAAAACCCGATAGAGCAATCCATTTTAAGGTTGTTTTAGCTTGCTTTTTTAAAGTTTTAAAACCAAAAAAGAATAGAATTAAACTGGTTAATACAATACGAAGCGCCCCTAATTGCAAAGGGGTAAAACCTACCAACCCTTTTTTTATTAATATAAAAGAGCTGCCCCATATAAGTGACAAACCAATTAATAAAAGCCATTTTTTTAATGTACCGGACATTAGTATTTGTTATAATTTTCACAAAAATGAGATTTTTATGATAAGAAAAACCAAAATATTACTATTTTTGAAAAAATTAACATTTAAAAATTTACAAATGAAATCAGTAAAATTCTTTTTAGGTCTTGCTTTTGTTTCCTTGATGATAGTATCTTGTAAAAACGAAAATAAAGAGCCCGAAACCAAAACCGTAGCGGTAGAAGAAACAGTTGCCAAAAACGATATTAATCCAAATGCCAAAATAGCAAAAGCCGAATTTACCATAGAAGGTATGACTTGTGCCATAGGATGTGCAAAAACGATTGAGAAAAAACTTTCTACAATGGAAGGAGTAAAATCTGCCACCGTTGATTTTGATAAAAAACTAGCAATGGTAGAATACGATGAAGCAACTGTAAACACAAACGCTCTCGAAGAAACAGTTTCTAAAGCCGGAGAACAATATAAGGTATCCGGTATGAAAACTGTTGAGTCTTTCACTACTAATGGAGCAAAAAAAGGGTGTGATAAGGATTGTAAAAAAGCTTGTTGTTCCGGTAAAGACAAAAAAGAGTGTAAAAAAGGAGAAAAGAAAGAGTGCAAAATGAAAATGAAAAAAGAATGTAAGATGGGTGATAAATCTCAGACAAATGCAGGAAATATGAAAGCCAGCTGTGACGGAAAGAATAAAAAAGAATGTAAGATGAAAAAAGAGTGTAAAAAGACTTCTACTGAAAAAGCTAAATAAATTTTAAAAATCAAATACGTTTTATCCTCCTCTACTTATGTATGGGAGGATTTTTATTTCCACCTAATTGTTTCCATTAAACGACGTACATCTTCTCGTAAATATATCACAGCAGGATATAAAGAATCAAAATTTGGTTTTACCTTAAAATAAACCGAACCATTTAAAAAATGACGGGTACTATCGGTTACATAAAACTGGGTTTGAGTAGCAGCATTTCCATTAATCATATACAACATTCCATATACCTTATTAATAGAATCTACACGTGGTTGTTCTAAAATTGTTTGTGCTTTTATGGTGTGGTCATACGTAAGTTTTTGTGCATCGCGTAATAACGAATCCAGATTTGATTCGTGAACTTTCATATAGGTTAAATACAAGGTGGCTTTTAACTTGGGATAGTTTATATTTAATATACATCTTCCCTTGTCTTTAAGGATGGCTATGTTATTTTTTTCAAAAGTAAACGGGCAGTCTGTTTTTACACTAGAATAAACCGGCTGTTGATACTCTAATCGTAACATAGCCGCAGGTTTAATAACTGTTTCTTCTTGACAACCAATAATCATTAATCCTAAAAAAAGCAGCCAAACAGATTTATGTATCATTTAATTTATAGTAAGTTTTATACGTTTTATACGTTTATTATCAAAAGCCTCAATAGTAAACGTATAATTATGAAAAACTATTGTGTCGTTTTTTTTAGGAAATCCTTGCGCTATTTCTAAAATAAATCCGGCTAGCGTTTCGGCTTCTCCTTTTGCTTCTTCAAATAGTGAAGAATTTTCGGGTTTAATAATTTTATAAAAATCTTTTAAGGGTGTCTTTCCTTCAAAAACATAGGTATTATCATCTAGTTTTGAATAAATTATTTCTTCATCATCAAATTCATCACTAATTTCACCTACAATTTCTTCTATAATATCTTCTAGAGAAATGAGTCCGCTAGTTCCGCCATATTCATCTACAACTATAGCAAGGTGCATTTTCATAGATTTAAACTCATTAAGGAGATCGTCTAATTTTTTATTTTCGGGAACAAAATAGGGTTCTCTAAGTATGGATGTCCAATCAAAATTGGATTCATCTATATAAGGTACCAGATCTTTTACATATAAAACACCCACTATGGTATCTATCTTTTCTTGAAAAACGGGTATTCTTGAAAAACCGTGTTCTATAATTTGCGAAATAATTTCGTTATAAGGTGTACTTTTGTCTAACGCAAAAACATCCATTCTAGGTGTCATAACCTGTTTAACATCGGTATTCCCGAAATTAACAATTCCTTTTAAAATTTTATGTTCTTCTTGAGTGGTGTCTTCTTTTGAGGTAAGTTTAAGTGCTTGTGAAAGATGATCGACACTTATACTGGATTTTTGTTTTCCGAATTTATTTTGAATATAAGCAATTGCTCTACTCATAGGCACGCTTACCGGTGTTAAAACTTTATCCAACACAAATAACGGCATCGCCATAAAAGATGAAAAAGAACGACTTTTTCTTGTTGCATAAATTTTAGGTAATATTTCTCCAAATAATAAAATTAAAAATGTTACAACGCCTACCTCAACAATAAATCTAAGATTAATTCCGTAATAATCTGTTATAATGGTGCTGAAAAGTATTTCTCCCAAAGAGTTAAAAAGCAAAACAATAGCTATATTAATAAAATTGTTAGCAACAAGAATAGTTGCCAATAATTTTTTTGGTTTTTCTAACAACAACTTAACCCGCTGGAGGTTATTGTTGTTCTTTTCTTCTTCAAAATCGCTTGAAGTTAATGAAAACAAAGCCACTTCGGCTCCCGAAATGAGTGCGGAACAAGCTAATAAAACAAGAACCAACACGCCAGCGGTTATGTAGGACGATGTAATTGTTAAAAAAAACAATAAACTGGGAGGTTCTATATCCAATTAAAAGCAGTTTGGTTATACTTGATTAAAAGGGTAAATCATCTTCGGGATTAGCGACAGACTCATCTGTTTGAGATGTGTTTTGTGACTGATTTTCAGGTGACTGTTGAGGTTGTGTTGCAGTAATTTCTTGTTGTTGCGAAGAAGTATTTTCGGTTTTAGGTGTTAAAAAAGTAAACTCGGTACATTGAATTTCTGTACTATACCTATCATTACCTTGATCATCTTTCCATTTTCGGGTTTTAATTCTTCCTTCTATATAAACTTTATCTCCTTTTTTTAGGTATTTTTCGCATATCTCGGCTGCTTTATTTCGCACAACTATATTATGCCATTCGGTATTGGTTATACGCTCTCCCGTTGTTCGGTTTGTATAACTATCGTTTGTTGCTAAAGGAAACCGTCCTATACAACCTCCTCCGTCAAAATAGTGCATTTTTACTTCATCACCTGTATGCCCTATTAACATTACTTTATTTACTGTTCCGTTCATATCCTTTTAATAATTTATAAATTACAAAGTTATATTTTGTAAGCTAAATATACATGTTTTTTTTGAATTTATTTTTTAAAAATAAATTCAAAAAATTTTCAATAAGCGTAGGTACTGGATATTGGTGTATTTCATCAATGCTAATAACGTCTTCTCTCTGTAATAAACTTGTCTCTATAATCCAGAAAGTAGTGCTTAAATGTTGATGCGAAAGTTTATGAATTATGGGTTTTGTGTTAAAACGTGCAATCGAATTTATGGTTTGCCCTTTTGTAAGATTGATAAAGATTTTTTCTTTTTGTAATGCAGAGCTATTTAAGGTTTTTGTTGTTTCTATTAACGGAAATTCATATAAATGCTGCCAAATATCTTTTTTTTCCCTTTTTTGAAATATTGTTTTATTGTCTTCAGAAAAAAAAGCCAAATAATTAAAATGCCTTTTTTTAATTTTTGCTTTCTTCAATTTTACAGGAAGTGTATTTACTTTATTATTTTGTATAGCCCGGCAAGAATTAGAAAAAATACAATTCTTACAATTAGGATTTACAGGTACACAATACCGTGCGCCAAATTCCATTATGGCTTGGTTGTATACACCCGGCATTTTCTTATCTATAAGTAACTGCGCTAATTTTTTAAAGTTCTTTTTTCCTGAAGCCGAATTAATAGGCAACTCGATACCAAAATAGCGAGACAAAACCCGAAAAACATTACCATCTACAACTGCTGTAGGTTCATTAAAACAAATTGAAGCAATTGCGCTTGCCGTATAATCACCAACACCTTTAAGAGAAAGCAATTCTGCGTAAGTTTGAGGAAATTTCCCGTTTAGGTTAAACACAATATGTTGTGCAGTGGTATGCAAGTTTCTTGCTCTGGAATAGTACCCCAAACCCTGCCAAAGTTTTAACACCTGTTCTTGAGGAGCATTTGCAAGATTATAAATTGTAGGAAAAGCCACAATAAACTTATTATAATAAGGTAACCCTTGAGCAACCTTGGTTTGTTGTAGAATAATTTCGGATAACCAAACAGCATAAGCATCCTTTGTGTCTCGCCAAGGCAACTCACGTTTATTTTCCAAATACCAAGTTATAAGCTTTTCACTAAATTCTAAACTTGATTTTATCATTTTTCAAAAATAGTATTTATCTACACAAACGGAAGATTAAAATCGAAACGTTACGCAACTTTTTTAGTTAAATTAAGCGACTAACAATTTTAAAAATCAGAACAAAACAAACAAACAAACAATCAAATTATTAGTAGTAGAACAACATTACGGTAAATAATTTGGTTTTAATAGTTTACCATTTGATTTATTGTGTTTAAAATTGTTATATTTGCCGTCTCTTAAAAATCAAAATATAATTAATAACAATAAAATTTAAACAAAATGACTAAAGCAGATATTGTAGCAAAAATTTCTGACAAATTGGGAATGGAAAAAGGTGATGTTCAAGCAACTGTTGAGACCTTTATGGATGAAGTTAAAAACTCACTTGAAGAAGGCGAAAATGTTTACCTAAGAGGTTTCGGAAGTTTTATCGTAAAGAAAAGAGCCGAAAAAACCGGAAGAAACATTTCAAAAAATACAACCATTAAAATACCGGCACATAACATTCCGGCATTTAAACCTGCAAAAATATTTGTAGAAGGTGTAAAAACCAAAGTAAAAGTATCTTAATATTAATAGTTAAAAAAAAGTTATATGCCAAGTGGTAAAAAGAGAAAAAGAGCAAAAATAGCTACTCATAAAAGAAAAAAAAGAAGTAGAGCAAACAGACATAAGAACAAGAAATAATACTAATTATTTCGCTGTTTAACCATTTAAAAAAGTTCTTTGAAAACGAAAATTTAATGCGATCGTCGCAGGAAAATTTTCAACGGTTTTTTTTCGCATTTATTGCGAACACAAGAAAACCTGTGACAAAATTGTTTAATCCATCCCGATATAACATCGGGACTAAAGTTAATGAGACGTGAACTACGAATTATTTATTAGATCCAGTTCACAAGAAGTTGATTTTGCCCTTTTAAAAGATGGAAAACTAATCGAATTTCACAAAGAGGAAGACAATAACAAATTTTCGGTTGGCGATGTGTTTTTAGCCAAAACTCGAAAAGTTGTTCAAGGTCTTAATGCTACATTTGTTAATGTAGGTTATGAAAAAGATGCATTTTTGCATTATCATGATTTAGGACCTAAAATTCTTTCGCTTTTAAAATTCGTAAAACGTGTAAGCACAGGTAAACTTAAAGATTATTCTTTAAAGGATTTCCCATTTGAAAAAGAGATTGATAAACACGGTAGCATTACGCAAGTAATAAAATCAAATCAATCTATTCTGGTACAAATCGTAAAAGAACCCATTTCCACAAAAGGACCCAGAATAAGTTCCGAGCTATCCATAGCCGGGCGTTATATTGTTTTGGTTCCGTTTTCAGATCGTGTTTCTATTTCACAAAAAATAGAATCTCGCGAAGAAAAAGAACGATTGAAACGCTTGGTAACAAGCATAAAACCCAAAGGTTTTGGTGTTATTATACGTACCGTAGCAGAAGGTAAAAAAGTAGCAGAACTGGATAAAGATTTACAAAATCTAATACAACGCTGGAATGCGATGTGTAAAAAGCTACAAGGAGCACACCATCCTTCAAAGGTGTTAAGCGAATTAGATAGAGGCGCTTCCATACTTCGAGATATTTTTAACGATAATTTTTCATCAATATATATCGATGATGAAACCCTTTATTTACAAATAAAAGATTATGTGCAAGAAATTGCACCTAAAAAGGAGAATATTGTTAAATACTACAATTCTAAAGTTCCCATTTTTGAGAAATTTGGAATCGACCGTCAAATTAAAACATCCTTCGGAAAAACAGTATCGGGTAGCAAAGGAGCTTATCTTGTTATTGAACATACCGAAGCATTGCACGTAATAGACGTAAACAGTGGCAACCGAAGTAATAAATCTACCAATCAAGAGCAAACTGCTTTAGAAGTAAATTTAATTGCAGCCAGTGAAGTAGCCAGACAACTCCGACTGAGAGACATGGGAGGCATTATTGTGGTAGATTTTATTGATATGGCTCACGCCGAAAATCGAAAAAAACTCTATAACCACCTTCGAGAAGAAATGAAGGACGATAGAGCAAAACACAAAATTTTACCTCCAAGTAAATTCGGGTTGGTGCAAATTACACGCCAAAGAGTACGTCCCGAAATGAATATTAAAACACGCGAACAAGATCCCAATACCAATGGTGAGGATAATCGCGAAATTGAAGCACCAATCGTACTGGTGAATAAAATTAACGACGAGGTAAAACGCCTTGTAAACAAAGACTATAAAAAGATAACTTTAAACACACATCCTTTTATAGCAGCCTTTTTAACAAAAGGTTTTCCGTCTGTGCGTTCCAAGTGGTTTTTGGATCACAAAAGATGGATAAAAATTCAACCAAGAGATGCTTACACGTATCTTGAGTATCATTTTTTCGATAAAGATGGTAACGAGATTAAATAAAACCTTACCCTCCTTTACTTTTAGTATTGGAGGGTTTTTTATTTTTACTAATTTTACAAATAACCCTCTGTAGTAACATAAAAATTGAAACGTCAAAAATCTTTTACCGTTGAAGAAGCCACTCGCAAACTTGAGCAGTACTGCGTCTATCAAGAACGTTGTCATAAAGAAGTAGCTTTAAAACTACGAGAAATGCACATGATACCCGCTGCCA
The DNA here is from genome assembly GCA_015490835.1 of Flavobacteriaceae bacterium. Classification (GTDB taxonomy): domain Bacteria; phylum Bacteroidota; class Bacteroidia; order Flavobacteriales; family Flavobacteriaceae; genus Marifrigoribacter. The sequence goes on along the minus strand of WFXA01000028.1, from coordinate 4,031 downwards.
TAGACCAAATAATAACTCATTTAATACAACACAACTTTTTAAACGAAACCCGATTTGCTCAAAGTTTTGCAATAGGAAAATTCAACCAAAAAAAATGGGGAAAACAACGTATTATCAGAGAATTAAAACAACGAAACATTACTTCTTATAACATTAAAAAAGCCCTACAAGAAATACCTGAAGACCACTATTTAAAAACCTTTAAACTATTAGTTGAAAAAAGGCTGCTTCAACTTACTTCTGAAAAAAACTTGCAAAAAAAACGAAGAAAACTAGCCGATTATCTTCTTTATCGCGGCTGGGAAAGCCATTTGGTTTGGGAAAAAGTAAATGAATGTTGTAAGAACTCCTAACCTTTTTACGCCACAGGTACATCCAAACCATTTAAACACATATCATAAAACGCCTATTATTAATAAGTTATAATAGATTAACACTCCCCGTTCCACTCTTTATAAAATTGTATTAGAAAGTCCTCCATAAACCGGTGTCTTTTTAACGCATTTTTTTTTGCGGTTTGGGTATTCATTTTGTCTTTAAGCAAGAATAATTTTTCGTAAAAATGATTAATTGTAGGAGCGGTGCTTTGCTTATATTGCTCGGGTGTCATTTTTAAATTAGGTGCAATTTCGGGGTCGTATAATTTTCGGTTTTTATAACCTCCGTAATTAAAAGCACGAGCAATTCCAATGGCACCAATGGCATCTAACCTATCTGCATCTTGTACCACCTCAAGCTCCTTAGACTCAAAAGTTTGTTTTTTGTTTCCACCTTTAAATGAAATGTTTTTAATAATAGCCGTAACGTGTGCAATAGTAACATCTGAAACACCTTGCGAGATTAAAAATGCTTCGGCTTTTTCAGGACCAATGGTTTCATCGCCATCATTAAATTTACTGTCGGCAATGTCGTGTAATAAAGCAGCAAGAGTTACAACGGTAGAGTCTACATTTTCAGATTTTGCAATTAGTAGCGTATTTTTAAACACTCGCTCTATATGAAACCAATCATGACCTCCTTCGGCTTCTGCCAATTCTTTTTTTACAAAAGCAATGGTTTTCTCAATAATATCGGTATTCATAATGTTACACTTTCTTTATTGATGAAGTAATTTGTTTTTCAACCAAATCAATAAGTTCATCGGGTTGAAAATCAGACACCTTTAACACCGGATGTAGTTTGTGCTTAATAGTTACTCCCAATGGCACAGGAAACATTCCGTAACGTTGTAATTTCCACGAATTATTAATGGTTATCGGTAGCACATATGCATTAGAAGCATAGGTGACTAGTGTTTCTAATCCCTTTTTTTTAAACGGTCCGGGAGTTCCGGTTTTACTTCGTGTGCCTTCCGGAAAAATAACCACACTCCTATGGGTATTAGAAATATATTCAGCTATTTTTTTTATTTGATTCATTGCTTGTTTTGGGTCTTTTCGGTCAATGAGTACAGAGCCACCATGACGTAAGTTATACGAAACCCCCGGAACTCCTTTTGCCAATTCTTTTTTTGCAATAAACTTAGGGTGCAGTTTGCGCAAATACCAAATAATAGGTGGAATATCCCATAAACTTTGATGATTTGCAACAATAATTACAGGTATATTTTTTGGAATATTGATGGGTTTATCAAAATTAAACCGTGTTCCTAAAATTCGCAGGCAAGCAAGGATAAACCAATTCATTATATCAACGGTTTTTTTATGTGCTTGATAGCCAAGTAGGTTAAAGGTAATCCATTGCGCCAAATGAAAGAACACCAACGTTAACCCGAAACAAAGGTAAAAAAGAACCGTGAACGGATAGCTTAAAAAATGTTTAATTCTTTTCATCATCAGGCCTTTTGGCTAACAAAAAAAATTTGAAAATTTTAACAATACTCGTTGTAGGCATCTATTAAATTCTCGGCAATCATTTCGGCAGGACGTCCTTCAATGTGATGACGCTCTAACATATGCACCAATTCACCATCTTTAAACAATGCCACTGAAGGAGAACTGGGAGGGAAAGGAATCATCATCTCACGAGCCGCTTGTACCGCTTCTTTATCAACACCCGCAAAAACGGTTACTAAACGATCCGGTTTTTTTTTGTTCCGAACAGACATAACAGCAGCCGGGCGAGCATTGGCAGCCGCACAACCGCAAACCGAGTTTATCACAACTAAGGCCGTACCTTCTTGATTAATAGCGTTTTTTACATCTTCGGCGGTATATAAATTGGTAAAGCCGTTACTGGTTAGGTCTTCACGCATGGGTTGTACTAATTCTGGTGGATACATAATTTTATTTTTTTAAATGTGTAACAAATCAAGGACAAAGATAACTAATTTTGGTATGTAAATAACACGGTTTTTGTTTTCAAAAAGTACTTTAACAAGTGTTTTGTTACTTAGGCTTTAGTAGTTTATTATATTTGCAAAGACTTACTATTATTTTTTTTATGATTCGTTGGTTTGCTGCCCTAATTGGCTATGTGTTTTTTAAGTTTCCAGGAGCTATTGTTGGTTATTTAATAGGTTCTCTTTTAGATAATACCGGAGTAAAAGTTGGTAAAAACAACACAACCGATAAAAGACCCGTTTACACACAGCAAAAAAACGTTTCGCCGGCTGATTTTGAAATAAACCTCCTCGCTCTATCCTCGCTGGTCATTAAAGCCGATGGAACGGTTAACCAAAAAGAATTGGATTATGTGCGAACTTACTTTAGAAATGCCTACGGAAAACAACGTGCCGACAAACTTTTTAGTGCTTTTAACGAAATAAAGAAAAAACGGCAAATTTCCGGAATGCTCATAGGGCAAGCCATGCGAAACAATATGCGTTACGAATCCAGATTACAAGTCATCCACTTTTTATTTGGAATTGCCAAAGCTGATGGTATAGTTACTCAAATTGAAGCAAGTGTTATTAATCAAATTTCGACCTATTTGGGCATTCATTTTAAAGATTTTGAAAGCATCAAAGCCATGTTTTTCAGCAATCCCGATAGCGCCTATAAAATTCTTGAAATAGAACGCACCGCCACCGTTGCCGAAATAAAAAAAGCCTACCGAAGCATGGTAAAAAAATACCACCCCGATAAATTGCAACACTTGAACGAAGCGTATAGGAAAGGTGCCGAAGAAAAATTTAGAAGAGTACAAGAAGCTTACGAACAACTTCAGGCAGAAAAAGGTTTTTAACATCCTATTATTTAGTTATTCGGTTTTTGCACTTAGGGTTGTAAGCAACTATTCATTTTATTTTTTTAGACTAAACTAAAATATTTTACGTTATATAACTAAAATTATATTTATATTTGTAAAATGTTTACACTTGCAGAAGAAAATTATTTGAAAAACATTTATCACCTCCAAACTGAAAATAGCGAAGGTGTTAGTACCAATCTAATTGCCGAAAGTTTACAAACCAAGCCTTCTTCGGTAACCGATATGGTAAAAAAATTAGCTGCAAAAAAAGTATTATTGCACAAACCTTACAAAGGAGTTTCCTTAACTGAAAAAGGCAGAAAAGTTGCTTCAAACATCATCCGAAAACATCGTCTTTGGGAAGTTTTTTTAGTAGAAAAACTTAATTTTCATTGGGATGAAGTACATGAAATTGCCGAACAACTGGAGCACATTCAGTCAGATGAGTTGATAAAAAGGATGGATGCTTTTCTTGACTTTCCGGATTTTGATCCGCACGGTGACCCCATTCCTGATGAAAATGGAAATATAAAAGTTACAGAAAAAAAACTTCTTTCAGAATTAAAGAAAAACCAACGTGGTGTTATTGTTGGAGTAAAAGAATCGGGAAGTGATTTTTTACAATTTCTTGATAAACGAAAAATCAACATTGGCACAAAAATTAAAGTTTTAGGAAAGGAATTTTTTGACGGATCGATGATTATTCAAGTTAGAAACGAACAGTTTTTTATTTCAAAAAAAATAGCGAAAAATCTTTTTATACAAATAAGTGAACATGTTTGATCAACTAATAGAATTTGGAAAACAACACCCTTTGTTGTCCGCATTATATGCATCGC
>WFXA01000027.1 GCA_015490835.1 Flavobacteriaceae bacterium | reverse complement strand
TGCCTTGGTCTAAGCCTAAAATTAGATTCCATGTAGCTAAAATTATCAATGTTTATAGTTCTGTATTCTTCTGTGTTGAATATGTTGGTAAACTGCAACTCGAAGTCTATATTTTTCTTTTTCCAAGTGTAGCGATAAATTATGTCGGCAAAGAAATTTTCTGTGTTTTCCGAAAACAAATTGTTTTTTACATATTCGGTTTTAATTCCGATGTATTGGTTTTCTTTTGGATAGATATTTATATTGAATTTATGAAACTGCTGAGTTATGGTTTGGTTTTCTTGGTTTTGGATTTCATTATTAGAAAACCGAAATGTACTCTCAATTTCAGTATTGAACCAATCGGTTATGTCTGTGTCTATCTTTCCGTTTAATCGCCAGTTTTGATTGGCAATATCTGTTATTTCGGAGTTTAGTATTTGTTGAAAATCTTGTAAGCTATAATTTGCACTTAGCGCGAGATTGGTGTTTATTTCACTAAAATATTTGCCGGCTCGTGTCATAAAATTATTACTTAAACGTTCGTTATCCTGCTCAATAGCTTGTAATTCTGTTGCGCCATTATCTAAAATTTGGTAGTTGTACAACAAATTATTATCTGTTTTTGTGTGGCTATAAGTTAAACTAAAGAAAAGCGATTTAAGCGGGTTTCTATAGCCGAGTGAAGCCGAATAACGTAAATTTTGATTCTCAAGCAAAGGTGCATCTATACGTTGTATGCTTCTGTAATTTTGTAAAATGTAATTATAATACACTTGATTTATTGTTCCAAATTGATTGCTTAGGTGTGCAGAAGTGCCTAGTCGCCAAAATGAAGTCAAATCATAAGTAATCGATGCTCGTGGTTCAAAAGTAATACGGTTTAAATCTTGACTTTTCTGTAACGGTTGGTCTTCTATTTGATAATTGTGAACGTTAACGGGTGTATCAAGTTCCATACGTAATTTATCTTTTTTGTATTGGGTTTGTAAACGTGCATAGAATTTTGAACGTGTCCAGTCTAAATTATTTTCAAAATCTGAATTTTGATTTGTATTTACTATCTCACTTCTCAAGCGTTGTGTTTCAAATTGAAAACCCACTTTCGGTGAAAAACTAAAGGCTTTCCAGCCTTTTGTAAAGCCTAAAGAGTTATGGGTGTAAAGTGTACTGAGTTCAATATTTTGGGAAACTTCATCGTAAGTAGTACCGGTGTTAAGTAAGTCGTTAAATTGTCCGGGATTTACGATTAAGGATTGAGGTGTTCTGTTTAAACCAATATAAGATTTTAAAGTAGCAATTTGTTTGCCTAACGGAAAAAAAGTTTTTAAGTCGTTGGATAATTTAAAATAGCGATTGCTTAAATTTTGAGTAATATTTTCATTATTTAATTGAACAGCACCGCGCTTACTATCCCAAAAGCCTTGAAAAATTAAACTATTCTTAATAAATTTATCATCTGTGTTTTTTTGAAGCGTTAGATTGGTTTCTAATGTGTTTGTATAAAGTTGATTGTATTTGGTTTCAAATAACGAAATGGTATCATTAACTGTATAAAACTGTGTGTTTGTAAATCCACTCTGTTGTTGATAATCGTTTAAATACGAAACGTTTAGACGCAACTCGTAATCCTTTTTTAGTTTTTGCAGATAATTTGTACTTATTAAATGAATGTTATTGTCTAACCAGCGTTGTTCGGCAAAATTTGGTGTTTCTATTTGTTGAATAGCGAGCCAGTTCTGTTTTTCGTCGTTGCGTTCAAACCGGTCTAATAAATCTTCGATAGTCAAGGTTTTTAATTGTGAAGCAACATTGTTACCGGTATTATTGGTTTGGTACGAACTTAGCATTTGTCGTTTTTTGGAAAACAACATTGGTGTGGCATTAACATCCCAAAGAAATGGCAAAAAACCCGAGCCTAACTCGGCTTGTCCGGTAAATGTATAAGTGTTTTTAAGTTTTATGTTAATCGCCGCTTGGTCTGAATATACCAAACTGTCCAAGATTTTGATGGGTTGATGATTTTCCAAAACTTGAACCTTGCTAACTTCTTTATACGGCAGGTTGCTATTGGCTAGGTTGTATTTGCCTTCCAATAAATCCATATCTTCGATATAATATTTATTAATAGGCTTGCCTTGATAGAGTATTTTACCGTCGCTTAAAACCTCAATACCGGGCATATTTTTTAAAACATCGGCAATGGTTCGGTCTTCTTGCTTTACAAACGCATTAACCAAGTAATTAATGGTATCGCCACGCTTGGAAATGGCATCGGGTTTTATTACAACTTCTTGTAATTCGGTTATTTCTTCTTCTAAAACAAGGTTTAATTTTTGGGTTTTATTGTCTATGATTTTAATAACGGTTTTAAAACCCATTGACCTGATGTTGAGTTGTAGGTTTTCACTTTTAGTATTTACGGTTATTGAAAAAAAACCTTTATTGTCTGAAATGTCATAGTTTAAAATTTCATTAGAGTCGGGCAAAGTTACGGTAATACTTGCGCCGGAAATCGGTTCGCTTTTGTTTGTTGACAGCCGACCGGTTATTGTGGTTTGTGAAAAACCACTTGCAAAAAAACAAATAGAGAAAAACGTTAAAAAGTGCTGCTTCATTCATCGTTTTCATTTAGTTCGATAGGGTTGTTTGTTTTTTCATTCCTTTTTCTAAATTTCTCACGAATAATTCTTTTGGTTTCTTCCGAAAAAACAGCACCTTGGCTTTCCATAAGTGGTATTGGGTTAGTATAATATTGTTTTTTTAAAAGATTAAATTCTTTTTTTGTCGTTAGTTTAGAATTAAATTCGTAATCAATAATTAATTTGCGCTTTTTACTATAGATTTTATAATTAACTAATTCATAGTTAAAATGCATTTTTGTATCGTAAATTTTGAAAATTAAACCAGGTAAACCACTAAACTTATATGGACCATCTGAATATGGTATCTTTTCATTGTACCAAGCGATATAATCTCGACCTTTAAAGCTCGTTGTTGCTTTTTTCAATACAATGTCTTTAACCATTATTGTATCTGTATGTAGTTTCCATTTTAACTTTATTATTTCATTAAACTTAAATAAAGTAGAACTTATCTCATCATAAACTGTTACATTATTATTATCAAAATTTTTGTAAATTCTTTCATTTGAACTGGGTTGCGGCATTGACATCAGTTTTTGTAAGTCACCAATATTCGCTCCTTTATAGATAATAGTATCAAGAGCCAATCTATTAGAGCTAATAAATAAAGAGTTTTTATTACTACTGTATAAAATAAATTTTTCTGTTGTAATTTTTGATTTAGCATTTGTTGAGTCTGGCTGCCAAATAACTTCGTATTCCGAAGATAAGCTATAAGTTATAGATTGAGAAAAAACCGAGCTTAAACAAAAAAAAAGTATTAACTGTAAATATTTCATATTCTGTGCTTTAAAATGGCTTGCCTATTAAAATAGACAAGCCTTAAATTATGGAATTGGAATCATGTCAAAGTTTGTTCCACAAACATTATTGTTTGAGTTAAGAACAGAATTAATTAATTGAATTGTTGTCCCGGAGAAGTTGCAAATATCATATTCAACGCCACAAGAAAGTGTTACGTGAATGCAATCTATATTTTCCTCGGATACAACATTATTTCCTGCAAAACTTGTTGCAATTCCTAAAATAAATACTACTGCTAAAATTAAATTTTTCATTTTAATAAATTTTTAGTTTGTTAATAAATAATTTGTTGATGCCTTCGGGTACATCGTAGTCATTACTTTTACAAACTAAAACTGTTGCTAATGTATTTAATATTTTTTATTTTGGCAATAGTTAAGTTTGTTTAACTCGATTTGAAATCAAAAACAAAATTAAAAATTGCTTCATTCATCGTTTTCATTTAGTTCGATAGGATTGTTTTCATAGGTAACCTTTTTTCTGCCTCTTCTATCAATTTTGTCAAGCATTTCTTTAGAAAAAACAATCTTATCTGTTTTTACCATTAATGATGGTTTTACTTTTATTTTCTCTACGTATCTATCATATTGTTTTTTTGAAACTTTTATGTATTCATTATATTTTAGAGTATGTTGCTCATTAACTTTTTCCAAACTTTCAAGTGTAAAGTTGTAATGATGGTTCGTATC
>WFXA01000026.1:5000-14342 GCA_015490835.1 Flavobacteriaceae bacterium | reverse complement strand
GCTATGGTAAAGGGCTTGTTATAACTTTTTAAAGTAAAATAGTTTAACTTTTTTCTAATTTTATACTTTCTAATTAGGTTTAAAGGCTTCGATTTTAAATAGGTTTTATCTGCATGTAAAAATTCAATCGTGGCATCAATAATTCGCTTACTTGATTTTCCGTCAAAATAGGGGTGAAGCTCCATAATGTACTCTTCAATGTTTTTGATGATTTCTTGAGGATAGGTAAGCGCGTAATTTATGTTTTTCTCTATTTCTTTAGCTTCTGAAACATGAATTAAATAATTATGAGGTTGGGTATGATTAAATGTTACTACTGGTTTTTTTTGCAATAAAAACTCTTGTATGACCGAAGTGGTATCGGCAAACAGCACATCACTTTTCTTAAATAACGGAATTAAATTTACCGTATCTGCAAATGTGAAATTGGTACTTTGCAGGGTTTTCCACTTATTTTTTGTTTCTTCATCCAATTTAGGATGCATGACCATTGTAAAATGGTATTTTCCGGTTTGCGACAGTATTTGTATTTGCCCAAAAACTTCGTTGTTTAACGCCAAACTTAATCGGGGAGTAAACGTTGTTGCAATTAATATTTCGGGTATTTTGTTATTTGTTTTTTCGATTGGAAATAGCGGATCTACCTTAGACCATCCGGTTTCAATTACCTCAAAATGTTTGTATTTTTCCTTTAAAATTTTAAAAAATTGAGTTGTCGAAGGACCTTGCGTACAGTATAAATCAAAAAAACCTCGTATTCTAAAATGGGCATCTATAATTTTTTTAGACGGTCTTTTGTGCGAATTAAAACCATGAAAAACTTGCACTTTTAATCCGCTAATAAAATCGGGTACCATATCGGTTGCGGTAAGTACTATATCGGGTTTGTAGTTTATTGCATCTTGTATGGTAGGCAGTACATTGTTTTTGTTTTTTAAGTAAGTAAATGTTTCGGGTTCGTCTGCAAACCACTGTACTTCAAAACCACGTTTACATATTTCTGCCTCTAAAGGTTCACCTATAGGAATGGAATACCGGTACGATATGTAAATTAAAAATTTATACGTCATTTTGCAGGCTCAAAAACTCCTTCAATTTTGGTAAAACAAATGTAGGCTTAAATTTTAAATAAAATTCTACAGGATTTTTTTTAGCTTCAAATAAATCATAATCTATATAATCGTTCAAATGCACGGCTTGATGCTTTTGGTTTTCAGATTTTCCAAACCAATTGGCTTTATTCAATGCCGGATTAAACACTATAAATGTAGGTATATTTAAAGCTTTTGCCATATTTACGGCGCCTCCTTCATTGCCTATTAATGCATTGCAGTGGGAGGTAAAGGCTATAAATTCACGTAAATTTTTTCCGTATAAATTAAAAAATACCGATTTTTGAGTAATAGGTAAACATTTGTTATATAGATCTTTAGCTTCTAATAATTGATTCGGGATGTAATTAAAAAGCAATTGCGCTTCGGGAATTGTAGAAATAATAAAATCCAATAGTTCAGCCATATAAGGTAGCGGATAGGTTTTCTTGGTATTGCTACCTAAAAGACTTATCATAAAAATCGGTTTAGAAAAATCGATTCCTCCCTTACGCAAAGTTTGTTGCGCATTATTTCTTTCTGTTTCTGTAAGAAAAATTTTAGGAGATAAAGGTTCAAAATCGATTTCCAACGGCTCTAAAAGACGCAATCTGTTTTCAATAGCGAGACTAAATTGGTGTTTTGGTTTTAGTAATCGTTTTATGGTTTTAGAATATACAAATGCAGTGTGTTTTTTGTGATATCCTATTTTTATTTTTGCTCCTGAAAATGCTGTAATGAGGGTACTACTCAGTTTTCCGTAGGAATCAACAATTACATCGTACCGGTTTTTTCTAATATTTTTTAAGAAAGAAAACAAAGCAAGTTTGCTTTTTTCAATTTTGGGAGTAAATTCTATAATTTCATCAATAAACGGATTATTTACAACCACCGGAAGCGTATGCGAGTTTATTAAATAATGTACCTCGTAACCGTTTTTTTTTAGTGCTTCACAAATAACGGTTGCGGTGAGAACATCGCCTATCATTTTTTGTTGTATAACCAGCACTTTTTTCATTATACAGCTACGTCATATTCGCGTAACGCATCGTTTAGCGAAGTTTTTTTATTAGTACTTTCTTTTCGTTTTCCTATTATTAGTGCACAAGGTACTTGAAATTTTCCGGCAGGGAATTCCTTGGTGTAACTTCCGGGTATTACCACCGAACGCGCCGGAACAACTCCTTTTATTTCTACGGGTTTGTTCTCGGTTACATCAATAATTTTAGTAGAAGCGGTAAGCACCACATTGGCACCTAAAACAGCTTCTTTTTCTACTCGTACACCTTCTACAACAATGCAACGCGAACCTATAAACGCATTGTCTTCAATAATAACGGGAGCAGCTTGCAGGGGTTCTAAAACACCACCAATACCTACACCACCGCTTAAATGTACGTTTTTACCAATTTGGGCACAACTACCTACGGTAGCCCAAGTATCTACCATCGTTCCTTCATCTACATAAGCCCCAATATTTACATAACTGGGCATCATAATCACACCTTTAGAGATATACGCGCCGTAACGGGCAACTGCATGAGGCACAACACGAATATTTTTTTCTTTATAACCTCGTTTTAACGGAATTTTATCATGATACTCAAATATACCGGCTTCCATTACTTCCATTTTCTGAATAGGAAAATACAAAACCACCGCTTTTTTTACCCATTGGTTAACTTGCCAACCGGAAGCAGTAGGTTGAGCACATCGTAAAACCCCTTCATCCAGTAACGAAATTACTTTTCTAATGTCGTTAATGGTCTCGGTATTTTGTAAAAGCGACCTATTATCCCAAGCCTTTTCGATACGTTTTTGTAATTCTGTCATTTTATTTTTGTTAAATAATTTACAAAGATAGAAGTCACTTTGCAAATATTGACTTATTTTTGTAAAAATTATGAGTAAAATTCTGGCTTTAGATTACGGAACGGTGCGCACCGGAATAGCAGTAACCGATGATATGCAACTTATTGCATCGGGTTTAACCACTATAGAAACCAATAAGTTAATGGCGTTTTTAAAAACCTATATTCCTGCTGAAAATGTAGAATTGGTGCTGGTGGGCGAACCCAAACAAAAAGACGGAACACCCTCGCAGGTCGAAGAAAAAATTAAAGGGTTTATGCAAGCCTTTAAAAAAATATTTCCAAAATTAGAAGTAAAAAGAGTAGACGAACGCTATACCAGCAAAATGGCTTTTCAAACCATGATTGATAGCGGTTTAAAGAAAAAACAACGCAGAAATAAAGCATTATTAGATGAAATAAGCGCAACCATTATTCTGCAAGAATATTTGTATAATTTATAAGCAACAAAACGATAATGATTCTTCCAATAGTAGCATACGGCGACCCTGTTTTGCGTAAAGTAGGAAAAGATATTTCAAAAGAGTATCCCAATTTAAACCCACTTATAGAAAACATGTACCAAACAATGTACAATGCATACGGTGTAGGTCTGGCAGCACCTCAAATCGGACTTCCCATACGGCTGTTTATTGTAGATGCATCTCCGTTTTCAGAAGACAAAGAAATCTCTGATGAAGAAAAAATACAACTCGAAAACCTAAAAAAAACCTTTATTAACGCTACTATTCTTGAAGAAACGGGTAATGAATGGGCATTTAACGAAGGCTGTTTAAGCATACCCGATGTTAGAGAAGATGTCTTTAGACAAGAAAAAATTAAAATAGAATATTACGACGAAAATTTTAAAAAACATACCGAAGAATACACCGGAATTGCAGCTAGAATTATTCAACACGAGTATGATCATATTGAAGGAATTTTATTTACCGATAAACTATCTCCATTAAAAAAACGTTTAATAAAAGGAAAACTAACCAATATTTCTAAAGGAAAAATTAAAGTAGATTACCGGATGAAATTTCCATTAGCAAAAAAGAGGCGATAATTGTTTGTATTTTTAAGTCGAAACAAGATATTTGCATCCTAAAAAATAGAAAAGAAGAATATGAGTTTAGAAAAAATAATATCCATTTCCGGAAAACCCGGTCTGTATAAAATTATAAATCAAACCAGAGGTGGCTTTTTAGCCGAATCGTTACTAGATAATAAAAAAATAAGTGTAAGTGGGAGACATAACGTGAGTTTGTTGTCTGAAATTGCTATCTACACACTTACTGAAGAAGTCCCGCTACGAGAAGTATTTACAAAAATTTATGAAAAAGAAAACGGAAAAGAAACCATAAGTCATAAATCCTCTAAAGATGAGTTGGAAGAATTTTTCTTCAACGTTTTGCCTGATTATGATGAAGATAGAGTGTATGCCAGCGATATTAAAAAAGTTGTGCAATGGTATAACCTACTTGCCAAAAACGGAATGACCGATTTTTCCGAAACCCCTTCGAAAGAAGAAGAATAATGAACGCTCGAAAAACGCAATTAGAAGCCATAAACAGGTTACTTACCATTATGGATGAGTTGCGAGAAAAATGTCCCTGGGATAAAAAACAAACTTTTGAATCATTACGGCACCTTACTATAGAAGAAACCTATGAGTTGGGTGATGCTATTTTAGATAAAAATTTAGAAGAAATTAAAAAAGAATTAGGTGACTTATTGCTTCACATTGTTTTTTATGCAAAATTGGGTAGCGAAACAGGAAATTTTGATATAGCTGATGTCGCAAACAGTATTTCTGAAAAATTAATCTCAAGACACCCGCATATTTATGGCGATGTTACAGTTGCTAATGAAGATGAAGTAAAGCAAAATTGGGAAAATCTAAAGCTAAAAGAAGGAAAAAATAGTGTTTTAGAAGGTGTGCCCAAATCACTTCCGGCACTGGTAAAAGCAAACCGAATACAAGATAAGGTAGCAGGAATGGGGTTTGATTGGGAACAGCCTCAGCAAGTGTTTGAAAAACTTCAAGAAGAACTTAAAGAATTACAATACGAAGTTACAAAGGATAATACCGATAAAATTGAAGCCGAATTTGGTGATGTTCTTTTTTCAATGATAAACTATGCACGTTTCTTAAAGGTAAACCCCGAAAATGCACTGGAGCGTACCAATAAAAAATTTATCAAACGCTTTCAGTATCTAGAATCTAAAGCAAAGGAAGAGGGGAAATCATTAAAAGATATGACGCTCCAAGAGATGAATATCTTTTGGGAAGAGGCAAAAAAAATATGATTTATTTCAAAACGATTGAAAAACAAAAACCCCGACAGTGACGTCGGGGTTTTTTATGCGAAATAATTATATGATTAATAGTCTTATTTTACTTTGTTTACGATAGCTTCAAAAGCTTCCGGATGATTCATCGCCAAATCGGCTAAAACCTTACGGTTAAGTTCGATATTATTGGCTTTGAGTTTTCCCATAAACTGAGAATAAGACAATCCGTGTTGTCTGGCACCCGCATTTATACGAGTAATCCACAACGCACGAAACGTTCTTTTTTTGTTTCTACGATCTCTGTAGGAATATTGCATTGCTTTTTCAACAGCATTTTTTGCAACAGTCCATACATTTTTACGTCTTCCAAAGTAACCTTTGGCTTGCTTCATCACCTTTTTTCTTCTGGCTCTTGAAGCTACTGAATTTACAGATCTTGGCATAATTTTAAGTTTTTTGAAGTAGGCGATTTAGTTTTTTAACGCTAAATACTTGATAAGCCATACTCCAGGGTTATACAATTTATTTTAACCGGTTAAACAGTTACTTCAATCGAAGCATTTGTTTAACGTTACTCTCGTCTGCTTTGTCTACAACAGTATCGTGAGTTAAAGCTAGTTTACGTTTTTTAGACTTCTTTGTTAAGATGTGACTTTTAAACGCATGCTTTCTTTTAATTTTACCGGTACCGGTAAGTCTAAAACGTTTTTTGGCACTGGATTTTGTTTTTTGTTTCGGCATGTTTCTTTTTTTATTTGTTATAATTATCTCGCATTATACCTTATAATAAAGTACAATATTGTATTCAGGTTATTTTTTTGGAGCAATGTACATAATCATTCGCTTCCCTTCTAATTTAGGCATTTGCTCCACTTTTCCAACATCTTCTAAATCTTGAGCCAAACGCAATAATAATATTTGTCCTTGTTCTTGATAAATAATAGATCGTCCTTTAAAAAACACATAAGCCTTTAATTTTGCACCGTCTTTTAAAAATTTTTCGGCGTGTTTTTTCTTAAATTCATAATCGTGGTTATCGGTATTAGGACCAAATCTTATTTCTTTAACTACTACTTTAGACGCTTTGGCTTTTAGGGCTTTTTCACGTTTTTTTTGTTCGTAAACAAACTTTTTATAATCTATTATTTTACAAACAGGAGGAGCTGCTTTTGGAGAAATCTCTACCAAATCCAAATCTAACTCGTTTGCAATTTCTAATGCTTTGCTTATAGGATAAACACCTACTTCCACATTATCGCCAACAAGACGAACCTCACGTGCTCTAATCTTGTTATTGATTTTGTGTTGGTCTTCTTTAATAATTCGGGCAGGTCCTCTGCTTCTTTTTCTACGTATTGCTATGGCTATAAATTTTATGCTTTTTCAAGCTGTTACTATTCAAAATTTTGTTTTGTTGATTCAATTTCTGTATGAATCAAATTTATAAACTCCTTAATGGTCATCGTTCCTAAGTTTCCTTCGCTATGTTTCCTTACAGAAACCGTACCATCTTTTTCTTCTTGTTCCCCTACAATCAACATATACGGGATTTTATTCATCTCAGCCTCACGTATTTTTTTTCCAATCGTTTCATTACGGTTGTCAACGAGGGCGCGAAATTCGTCATTTTCTAGCAAATTTAAAACTTTTTGAGCGTATTTTTCATATTTTTCACTTAAAGATAAAATACTTACTTGGTCTGGAATCAACCAAAGAGGAAAATTTCCTCCTGTATGTTCAAGTAAAATAGCTATAAATCGTTCCATACTACCAAAGGGAGCACGGTGAATCATAACCGGTCTATGCATTTCATTATCACTACCTTTATATTCCAAACCAAAACGTTCGGGTAAATTATAATCTACTTGAATGGTACCCAACTGCCAACTTCTTCCCAATGCGTCTTTTACCATAAAGTCTAACTTAGGACCGTAAAAGGCTGCTTCTCCAGTTTCTACCACATAATCAAGACCTTTTTCTTCGGCGGCTTTTAGAATTGCATTTTCTGCTTTTTTCCAATTTTCATCACTACCGATGTATTTATCAGGATTTTCAGGATCTCTTAATGAAACTTGAGTAACAAAATCATCAAAGCCTAATGAGTTAAAAACATAAATCACCAAATCGATTACTTTTTTGAACTCTTCGTCTAATTGGTCTGGTGTACAAAAAATGTGTGCATCATCTTGTGTAAATCCTCTTACTCGGGTAAGTCCATTTAGTTCACCACTTTGCTCATATCTATAAACGGTGCCAAATTCTGCATATCGTTTGGGTAAATCTTTGTATGACCAAGGTTTTGTTTTGTAAATTTCACAGTGATGCGGGCAGTTCATAGGTTTTAGCAAAAACTCTTCACTTTCCTTTGGAGTTTGAATGGGTTGGAAACTATCTGCTCCGTATTTTTCATAATGTCCTGAGGTTACATACAATTCTTTCTGACCAATATGAGGAGTCATTACCAGCTCATAACCAGCCTTTTTTTGAGCTTTTTTAAGAAAATCTTCCAGTCTTAATCGCAATGCAGTACCCTTGGGTAACCAAAGCGGTAAACCTTGACCTACCTTTGGAGAAAAGGTAAAAAGTTCTAACTCTTTACCTAATTTTCTATGATCTCGTTTTTTAGCTTCTTCCAAAAGGGCTAAATATTCTGTAAGTTCTTTTTGTTTAGGGAAACTAATTCCGTAAATTCGAGTAAGTTGTTTGTTATTTTCATCTCCGCGCCAGTAAGCTCCAGCAATACTGGTAAGTTTTATAGCCTTTACTAATCCTGTATTAGGTATGTGTCCCCCTCGACACAAATCGGTAAACGTACTGTGGTCGCAAAAAGTAATGGTTCCGTCTTCTAATCCTTCTATTAGCTCTACCTTATATTGGTTACCTAATTCTTTATAATATTTTAAAGCGGCTTCTTTACTAGATTCCCGCATTTTAAACTCAAATTTTCCACGAGCTATTTCAAGCATTTTCGTCTCTATAGTTTTTAAATCTTTTTCAGAAATAGAGTAATCGCCAAAATCCACGTCATAATAAAACCCATTATCAATAGCAGGACCTATGGTAAGTTTTACACCCGGGTATAATTCTTCTAATGCTTGCGCTAAAATATGGGCACTTGAGTGCCAAAAAGCTTGTTTGCCTTTTTCGTCTTTCCAAGTATACAATACAAGTTTTCCGTCTTCGGTTAATGGCGTAGCGGTTTCTATAATAACATCATTATAGGAAGCAGAAATTACATTTCTTGCAAACCCTTCACTAATACTTTTTGCTACATCCATAGCAGTAGTTCTTTTTTTAACCCTTTTCACCGTTCCATCCGGAAGCGTAACGTTTATCATGCTAAAAATTTTAAGAGGCAAAGATACTATCTCTTTCCATGTTATACAATAGGTGTTGTTTTATTTTTCAACTCTCTTTAGCTGAATTCTAGTAATAAGTTGAATGGGCGATTTAACAGCAAACAGTAGTTGTTGTTTCGTTTCAAAAATTTAAGGTGTATTTTAAAACTACGAAATATACTTTAACAATATTTAAATCAATGAGTTAAAAAAGAGTTTAAAAAAAAGGGTAAAAAAGTTGTTAAAAAAGTTGTTAAAAGTAAAAAGGGATTTATCTTTGCACCCGCTTTCAGTTACCCTAAAATTGTTAAGGCAGGGAGCAAATAGAAGTTCTTAGATAAGTTGTTTTTTGGTGGTTATCAGTTGTTTGCAAAGGCGGTTGGTGAGAACCGAAAAAAAACTTTAATTTTTTCCAAGAAACTTCTTGTTAGAATAAAAACAAGTTGTATATTTGCACCCGCTTTAAGGAAGAAGGAAAATGGTAGTATAGAAAAGCGTGAGATGAAGGGGCGAAAGCTTGTTTTATAATAGAATAACAAAAGGGTTTTTAAGAGCCTTTTTTTAAGTTCATTGAGATATTGAAATTGACAGCGTAGGTACATTATTATTATTAGTGCAATACTATATAATGTATTTATAATTGAAACTAAACTAAGTAAAGACACCTGAGATTTTATTTGAGGCTCTTTTGTGGTATAAATATATTTACGATTATACAATGAAGAGTTTGATCCTGGCTCAGGATGAACGCTAGCGGCAGGCCTA
>WFXA01000026.1:0-2500 GCA_015490835.1 Flavobacteriaceae bacterium | reverse complement strand
GGCGAAGAAGGACGTGATAAGCTGCGAAAAGCTGCGGGGATTGGCACATACGATTTGATCCGCAGATATCCCAATGGGGCAACCCGTTATGTTGAAGACATAACATTCCGATTAATCGGAAGGCGAACCCGGAGAACTGAAACATCTAAGTACCCGGAGGAAGAGAAAACAAAAGTGATTTCGTTAGTAGTGGCGAGCGAACGCGAATTAGCCCAAACCTGTTATGTTACGGCATAGCAGGGGTTGTAGGACCACGACATTTAATGCTAAGCGAACTAGAACAAACTGGAAAGTTAGACCAAAGAGGGTGATAGTCCTGTATAGGTAAGCGAAGTTATTAATAGTGGTATCCTGAGTAGTGCGGGGCACGTGAAACCCTGTATGAATTTGCCGGGACCATCCGGTAAGGCTAAATACTCCTGAGAGACCGATAGTGAACCAGTACCGTGAGGGAAAGGTGAAAAGAACCCTGAATAAGGGAGTGAAATAGAACCTGAAACCATACGCCTACAAGCGGTCGGAGTGCTGACGATACTGTCAGTATGACGGCGTGCCTTTTGCATAATGAGCCTACGAGTTACTGTTACTAGCAAGGTTAATCCGCTCAGCGGAGGAGCCGTAGCGAAAGCGAGTCTGAATAGGGCGAGATACCGAACTTGTTTCAGTATAAAGTTAGTAGTAGTAGACGCGAAACCGTGTGATCTACCCTTGGGCAGGTTGAAGCTGTGGTAACACACAGTGGAGGACCGAACCCGTTGACGTTGAAAAGTCTTGGGATGACCTGAGGGTAGGGGTGAAAGGCCAATCAAACTCGGAAATAGCTCGTACTCCCCGAAATGCATTTAGGTGCAGCGTATTATTAGTTTTATAGAGGTAGAGCTACTGATTGGATGCGGGGGCTTCACCGCCTACCAATTCCTGACAAACTCCGAATGCTATAAAATGATGTAATGCAGTGAGGGCATGGGTGCTAAGGTCCATGTCCGAGAGGGAAAGAACCCGGACCATCAGCTAAGGTCCCCAAATGTATGTTAAGTTGAATAAACGCGGTTGGATTGCTTAGACAGCTAGGATGTTGGCTTGGAAGCAGCCATTCATTTAAAGAGTGCGTAACAGCTCACTAGTCGAGCGATCCGGCATGGATAATAATCGGGCATAAACATACTACCGAAGCTATGGATTTATAGTAATATAAGTGGTAGGGGAGCATTGTAGTGGCGTTGAAGGTGAACTGTGAGGTTTGCTGGAGCAGCTACAAAAGAAAATGTAGGCATAAGTAACGATAAGCGGTGCGAGAAACACCGCCACCGAAAGACTAAGGTTTCCTCAGCTATGCTAATCAGCTGAGGGTTAGTCGGGACCTAACGCGAACCCGAGAGGGGTAGTGGATGGACAACCGGTTAATATTCCGGTACCTGCCGGCACTAAAAGTGACGGAGGCGAGAAGTTAGTGCGTGCTGACGGAATAGCACGTTGAAGCCAGTGGTAACACGGCAATAGTACACTAAGGCTACGGCTGCGGTGATAATCTATCATATCGACTTCCAAGAAAAGCGAGCCAGGCAGCCCGTACCCGAAACCGACACAGGTAGTTGGGATGAGAATTCTAAGGTGCTCGAGAGATTCATGGCTAAGGAACTAGGCAAAATCGACCCGTAACTTCGGGAGAAGGGTCTCCCGACTGCGCAAGCACGTCGGGACGCAGTGAAGAGGTCCAGGCGACTGTTTATCAAAAACACAGGACTCTGCTAAATCGAAAGATGATGTATAGGGTCTGACACCTGCCCGGTGCCGGAAGGTTAAGAGGAGGCGTTATCTTCGGAGAAGCGCTGAATTGAAGCCCCGGTAAACGGCGGCCGTAACTATAACGGTCCTAAGGTAGCGAAATTCCTTGTCGGGTAAGTTCCGACCTGCACGAATGGTGCAACGATCTGGACACTGTCTCAGCCATGAGCTCGGTGAAATTGTAGTAACGGTGAAGATGCCGTTTACCCGCTGTGGGACGAAAAGACCCCGTGAACCTTTACTATAGCTTAGTATTGACTTTGGATAAGTAATGTGTAGGATAGGTGGGAGACTTTGAAGCTGCGTCGCCAGGCGTGGTGGAGTCGCTGTTGAAATACCACCCTTTACTTATTTGAAGCCTAATCCCGATATTTTTCGGGAGACAGTGCTTGGTGGGTAGTTTGACTGGGGTGGTCGCCTCCAAAAGAGTAACGGAGGCTTCTAAAGGTTCCCTCAATACGGTTGGCAATCGTGTGTAGAGTGCAATGGCATAAGGGAGCTTGACTGAGAGACCTACAAGTCGATCAGGTACGAAAGTAGAGCATAGTGATCCGGTGGTTCCGCATGGAAGGGCCATCGCTCAAAGGATAAAAGGTACTCCGGGGATAACAGGCTGATCTCCCCCAAGAGCTCACATCGACGGGGGGGTTTGGCACCTCGATGTCGGCTCGTCACATCCTGGGGCTGGAGAAGGTCCCAAGGGTTGGGCTGTTCG
>WFXA01000025.1 GCA_015490835.1 Flavobacteriaceae bacterium | reverse complement strand
CAGAATTGATGATGATTTTTTGCAAAGTTATTTAAATGAATTTTGTTTCAAATTTAATAGGAGGTATTTTAATAACCTGTTTGACAGACTTATGAAAGTAGCCGTTTCTTACAGATGGAATTGGCTTGGGGAAAGTTACGGATAAGCATTATAACTTATAAATAAAACCCCACACGAAGGGATTCGTGCGGTAGCGGGGGAAGCTGGTTCTAGTGGAACAATTATATTTTTACACGGAGATAGTGGAATGGAAGTAGTGAAATTTTAACCTTATGTATTTAATAACTTACATCATAAACAATTCGGGATATGAATTCCTTGAAAGAATTGGTAAATCATCTGTAAATAACCTCTTTTTTGAAGGTGATTTTTAGAATGAGAATATTGATTTGCAATTATCAAAAGAGCTTACAATTTTTACAATTGGTATTAAATATGGTTGGTTCATTACTGAAGAATAACCTAAAAAAAGAGTTGTGGATTTTGAATTAAAACTATCTAAAGTACTTATAAATATTGATTTTATATATAGGGTTGATGAATCTTTAGTAGAGAAATACTGGTCGGAAGTTATAGAAGATGAATTTTGGTATAAGAAAAAAGGGGCTTTTGAAAAATTTTCAAATTGGATTGAAGGTCAAGAAAAGTTGCATTGGAAGAAAATAGAACTATCTAACAAGGTAATATCCTAAACCGGCACTTTTAGAAAATAACTGAAATTAAATGTTGATTATCCCCGCTGGTGTGCGATTACATCGCTTTCCTATTCTAAACAAATCTATTAACAAGGGCTTAATTTTCCGCCGGTAAGTAACTTTATCGAGGCTGTCGCATTGGCTTTTAGTATAAACGCGATCAATGCGAGTTATACATTAAATTAACCAAACTTATACAATAAATTAACTGTAAATAAGTACTTTTGCAAACTATGATAAAAAACGGCGATTGTATAGAGATTTATGGAGCTAAGGTTCATAACTTAAAAGATATAGACATATCCATTCCCAGAGAACAATTAGTTGTTATTACCGGTCTTTCGGGAAGTGGAAAATCATCACTTGCTTTCGATACAATTTATGCCGAAGGTCAACGCCGATACATTGAAACTTTTTCTGCCTATGCCAGACAATTTCTCGGAAGTTTAGAGCGTCCCGATGTAGATAAGATTGAAGGTCTCTCGCCCGTTATTGCAATCGAGCAAAAAACAACAGGGAAAAATCCGCGCTCTACCGTTGGTACCATTACCGAAATATACGACTTCCTTCGTTTGCTTTTTGCGCGTGCTGCTAATGCTTACAGCTATAATACCGGCGAGAAAATGGTACAATATACAGACGAACAAATTCAAGAACTTATTCTTAAAGATTTTCAAAACCAAAAAATAACCATTCTGGCTCCTGTGGTACGCTCTCGAAAAGGACATTACCGCGAACTTTTTGAGCAAATTGCAAAGCAAGGATTTTTAAAAGTACGTATTGATGGTGAAATAAGGGACATAATTAAAGGAATGAAGATAGACCGTTATAAAACGCACGATATCGAGATTGTGATAGATAGAATAGTCGTTTCAGAGAAGAGCAAATCTAACAACAGGCTAACCGAAACCATCATTACAGCTATGTATCACGGCAACGATGTATTAATGGTTTTAAATAACGAAACCAACGAGGCACGCTATTTTAGCAGGGCTTTAATGTGTCCGTCAAGCGGAATTTCCTACCCCAAACCCGAACCAAATAATTTTTCATTTAACTCTCCCAAAGGAATGTGTCCTAAATGTAAAGGACTGGGCGAATTATATGAGGTAAATTTAGATAAAGTAATTCCTAACAAACTACTTTCAATTAATCAAGGTGCCATTTCACCTTTGGGCAAAAAAAAGCAAAGTTGGATGTTTAAACAATTAGAAATTATTGCGCAACGATACAACTTTAAACTCAGTGATGCTTTTGAAAAAATTCCTAAAAAGGCAGTTGATGTTATTTTATACGGAGCAAATGAAAAATTTGAAGTTACTTCTAAAACACTTGGTATTACTCGAAGTTATAAAATAGATTTTGAAGGCATTGTAACCTTTTTAAACAATACATTTCAAGAAAATAGCTCAAAATCCTTACAGCGTTGGGCAAAAGAGTATATGGATAAAATTTCGTGTACTGCCTGTAACGGTTCAAGACTTAAAAAAGAATCGCTTTATTTTAAAATCAATAATAAAAATATAGCCGAATTGGCTTCAATGGATATTGAAGAGTTATCGCTCTGGTTTAAAAAATTACCTAAAAAATTGTCAAAAAAGCAAAATACCATTGCCTCCGAAATTATCAAAGAAGTCTCTACCCGACTTCAATTTTTACTCGATGTAGGGCTTAATTACCTCTCATTAAACCGTAGTGCTAAAACACTTTCGGGAGGCGAATCGCAACGCATTAGACTTGCCACGCAAATAGGTTCGCAATTGGTAGGTGTGCTGTATATTTTAGACGAACCCAGTATTGGATTACACCAACGAGACAATGAACGGTTAATTGAATCGCTTGTAAAACTAAAAAACTTGGGTAACTCCATTATTGTGGTAGAACACGATAAAGACATGATTGAAAAAGCCGATTATGTTATAGACATAGGTCCCGGAGCAGGAAAAAACGGAGGTAAAATCGTATCGAAAGGAACACCGAAAGAAATAAAAAAACAGCCTACACTCACCGCACAATACCTAACCGGAAAAAAAGAAATAAAAATCCCCGATAATCGCAGAAGCGGAAACGGAAAAACACTAACGCTGCAAGGAGCAACCGGGCATAATTTAAAAAATGTAACCGTTTCTTTTCCATTAGGAACCATGATTGGTGTAACCGGAGTTTCCGGAAGCGGAAAATCATCGCTTATAAACGAAACCTTATATCCTATTTTAAATACGCATTTTTTTAGAGCTGTTAAAAAACCGCTTCCCTACAAAGCAATTAAAGGGTTAAAAAACATCGACAAAGTAATCGACATTAACCAAGCACCTATTGGTCGCACACCTCGATCAAATCCGGCTACCTATACCGGTGTTTTTTCAGAAATAAGAAACTTGTTTGCAAAAACTCCCGAAGCTGCCATTCGCGGTTACAAACCGGGCAGATTTAGTTTTAATGTTACCAGCGGAAGATGCGAAACTTGTAAAGGCGGCGGTCTTAGAGTTATAGAAATGAATTTTCTTCCCGATGTATTTGTTGAGTGCGAAACCTGCCAAGGAAAACGCTTTAACAGAGAAACCCTCGAAATTAAATACAAAGGAAAATCTATTTTTGATGTCTTGGAAATGACCATAAACGAAGCCTGCGATTTTTTTGAGCATATTCCTAAAATTTATCGAAAACTTAAAACCATTAAAGATGTAGGTCTCGGCTACATAACACTCGGACAACAATCTACCACACTCTCGGGAGGAGAAGCACAACGTATAAAATTAGCAACCGAACTTTCTAAAAGAGACACCGGAAACACCTTTTATATTTTAGACGAACCCACCACCGGATTGCATTTTGAAGACATAAGAATTTTATTAAAAGTACTTCAAAAATTGGTTAACAAAGGAAACACCGTGCTTATCATTGAGCATAATCTTGACGTAATTAAAACCGTAGATTATATTATTGACATTGGACCCGAAGGTGGTAAAAAAGGAGGTAAAATACTTACCAAAGGCACACCGGAAGAAATAATAAATAACAAAAAAAGCTTCACGGCAAAATTTCTTAAAAAAGAACTATCTTAGCAAGCTTTTTAAAAACCACAATTTTAACCTTTTATGAGAAACGAAACAAAACCAAAAAATTGGACAGAAGTTAAATCAAACGACTCATGGGCAATCTTTAAAATTATGGGAGAGTTTGTAAACGGATACGAAAAATTAAGCCGAATTGGACCCTGTGTATCTATCTTTGGATCTGCTCGCACAAAACCCGATCATCCTTATTATAAATTAGCCGAACGTATTGCAAAAAAAATAACCGAAAACGGTTACGGAGTCATTACCGGAGGTGGTCCCGGTATTATGGAAGCAGGTAACAAAGGAGCGCATCTTGCCGGAGGAACCTCGGTTGGATTAAATATTACGCTACCCTTTGAACAACACGATAATCCCTATATAGATAGCGACAAGAGTATAGATTTTGATTACTTTTTTGTACGAAAAGTGATGTTTGTAAAATACTCACAAGGATTTGTAGTAATGCCGGGAGGTTTTGGCACATTAGACGAATTTTTTGAAGCTTTAACCTTAATTCAAACCCATAAAATTGAAAAGTTCCCCATTATTTTAGTCGGCACCGAATTTTGGAAAGACTTATTAGATTGGATTAAAAAAACCTTACTAAACGAAGCTCAAAATATAAGCCCAAAAGATTTGGACTTAATGCACTTGGTTGACACCGAAGATGAAGTATTGGAAGTACTCAACGATTTCTACGGAAAATATAACCTAAGCCCCAATTTTTAATATTTAAAACTCCGAAAAAATGAAAATTAAACTTATTAGTTCGTTACTAATCTTATTTAGTAATTTGGCAATAGCACAAGAAACCATTAATGTAATGTTTTATAATTTGTTAGAATTTCCAATCAGTCCTCCGGGCGGAAGAGATGTTATTCTAAAAAACATATTAAACGAATTTGACCCTGACATTTTTATGGTATGCGAATTGCAAAATGAAACCGGTGCCGATATGATTTTAAACACATCGCTTAACGACGAAGGTATCGATTTTAAAAGAGCCGATTTTGTTTTAAACCAATCCGGAACTTCCAACCTGCAACAACTCATCTTTTACAGAAGCAGTATGTTTTCGTTAGAAAACCAAGAAATAATTACTACATCGGTTAGAGACATAAACAAATATGTATTAAAACTTAATACCACAGACCAACAAACAGACCCTATTTACTTGTACGTATATGTAGCTCACCTAAAATCAAGTCAAGGAACAGCAAATCAAAATTCACGCCTGGAAATGATGTATGAATTTACAAACGATTTGGCTACAATTCCGCCAGATAGTTTTGTTATTTTTGGAGGCGATTACAATCTTTACACTTCTTCAGAACCCGCCTATCAAGAACTGCTGGATGTTACCAATGCCATTGTTATGAAAGATCCGGCAGATATGCCGGGAAGTTGGAATAATAATGAAACTTTCCAAATTATTCATACCCAAAGCACACGCATTCAAGCCGGAAGTGCAGGTGCCGGAGGAGGACTGGATGATAGGTTTGATTTTATTACCTTTTCCGAAAATTTTGAAACAAATAACACATTATACTATTTGCCAGACACCTATAAATCTTTTGGAAATAACGGAAACTGTTTTAACAAAAACATTAGTAGCGCAACTTGTACCGGTGAGTTTTCACAAACACTGCGAAACAATTTATACAGTATGAGCGACCACCTGCCGGTAGTATTACAGTTAGAAACTACCAAAGAATTTGTCTTAGCCAACACAGATTTTACAGCTGATACAACAGTAATCATTCAAAAAAATCCGGTTGAAAATAATTTGATCATTTCTTCAAATCAAGTAGGTTTAAGCACGATTACTTTGTATAATATGATGGGGCAAGCTGTAAAACACGTAACGCAAACAGATGATTCAAATACTATTTCTGTAGATGTTTCCGGTCTTTCTTCCGGTTTGTATTATATTACAACCAATATTTTGCGAAGCAAACCGTTAAAATTTATTAAAAAATAATATTTCTGAAAACAACCGGTTACATCCTATTATTTTTTATTGCCATTAAGTTGCAGGCACAGCACACTATTACCATTGATGCAAAGCTAATTCCCGAAAAACAACTACTTAACATTACTCAAGAAATTGAATTTGTTAACTCGTCTAACAAGATACTAAACGAAATTTATCTTAACGATTGGGCAAATAGTTTTTCGAGTAAAACAACGGCTTTGGCAGAACGATTTACCGATGATTTTAAAAATGCCTTCCACTTTGAAAAAGACAAAGAACGAGGAAAAACTACCATTCTCAACATTTCAAACACCAATTTAAAAGTACTTTCGTGGCAACGAGAAAAAGCAGACATCATTAAAGTAACACTTGATAAACCGCTATTTCCTTCTCAAAGCTACACGCTAAAATTAACATATAACGTAAAATTGCCTAAAGACAAGTACACTCGGTATGGGGTAACCAAAAATAACGAATATAAATTACGATATTGGTATGTTTCGCCGGCTGTTTTTGATGGAGCTTGGCACGTATTCAGTAATAAAAACACAGATGATTTTTATCTATCTCCTTCTACTTTTATCGTTTCAGTAACCGTTCCTGAAGAATATAATATTAATTCAGATTTAGATATAGTTTCAGAAGAAAAAAACAATGCTTCAAAAACCATAAAACTTTATGGAGAAAAACGCAACAAAGCATTGTTATATTTGCTTAAAAAAAACACTTTTGAAACCATAGAAACCGATAAAGTAACTGTGGTAACAAACTACAAGGATAAAAAAATCACTCCTACCATAAAAGCTCTGTCTATTGACAGAATCGTTCATTTTTTAAACGATAAACTAGGTGATTATCCGTTTAAAAAAATACTATCCACCAACGAAGCATATAAAAACAGCCCGGTCTACGGGTTAAATCAGTTGCCCGATTTTATTAGCCCGTTTCCGGATGGTTTTGAGTACAACTTGGCACAACTTAAGACCATTTCAAGGGCTTATTTAGAAAACACGCTGCAAATAAATATACGAAAAGAAGGTTGGTTAATAGGTGCTTTACAAATCTATCTTATGATGGAATATGTAGATACTTATTATCCAAATATAAAACTATTAGGAAATGTGAGTAATCTGTGGGTAATAAATTGGTCGCACGCTTCAAAATTGTCGTTTAACGACCAATACGCCTTTTTAACTCTTAACATGACGCGCAACAATCTTCACCAAGCACTTACTACACCGCGTGATTCATTGTTAAAATTTAATAAAAGTATTGCAAACGATTACTACGGCGGAATTGGACTTAAGTATTTAGCAGATTATGCCGAAAAAAAAACAGTCGATAAAAGCATTAAAGATTTTTATACCCAATTTAAACTAAAACCAACTTCCGCAAACGATTTTAAAAAAATTCTGGCAAAAAATGCTCCCGTATCAACCGATTGGTTTTTTGACAGCTACATAAAATCCAGAAATACAATCGATTTTAAAATAAAAAAAGTAAAAAGAGAAGGCGATTCTTTAAAAGTTGAGGTGTTTTGCAAACGTAAAAACAAAACACCGGTACCGCTGTACGGATTAAATAAAAAACAAATTGTCTTTAAAAAATGGATTGCTCCCATAGATAGTACTTCAACCATTACCGTACCCGCAAAAGGCATCACAAAATTATCTTTAAATTATGAAGGTATCATCCCCGAAATTAACCGAAGAAACAATTTTAAAAACTTAGATGGCGTTTTTAACAAACCACTTCAATTAAGGCTGTTTAAAGATATTGAAGACCCCAACTACAACCAATTGTTTATGATGCCTGTTTACAGATACAACCTTTACGACGGATTAACATTGGGAGCCAAATTTTACAACAAAACTTTCCTTAGAAAACCCATTCATTATAAAATTTCTCCACATTACGGATTGCGTTCCAAAACACTGGTAGGAGCTGCTTCTTTCTTATATACTCAAAATATAGAAAAAGGACCTTTGTTTAAGATTAACTATGGCGTGTCGGGAAATTATTTTTCGTATGATGCAGATTTATTTTATAAACGCTTTAGCCCGTATATTACATTTGCTTTTAGAAACAAAGACTTGCGAAATAATGAAAAACGCTACCTAAACATCAGATACGTAAGTGTAAACAGAGATAAAAACTCGTTAATCACCAATCAAGAACCTAACTACAATGTGTTTAACATTCAATATGTGTATAAAAATCCGAACCTGATAAATTATTTTAAAAACAGTTTTGATTTTCAAATTTCCAAAACTTTCAGTAAAGTTTCTACTACATTAGAATATCGAAAATTATTACTAAGCAACAGACAAATTAATCTTCGCCTTTTTGCCGGTTTGTTTTTGTATAACAACAACGACGCAAATAATAATTATTTCAGTTTTGCTTTAGATCGCCCTACCGACTACATGTTTGATTATGACTACTACGGAAGAAGTGAAGATACCGGAGTTTTTAGTCAACAAATAATAATTGCCGAAGGAGGTTTTAAGTCCAAACTGCAACCCGCTTTTGCCAACAGTTGGATGCTTACCGGAAATGCCAGCTCTAACATTTGGAACTGGATTTACGCCTACGGCGATGCCGGTATTGTTTATAACAAAAATCAAAGCACTAAATTTGTTTATGATACAGGAATACGATTAAGCTTAGTTGCAGATTATTTCGAAATATTTTTCCCACTCTACTCCAATCAAGGATGGGAACCCGGATTACCTAATTACGACCAAAGAGTACGCTTTATTGTAACACTAAGTCCTAAAACGTTACTAGGATTGTTTACCAGAAAGTGGTACTAATCATTTTTTTTCGGCTAACCACAAAATAACTCTTTGTTTATTTTATCAATTCTTGTTTCAAAATAGTTCTATGAAAAACTCGACAACAATCGGATAAACTATATTGAATTTGTATTCGGTTTTAGAAATACGGCAACTGCCCTATTGAATTGATTTTAGTAATGTTACATTTTTGTTTCAACATTAAAAATCAATAAAATGAAAATTTCAACACGTATTAAAATCTCACTTATTTGCTTTCTTACTTTTAGTGGGATTTGGGCTCAACGAGCAGAAACCCCAGACTTTAGATATGATGTAGGTGCAAAAATTAACGAAATGAACCTAACACAAGGTGGTACAATGGTGGTAGCCACTAACGATGGTTTAATAGGCATTAAGCCGGGAAACGATAAGTTATTATTTAACTTTACAGATTACGGAAGAGTAAAGCCAGAAGAACTTACCTTTATACCAAGCGCTCCGTATGTAATGGTAGGACAAACCGGATTTGCACAAATAGCTACAAAAAAAGCAGTAATAGATTATATGTCCGGCGAAACCCTTTTTAGTACCGAAAAAAACGGATGGAAAATGGTTTCAACTTGCCAAGTGGTCATGCCGGATAATAAATTAGTAGTAAGCGGACAACGAAGAGCAAAAGAAAAATATGCTACGGGAGTTGCTATATACGACTTAAATAATGGCGACCAAATTAGTTTTTACAAATTTAAAGGAGGGCAAACAATTTCTGGAAATCCGTTGTTAATAAACGACAAATTAGTTATTCCTACCAGTAAAGGACTTATAAAAATAGCTATTAACTCGGGTGAGGTACTTTGGAAAGGTGATTTAAAAAATGTGGGGTGGATGGCTTCAGGTAATAATGGTAAAGACATTTATGCCTTTGTAGGGAAACCTAACGGAAATAGCACTAAAATATACAAATTAGATGCAAACACCGGGAGCAGTCTATGGGAAGACCCACATAAAGTAAAAGGGAATGTAGTAAATTTCGAGATTGTTCCACAAGGACTTGCTGTTGTAAGTAATGTAGATAATTCGGGTAAAAAAGGTTTGGCTAAATTAGCTTCGGGAAGAGCCGAATCGAAAATAGCATTTTTAAGCGCACAAACCGGAGAAGATTTATGGGAAAAAGCTCCAAAAACAAAAGGATACGTACAGCATTTTTATATTATGGACGATGGCATCCTATTTGGAATTTACGAAGGAGGAATAAACAAAATTTCTTGGGACGGGAAAACCTTATTTAAAAAACCATTAAAAACAGGCGAAAACATTTTAACTATGGCGCAAGCTAAACAAGGGTTAATTTATATCACTTCTGAAGACGCAAATATTGTAGATTTACAAACCGGTGATCAAGTATGGAAAAAACCTTTGAAGTTTAAACGCGCTGATGCCATAAGCTCAACGTATGATGATAAAAACGACAGATACTTAATTGCTGCCGACGAAAAACTCTTTAGCATTGACGGAAATACAGGAGAAGCAAACTTGCTTACTGAAGTTGACTTTGACGGAAAAGAAGACCCTACCGGAATAGAAATTAGAAACGAAGGTATTTTGCTAACGTCTTCTCAAAATATGATGTTGTTAGATTGGAACGGTGGAAAAAAGTGGCATGAATATTATAGAGCTCCGGGTAAAAGTGCTTTTGGTGCTATTTTAATGGGAATTACTGCTGTAACAACTGCTGCCGTAGCTGCATCTGCTTACTCAGAGGCAAATAATCACAGAAACAGATTAGGCTATTATACCAATAGAGGAGAAAACTTAAGGGATATGGGCGATGGTATGGCTGCCGCAAGCGGTGCTTCTATAGCAGAAATGCTCAAACGTTTTAAAGCTACTTCTGCAACAAAAGATGCACGATTTGTACTTACCAAACTAGATGATGGTGTTGGGCTTGTAAAACTAAATAAAGACACCGGGAAAAAAGAAAAAGAAATTATTTTAAAAGATAAAAAACCGCAATATCAAGTTGATGATTTTGGAGGGATTTTATACTACAAAGCAGACAATAACACTATTTT
>WFXA01000024.1 GCA_015490835.1 Flavobacteriaceae bacterium | reverse complement strand
TGTTTACTTTGCATTAAATGTACTCATTTTTTTTATATTCCTGCTCGGGATTATAATTTTAAAAAAATACCATCTGTAACTTTTGTTACAAAAAAAAAATACAGTATTTCCTATTTTTGTATAAATTCTTATCTATGAAAAAAAGAGCCCTAATTTTTACTTTTGTAACGTATTTAACTGTAGCACAAAATCCTATATTAATTCCGCCTACTTTATCCGGAACCAATATCAGTTTAACCTTTCAAAACGGAACACACGAATTTTTCTCCGGAGTTACTACCAACACCATGGGAGTTAACGGAAATATTTTAGGTCCTACATTAATTTTAAATCAAGGTGATTTTGTAAATTTTAGTGTAACTAACAATATTGCAGAAACTTCCACATTACATTGGCATGGACTACATGTTTCTGCCGAGAATGATGGAGGACCGCATACCACTATTTTACCGGGAGAAACTTGGACTCCAAGCTTTACTATTATGGATAAAGCCGGAACGTTTTGGTATCATCCTCATTTGCACCATTATACAAATGCACACGTTTCTAAAGGAATTGCAGGAATGATTATTGTAAAAGATCCGGAAGAAGCTGCATTAGACTTGCCTAGAACCTATGGTGAAGACGATTTCCCCATTGTGATTCAAACCAAAGATTTTGATGCAAACGGGCAAATAGTTGTGCCATCAAACAACGATGATAGTATTATGGTTAATGCCACATTAGATGCACAACTCGACATTCCCGCACAAGTGGTTAGACTACGCTTATTAAATGGTTCGTCTATGCGTACCTTTAATATAGGTTTAAACAACAACCAAACGTTTTACCAAATAGCCTCCGATGGAGGATTATTATCGGCTCCGCTTGCTTCAACCAGACTGAGAATGGCTCCCGGCGAACGAGCCGAAATTCTTATAGATGCTACAAGTTTACAAGGACAAACGCTATTTTTAATGAGTTATGCATCCGAGTTTCAAAACGGAATTTATGGTGCTACCTACCCCGGAATGGGTCAAGGTATGGTATTAGATGGATATAACCCAAACCCCTTAAACGGAAATGATTTTAATATTCTACAATTAGATGTAGTGGCTCCAACTGCTAATCCGGTAACATCTATCCCTAACGCATTAGTTACGGTAACTCCCATACCCGAAGCTAATGCAGATATAACAAGAGATTTAGTAATGACACCTGTACAGGGTGGGCAAAATCAGTTAAATGGAGATTTTGTAATTAACGGTACACCATTTGATTTAAATGTGATAAATTATGAAATTCCGCTGGACAATACCGAAATATGGTCTATTACTAACCAATCGGCTATTGGACATCCGTTTCACATCCATGATGTTCAGTTTTATGTGTTGGATAGAAATGGAAATACACCTCCGCTAAACGAACAAGGGTTAAAAGATGTTATCTATTTATTACCACAAGAAACAGTTCGGTTTATTACCAAGTTTGAAGACTTTGCAAATCCCGATGTACCTTATATGTATCATTGCCATATGTTGTATCACGAAGATAGAGGAATGATGGGACAATTTATTGTAGTAGATGAGCTTGGTGTTGATGATGCTGACTTTAAAGAAGGAATAGCGGTTTACCCTAATCCTACAAACGGCATAGTACAGATCGCTACCAAAGAAAACAATACACTTTCTAAAGTAATAGTCTATAACATATTGGGAAGTAAAGTAACCGAAACTACTAATAATATAATAGATTTAAGCAACTTAAATTCCGGTGTGTATTTACTAAAGTTAGTTACTTCAAAAGGAATAACCACCCGAAAAGTTGTCTTAAATTAATAAAGTGTCTTTTTTTAATTTTTATTTTTTTTGCAATCCGGTTGCAACAAAATTATATGTATATTCGTTGCGTGAAAATAGTCGCAATAATATTATCGGTTTACATTCTGGCACTTAACTTTGCTCCTTGCAATGATGTTCCGGAAACAGATAATACCAATCAAACTCAAATCGTACAGCAGCTAACGGTTGACCACAGTACGAACCATAGTGACTTGTGTTCGCCTTTTTGTCAATGTAGTTGTTGTCAGGTTTTAACATTAGATTTTCCGATAACTAATTTTGAGCCGTTACTTATTTCTTTTTCTTCAGAAGAAATTTTCTTTCCCGAAAAATCGGCTCATACTTTTATACAAACCATATTGCAGCCTCCCAGGGTTTAAAAAATTATAATTCTTTTTGATGCATGCTTTTATAAGTGTGTTGTTTTCTATTTATAATTTTTAAAACCTTTTTTTATATGATTAATAAAATCATCTATTTTTCCATTCACAATAAATTTATTGTCGGATTATTTATTCTGGCACTCATAGGAGTAGGGACCTATTCTATGATGACCATTAAGTTGGGTTCGGTACCCGATATTACCAACAACCAAGTACAAGTAATAACCGTAGCTCCTAATTTAGGGACAGAGGATATCGAGCAGTTTGTAACGTACCCGGTTGAGTTAGCTGTGGCTAACCTGCCCGATGTAGTAGAACTTCGTTCCGTATCTCGTTTTGGGCTTTCGGTTGTAACCATTGTTTTTAAAGATAAAACAGGAACGTACCTGCCAAGACAATTAGTGCAAGAAAAACTTTCCGAAATTCAAGAATCAATTCCAGAAGGTTTTGGAAAACCTTTTATGGCTCCCATAGCAACAGGATTGGGCGAAATATATCAATATTCACTCGTTCCTAAAAAAGGGTTCGAAGACAAATACACCCAGTCCGATTTGCGTACCGTGCAAGACTGGATTGTAAAACGACAAATGGCATTGGTGCCGGGTGTGGTAGAAATCAATTCCTTTGGCGGAAATGTAAAGCAATACGAGATTGCCCTTAACCCAAACCGGTTAAACAGTATGGGAATAAGCATAGGAGAAGTTTTTGAAGCATTAGAAAAAAATAACTCCAATACGGGAGGTGCCTATATCGAAAAAAATCATCAAGCTAATTTTATTAGAGGCGAAGGTCTTGCACGCTCGTTAGATGATATTAAAAATATTGTAGTAAAAAATGTAGAAAACACACCGGTACTTATAAAAGATGTTGCCGATGAAGTACACTTCGGGTCGGCTGTGCGTTTTGGAGCATTTACCGAAAACGGAAAAGAAAGTGTTGGAGGACAAGTGCTTATGCTTAAAGGAGAAAATCCCAACGAAGTAATAAACAACGTAAAAGAGCGTATTAAAAACATTCAAAAATCATTACCCGAAGGACTCGAAATTAAACCCTTTTTAGATAGAAGCGATTTAATAGCCAGAACTACTAGTACGGTTTCTAAAAATCTGATTGAAGGAGCCTTAATTGTAGTATTTGTATTGGTATTTCTTTTGGGAAGTTTACGTGGCGGATTACTAACAGCATCCATCATTCCGTTGTCGTTACTTTTTGCTTTTATCTTAATGAAAGCTACCGGAGTTTGGGCAAACTTAATGTCGTTGGGAGCAATAGATTTTGGAATTATTGTTGACGGAGCCGTAATCATTGTTGAAGGTACCGTGCATCATATCCAAGAACGCTTAAAGAAAAATAAAGCCGATTTTACTTCCGAAGAAATGGATGATATTACATATAAATCGGGGAGTATGATGATGAACTCGGCATTTTTCGGGCAGCTAATAATTCTTATTGTATTTACACCTATTTTATTCTTAACAGGAGTAGAAGGAAAAATGTTTCGTCCTATGGCGTTTACTTTTGGCTATGCAGTTTTGGGAGCGTTGTTGTTGTG
This sequence comes from Flavobacteriaceae bacterium, assembly GCA_015490835.1. GTDB lineage: Bacteria > Bacteroidota > Bacteroidia > Flavobacteriales > Flavobacteriaceae > Marifrigoribacter. Next base: position 3,136 of record WFXA01000024.1, on the reverse strand, counting down.
TTTAACCTATGTTCCTGTTATGGTTTCGCTTACAATGAAACCTATTTCTTTAAAAAAACAAAACTGGTTTTCAAAATTTGAAAATGCCCTTACGCGTATTAGTGACAAAGCGATGAATGCATTGTTTAAAGTGTACGAACCTCTTATTAACGGAGCTTTAAAAATGAAAACACTTGTTGTGGTTATTGCTGTGGCTTTGTTTTTAATTGCCGGATTTATTTTTAGCAGAATGGGAGGCGAATTTATTCCGAAATTGGACGAAGGTGATATCGCAATGCAAATTATTATGAAACCGGGGAGTTCCCTTTCCGAATCGATTAAAGTATCGGAAGAAGTTGAAAAAATTATTACTTCAAACTTTCCCGAAGTTAAAACCATGGTGGGGCGTATAGGTGTTTCCGAAATACCCACAGACCCTATGCCTATGGATATAGCCGATTGTTTTATTATTCTTGAAAAAGATATGAGTAAATGGACTTCTGCAACAACAAAAACCGAGTTGATTGAAAAAATGAATCAAAAATTAAAAGCGGTAGTAGGAGCTAATTTTATTTTTACACAACCGGTAGAACTTCGGTTTAACGAATTACTTACCGGAGTTAGAGAAGATGTTGCTATAAAACTCTACGGAAATAATTTAGAAACCCTTGCTAACAAAGCCGAAGAAATGGCTTCGATTATTAAAACAGTACCCGGAGCAGCCGATGTGCGCGCCGAAGCCACAGACGGACTACCGCAAATCACCGTAATTTATCAACGCGAAAAATTAGCCAAATACGGGTTAACTGTTGATAAATTAAACAATTACGTAAGTGCTGCTTTTGCAGGTGCCGATGCCGGAATTATTTTTGAAGGTGAAAAACGCTTCGATTTAGTTATTCGGTTTTCAGAAACTTACCGTAAATCTATTGAAGATTTGCGAAACTTATTTGTAGATTTACCCAGTGGAAACACCCAGATTCCATTAAAAGAGCTAGCTCAAATAAGCTACAAACCGGGACCTATGCAAATATCCAGAGACAATACCTACCGAAGAGTTTCGGTAGGAGTAAATGTTAGAGGACGCGATGTAGAGTCTATGGTAGAAGAGGTACAAAAAAGACTCGATGCAGAACTACAACTTCCCGAAGGATATTTTATTGAATACGGAGGCTCTTTTGAAAACCTAAAACGCGCAAAACAACGATTATCTATTGTGGTACCCATTGCATTATTCTTAATTTTTATTCTGCTTTATTTTGCATTACACTCGGTATCGCAAGCTACAATGATTTATATGGCAGTACCCTTGGCGGCAATCGGAGGAATATTTAGCTTGTATTTGCGAGGTATGCCGTTTAGTATTTCTGCAGGTGTTGGTTTTGTAGTGCTCTTTGGAGTAGCCGTGTTAAACGGGCTGGTATTGGTTAGCAGATTTAACAGCCTAAAATTAGAAGGACATACCAACTTAAAAGAACGCATTATTTTAGCAACAAAAGAACGTTTACGCCCTATTTTATTAACTGCCGTTGCCGCAATTATGGGATTTGTACCTATGGCAATATCTGCCTCTGCCGGAGCCGAAGTACAACGACCCTTAGCTACTGTGGTTATTGGAGGTTTAATATCTTCAACCTTACTCACATTATTAGTAGTACCCGTTTTGTATTATTTTGTTGAAAGCCGTTCGGAAAACAGAAAAATTGGAAAAATGAATAAATCGTTAGCTACTCTTATTGCTATTATTACACTTTCAATTACAGCAACACAACAAACAACCGCACAACAAAGTGTTAAACAAGTTAGTGTTGAAGAAGCTGTTGCGATAGCTTTAAAAAACAACCCTAGTGCTAAAGCAGCCAATTTTGAAGTAAATAAGCAGGAAACCTTAAAAGGAGCAACGATAGATTTAGATAAAACAGCAGTAGATTATGTAAGAGGGCAAATAAATACTATTGTAACCGATTACCAGTGGAATATTTCGCAGGATTTTAAATTTCCAACGGTTTATGGTACACAGGCAAAGCTTCAAAAAGAAAAAATTGCACTGAGTAAAACAGCACGAGTACTTCAAAAAAATGAAATAGAACGACAAGTTAGAGCAACGTATTATGGGTTGCAATATGCAAAAGAGAATTTAATTTTAATTGAAGAATTAGAACTTGCTTATAAAAACTTTGCACAGATTGCCAAAAAAAGATTTGAAACAGGAGAAGTAAACCTTATTGAAAAAATGGCAGCAGAAGCAAAAGGAGAAGAAATAAAACTTGTAAAGCAAGAGGCAATGCTAGATGTAGAAACACTACAAGAACAGCTTCGGTTGTTGTTAAATGTAGAAGAAGAAGTAACGGTTTTAGATACACCGATAAAAAAAATAATGTTTACAGAAGAAGTATCGGTTGCAGAAGACAATCCGGTGTTGCAATTTCAACAAAATAAATTACAAGTTACGCAACGTGAATACAAACTGGAAAAAGCACAATTTTTACCCAATCTTTCTGCCGGTTATTTTAATCAGCAAATTGAAGGAATTAAGAATCTTACCGGTTTTCAGGTGGGTGTAAAAGTTCCTTTGTTTTTTTGGTCGCAAAACAGCAAAACAAAAGCTGCAAAAATTCAATCGGATATTGCAGAATTCAATTACGAACAAACGCGACTTCAGCTTTCGGCTTCATTGAAAAGCCTGGAGCAAGATTTTGAAAAATACAAAGCTTCACTTCGATATTACGAAACAAGAGGACTGCAATTGGCAGATAAACTGTTTTTTTCGGCTACCAAAGCCTACAAAGAAGGCGAAGTGAATTATGTAGAATACATTGCTACACTCGAACAAGCAGTTACTATAAAACGCGATTACCTAAGCAAACTAAATTTATACAACCAAACGGTAAATGAAATAAATTACTTAACAGGTGCGTATAAAAACTAATGCATCCTAATTTAATAACATTGAAAAACTTAAAAGAATGAAAAATATATTAAAAACAACCATTTTATTATTATTTATACTACTGTTGGTAAGCTGTAAAAATGGAGAACCGTCTACCGATGAACAACAAAATACCGTTGCAAATAAAGATTCACATGGTAACGAAGCGCATGATGATGAACATGAAGAAGGAGGAACGCAACTTGAATTAAAAAATAATCAATTAGA
>WFXA01000023.1 GCA_015490835.1 Flavobacteriaceae bacterium | reverse complement strand
ATAAGAGACAGGTTGTTCAGCATTTTATTGTTTTATCGTGTAAAAAGTAATTCGCGGTATTTGGTAAGCGGCCAAAGTTCGTCGTCTACTAAAAGTTCTAATTTATCACAATGGTACCTAATTTCTTCAAAAAACGGTTTTACTTTATTACAGTATAAGGCGGCTCGTTTTTCAATATCTTCTGTTTTATTGGCTTTTTTTCGCTCGTTAATCATTTCGGTAATTCCTTTATTGATTTTTTCGATATGATTAGAAATTTGCTTGATGAGTTCCATCTGTTCTCCGGCATATTTCTTGAAATTTTTTCCGTAAATATCTTTTAAGCCTTTTACATTATTTATTAATCGGTTTTGGTATTTAATTGCGGTAGGTATTATGTGGTTTCTGGCAATATCTCCTAATACCCTCCCTTCTATTTGAATACGCATTGTGTATTCCTCCACTTTTATTTCGTAGCGGGCTTCAATTTCTACCTTACTCATAATCTCCAGCTCTTCGTAAAGTGCAATGGTTTTTTTAGAAATCTTTGCTTTTAGTGCTTCGGGTGTCGATTTTTTGTTGCTTAAACCTCTTTTTTCGGCTTCTTTTTCCCAGGCTTTTCCGTAACCATCTCCTTCGAATCTAATTTTTTTAGAGTCTTTTATATATTCTCTTAATACGTTAAAAATAGCATCGTCTTTCTTCATCTTTTTTTCTGTGATAAGGGAATCTACTTTTTCTTTAAAATCTAAAAGTTGTTTTGCTACGATGGAGTTTAGAACGGTCATTGGGTTGGCACAATTAGCCGAAGAACCAACAGCACGAAGCTCAAATTTATTTCCTGTAAAGGCAAACGGAGAAGTTCGGTTTCTGTCGGTATTATCTAGAAGAATTTCAGGAATTTTACCAACTACATTAAGTTTTAGGTCTGTTTTTTCTTCGGGTGAAAGTTTTCCGTTGGTGACTTTTTCGAGTTCGTTAAGTACATTTGTAAGTTGCGAACCTATAAATACCGAAATAATAGCCGGAGGTGCTTCGTTAGCTCCCAGCCTGTGGTCGTTACCTGCACTGGCAAACGATGCTCGTACAAGTTCTTCGTATTCGTAAACCGCTTTAATAGTATTTATAAAAAAGGTTAAAAACTGAAGATTTTTCATCGGTGTGCTTCCCGGGCTTAATAAATTTACTCCGGTATTGGTGCTTAACGACCAGTTGTTGTGTTTTCCGCTTCCGTTTATTCCGGCAAAAGGTTTTTCGTGAAGCAGTACTTTAAAGTGATGACGATCGGCTACCTTATTCATAATATCCATTAATAAGGAGTTGTGATCAACAGCAAGGTTTGCTTCTTCAAAGATGGGAGCCAATTCAAACTGATTGGGTGCCACTTCATTATGTCTTGTTTTTACTGGAATTCCCAATAACATACATTCGGTTTCTAAATCCCGCATATAATTAAGCACACGTGTTGGAATAGAACCAAAATAATGATCGTCTAATTGTTGCCCTTTAGCAGAGGCGTGCCCTAATAAGGTTCTTCCGGTGAGTGTAATATCCGGACGAGATTTGGCAAGGGATTTGTCTATTAAAAAATATTCTTGTTCCCAACCCAAAGTTGCAATGGTTTTGGTAACACTTTTATCAAAATAATTTACTACCGCTGTTGCAGCTTGGTCGAGTACTTGCAAAGAACGAAGAAGAGGTGTTTTATTGTCTAGTGCTTCACCTGTGTATGCCACAAAAACAGTAGGGATACAAAGCGTTGTGCCGTAAATAAATGCAGGCGAAGTGGGATCCCAAGCAGTGTAACCTCTGGCTTCAAAGGTGTTGCGAATACCTCCGTTCGGAAAGCTGGAAGCATCAGGTTCTTGTTGCACTAATTGTCCGCCGCCAAATTTTTCGATTGCGGTTCCGTCCTCTAAGGTTTCAAAAAATGCATCATGTTTTTCGGCGGTAGTTCCTGTTAAAGGTTGAAACCAGTGGGTATAATGTGTGGCGCCTTTGCTAATTGCCCATTCTTTCATTCCGGTTGAAATTTGATCGGCAATTTTTCGATCTATTTTCAAGCCTTTTTCAATGGCATCAATCACACTTTTAAACGATTCTTTAGTAAGGTATTGACGCATTGCTTGTTTGTTGAAAACATTTTTTCCGAATAAACTCGAACGTCTTTCGGTTTCAGATACCGATACAGGTTTACGTTTGAAGGTTTCTTTTACCGCTTGAAATCGTAATGTGGACATAATAATGATTTTAATTTTAAACAAGGCAAAAGTAAATATTTTTATGACACCCCCTAAAAAAATAGGGGGTAAATAGAATAAATTATCAAATATTTATTAACAAATAAAATAAATAAAGGGGGTTATAAAAAGGCGGTAGCTGTAAAAGAGGCATAGCCTAAAAACAAAATAACACCTTTATACCTATTTAAAGAATATGATTTAGGTAAAAATGTTAGCGGAATTAAAATAAAAGCAAAACCTAACATCCAAAAAATATCATTGGTAAGTATTTGTTGACTTTTCATAGCAATGGGTTGAATAATAGCCGTGATGCCCAGAACCGATGCAATATTAAAAATATTAGATCCTATTAAATTTCCCAATGAAATAGCTTTTTCTTTTTTTAAGGCTGCAATTACTGAAGCGGCTAATTCGGGGACACTAGTTCCAACAGCAACCATTGTAATAGCTATTACGCGCTCACTCACTCCCAAAAGTGTTGCTATGTCAACCGCCCCTTTTATCAAAAGTTCACTTCCGCCCCACAATGAAAACCCTCCTATTAATAGCCAAATTATAATTTTTACAGCAGAAGACTCACCAAGTTTCTCATCTATTTCTTCTATTTCCTGTGTGAGTTCCTTTATTTTTTGTTGCCGTCTGGCTTTTTTAATTAACATCCATAAATAAATAATTAAAAAGGATGTGAGACCAAAACCTTCTGTTCTGCTTATTTTTCCGCCCGATTTTAGAATAAAATAGAGAGCAATAGATAATAGCATCATTACGGGCCAATTAAAACGCAAAAAATCTTTATCGGTATGTAATGTCGAAATTATTGCTGTGATGCCAAGCACCAAGCCTATGTTAGCAATATTAGAACCAATAACGTTTCCTAAAGATAAATCTGAAAATCCATCTAAAGCAGCATTTATGCTTACTAAAAGCTCAGGGGCAGAGGTTGCAAATGATACAACGGTAAGCCCGATTACCATTTTAGAAAGATTTAATCTAAAAGATAATGAAACGGAAGCTCTAACCAAAAATTCACCACCTACAACTAATAAAGTAAGTCCAAAAAAAATGAAAAGACTGCTTAAAATGATTTCCATATAATAATTTTTGCGAAGATAGTTATTTGAAGTAAAAATTTAACTTAAATAAAAAAAGTGTTTTGGACTTCAATAATGGTTTTAATTGTAAATTTAAAAATGAAAGTAAATTTTATTCTAGTTAAAATGTGCTAAATACTATAAAATTTAGGTGTTAAAAAGTAACTTAATAGCTTAAAACCGAAGCAATATTGTAGCCTTTTAATTTTTCTTTTCCATTTAAAAAATCCAATGTCATAATAAAGTTGCATTGAATAATTTTACCACCCAATGTTTCGATGAGTTTACAAGCAGCCTGTGCAGTTCCGCCGGTTGCAAGAACGTCATCGTGAAGAAGTACGCGTTCGCCCTTTTTTATGGCATCTACATGCATTTCAATACTGTCTGTGCCGTATTCAAGAGCATATTTTTGCGAAATGGTGGTATAGGGTAATTTTCCCGGTTTTCTTATAGGTACAAAGCCGGCATCTATTTTTTGAGCTAAAAGTGTTGCAAAGAAAAATCCTCTAGACTCGATACCAACTACTTTATCAATAGGTTGGTTGCCTATAAGTTTGATTAATTTTTCTAAACAAGTTTGAGTTGCTTGTTTGCTGTTAAGTAGTGGTGTAATGTCTTTAAAAATGACTCCTTTTTTAGGAAAATCTTGAATATCTCTAATATAATTTTGTAATTGTTTCATTTTTTTAGTTCTAACTTTGCTGTAAAGGTAAAAAGAAATATATTTGCACCCCAATAAAAGCTTCGCAGACATCTTACTATTGTTTGAGAAAAAGTACAGAGAGTCAGAAGTTGTTATTGATACTAGAACATAATAATTGTAAAGTACAATCGACAAAGCCTTATGT
>WFXA01000022.1 GCA_015490835.1 Flavobacteriaceae bacterium | reverse complement strand
ATTAAAAGGCTAAAGAATGATATATATTTTAAACAATTGATTTTAGTTATCCACAAAAAATTTTGAATTGCAAAAATTTTTTTGATAAAATGTTTTCTTAAATTGCTAAAAACAACTAAATGAATTATAGCACAAAAAATTGGATAATAGGCATACTGGCAGGAGGCTGGATAGCATCAACTATTCTTGGACTTTTGCACTCAAAAAATCTTTTAAACGAAAACATTCATCCTCTGCTCCATACAACAAGAGACTGGTTTTTTTATATTGTTGTTATGTTGCCAATAGCATACTCTCTTGCAAAATCACTCCCATCATCAAAAGATAAATAATATTTTTTGTGTCAACCTCTCACAAGCAACTTATATCTTTTTTCATACCAAAAATTAAAAGCTTTTAAACTTTGGTATGCTTTTTTAAATTAAACTTCAAAAACCCCCTACTTGGGGGTTTTTGAAGTTTGGCTTTGCTTTTTATTTTGTGGTAAACGACCCTTCTTGAGATTTTGCTGTGTTTCCTGAAGTATCGGTTGACTCAACTAAAAAGTAATAAGTAGTTGATGCTGTAAGTCCTGTCAAATTTATGGTATGTGAGTTTACCAAAGCGGTGTCTTCAATAAAACTTGTTGCGCTTACTGCCAAAACTGGAGTTGAAGTTGAATAATAAACCTTGCTTGTTGAAGCTTCGTTTGTTTCCCACTTAATATCTACCGATGTGTCTTTTGTACTTGTGGCAACAATGTTTGAAATTAAAGGAGATACTGTATCTATTGTGTTATCATAGTCATCTTCGTGCTCTTTTTTATCATCATTGTCATCATCGTCATCATGCTTTTTGTCGTGATCTTTTTTATCTTCTTTGTCGTCATCTTTGTCTTCATCTTCTTCATCATCATCGTAAACTATACCAAAACAAGCGCCAATTTCATCACCGTGCCTTAAATGCCCTCTTAAAGCATGCAATGAAACACGGATTGTTTTTTTATCCTTATGACACAAAAGTATTTTTCCTACATTTTTAAAATTTCTTTTGTAAAATTCATCGTCATCATCATTTGCATGTTCTTTTATCTTTCTTTTTTTCTCTTTTAGCTCTTTTATCTTGTGCTTTTTCCTCTCATAATTTGGAACGCTTTTTAAAGATTTAAATTCTCCTTTTTTTGGATACCACTTAAATTCTTTATCATTCACACAAAAAACTTTCTTGAAAAAATCTGGATCTTCAGCAAGAGCTTCTTCTGCTGTCATATTTATCCAGCTCATAGTTCCTGTATCCTCGCCTTCAACAGAAACGCCAAATACTCTTGGATCGTCCGCTTCACAGTTTCTGAAAAGTCCGGATGTGGGAAAAGAATCAACAACTTCTTGAGGAACAAGCTTTACATTGAAAAACCCTCCCAAATGCCCGTAAAAATTAAATATTTCTTCGTTAAGAAACAAGCGCTTGTATCCGTCGTTGTTTATAATATAAACATCAGGATCATCGGAAAATATAGCGCTTATAAGATTGCCTTCTTTAAGGCCAAAATCAGACGGCTTTGCCGCTTGCAAATTCCCCGCCACACCAAAAAAAGCAAAGGAAGCAAACGCAAACACAAAAATAAAATTTCGCAATTTTTTCATGTTTTTGCTTTAATTATTAATTAAAGAGCAAGTCCAATAGCCTCGCTCATTATAAGAAGACCGAAAAACAAAGATAATGTTACATAAATATATTTTTCAATAATACACTTATTTTTAAATTTAACCAAAAGGTATTTATAAAAATACCAAGCTTATGCCATTATTTGTATAGAAAAAATGAGAAAAATATACAAACACACTCATAAAATACTAAATCTTTGCAATACTTGTACAAAAAACAAATAAAAAATGCTATATTTTCTATATCTCTGATTAAAATTTTGTTGCTATCTCTCCAATCATAAACAATAAACAAACATACACTCAACAGGAGAACTGTATCTTGAAACTCTTTATGTCAAAAAAAATCAAACTAACTTAAACAAACAACTCTTGCCTAGGCTGTAAAATTAGCGACCCGAACGATCCTGCTTTTGGAAAAGATGCAAATATAAAAATAGGCTTTGTCAGCCTTTATAAAACCCAAAACTAACTAAAACAAAACCCAATCTGTTATATAACACGATGCTACGCACAAAATTTAATTAATATATACTCTCTTATTCAGCTTAGCACTTGAAAGACATTCCACATCATTTGATAATTTTACTGTCATATTGATATTTTTTACTAAAACAAATTTTCTACCTCAATAACATCACAAACTAAATTTTATTGAACATATTTAACTCTACCCTCATGATAACTGCAATTTTTACATTTTGGATTATGCCCCGGATATTTTCCATTTAATAATTTCACTATATCTTTAAGTTTTCTTTCAATATTTATTTTAGATATATCAACCAAATCAATATGACCGACAAATTCTACTTTTATATTAGGATTTGTTTTGTCTTTTGGAAAATAATGAAGCAAGTAAGCCCTACTGGACACTTTATATCCATGACACTTAAACATGTATCCGTATGCCGCCAGCTGATCACGATAATATTTTTGCTTATCTTCTGCCGGAGCGTTACCAGATGATTTATAGTCTGCAGGAATTAAAGTTTCTCCGTCAGGTTCAAGCAAAACATCATCAATCTTGCCGGCAAGCACATATCCAACTTTTTTGTTTATAACTTTAAGAGAATTTATTTTCTCTCTCCACTCCTCAAGCTTTACAATGTCTGTAAATGGCATTATTCCCTCTTTTTCAAGCTCCTTAACTTCTGGCGGAAATGTATTCTTTTTTCTGTATTTGTCATATCTGTGCTTTAGTATGGAGTCCATAGCAGAATTTAAAAGCAACGGTAATGTTCCTTGCTTTTTATAGTTATTATCAACCCAAAAGCAGGATTTGCATTCTGTATACCCATATAATCCACTTGGGCTTAATTTCCATAATCCTTCTTTTGTTTTCATAACTTCTAATCATTTATTTTAATTTTATATTTTTTAGCTTCATTTTGGCACAAAACAATCCTTTAAGAATCCATTTGACTTTAAAGAATTAATTTTGTTATACTAAGAATGTCTTTCAGTTTTAGCCATAAACTGAAAGGGTTTTACATCCAAGGGCAGCCTTCCGCGAGGAGGGTTGCTTTTCGTTTATGGCGAATTTTCTCCTTTGTTTCTCCCTGCTCTGTGTTGTAGTTCACGACCCCAAATATCTTCTGAAATTTTCAATACATCAATATATCCATCTCCTCCTGTTCTTAATTCTTCTGATATGTTATTTTTTGAAGAATAAATATATATATTTTTTCCATTATTTCTCAAATAAGTTACCAGCGCAAGAAAATCCGAATCCCCTGAAAACAATACTGCTATATCATATTTATTTTTATAGTGAAGAGCGTCAATGGTCATCTCTACATCCATGTTTCCTTTCTCTTCTATAATATCCCCCTTATCAGAACGCACAGTAATTCGCTTCAATTCTTTTTTGCGAACAACAACCCCAAGACCTTTGCGAAGGTATGTAAAAAACTTGTGTTTTCCATCTAATGAATAATCTCTTGTTCCTTCTGCAGGATACGCCGTATAGTAGAATATTTTTATGCTTTTTGCATTATGTTGTTGTTTTAAAAAACTTTTTAATTTTTCAAAATCAAAAAACCTGCCTTTTGATTTTTGTGCACTCCAAAGATTTGATGCATCAATGAAAACATATACATTATTTTGATTTTTTAGATTATTTTTCATTTTGCTTTATAATACTTTTTAAATTCCAAAATGCACTACCGCCTTTTTCAATTAAAACATTAACAAGATCAATGACCCGCAGCTTATACGAGCTACTTTTATTATAAATTATTTCCAAAGCCGATTTGTACTCTTCTTCGTGAATAGGAATCCTTGATTTATAATCTATTAATTTATTATTTTCATCAAGTAAATAAGCCTTAATAATTTTTAATGTCTCTTCTGGAGCGATATCAGCTAAAACAGGCAACCTTCTTATAAATCCATAATCCCAATCAAATCTTCCCTTTGATTTTTCAAGAGTTTTAATTAACTTAACAGCTAAAATTTCATCTTTTATAATTTCTTTTTCTGGATTTATCCAAAAACCAAACCCGCTAAAAATCTCCGGATCTTTAATTTTCTTATTGCCAAGAACCCAATCCCAAAACCTAACGAACTTCTCTTTATCTATATCATTTTTCTCTAGCCACTCATCGCTCACTTGATCTTTTGTTAAAACACTCCTACCTATAAACGATATAAACTCATGATATCTTGTTTTATTATTAGGATTTTCAGTTTCCCAAAACTTCTTTAACAAATCATCTTTAAATCCTCCCCCTACATCCACATCTAATCCAAAATGGATAAAAGCAAGCGCAAGGTGGATAGCCAATGCCTCATCTATGTTTTTCCAATGTTTTTGTCCATTGGTATACTGTGTATCCTTAAGGTCAATCCACTTCTCATACAATTTCCGAATATGCGCGTCTTCAAACATCTCTTTATACAAACTTTGCGATAAATACCCTTCTGCTCCTGCAAGCGCTAAATCAGCGCTACTACTTTCAAACACAAAAGAAATTAATTTATCTTTTGTCCAACTTGCATCTCGAAAATAAAATGTGGGTAAATGATGTCCGTGCATAAACATCATCGCCCTTGTATTTTCAGTGCTTAATATTTCTTCATATAAACTTTTTACATCATCTTTAATTTTAACCTTTTCACCTTTCAATTCTTTTCCATCCTGATAAACAAACATCAAAAATGCTTGAAAAGCTCTTCCCTTCACACTATTTATTGCAATTGAATAAGGGTCACTTATTACCATATTCCCCCCACCACCATCTGAAATTTTTGACTTGGCCGTCTCGGACACTTCATCACTTGGTTTTGGATCTTCGTAGTTAAGTAAAACCTCTAAAATGTGCAGAAAATCGTCCCGATATTTTCCAAAATCACCAATTACAATTTCCTTATTCTCTTCACTTAGCAACCCCTGCAAAACATCAGCCGTTGCACGATAAACAGATTCCCAATTTGCTAGCCATGTATCATAAAATCCTTCTTCTCTTTTACCCCCTTTTAAACCTGCATCTACAAGATTTTTCAGCAAACTTACGAGCCCTTGCCAATCATCACTACCAACCCTCTTGCCTTTTTTAAGCGCCTCTTGTACGCCACGTAAAAATGCATAAGTATAATGCGCATCTATTTTATCTTTATCAAAAAATTTTTCTGCATTTTTTATAAATTTCTCAAATCTATTAAAAACACCATTTTCAATTAAATTGCCAACACCTTCAGCATTTTGTGGTCTATGAAAATCTTGATTTTCATTTTGTTCATTTAGCTTCTTTGGCGTCCATTCACCCTGCAAAAGCTCTATAATCTCATCAATGGTCTTTTTATCAAATTCTTCTTGAGGAACAGGTGATTGCGAAACTACAAAACCTGCCTCACCCACTTTAATTGAAGTGCTCGGCTCAGTTTCAATCTCATCGCAATTTACTCCAAAAACTTCCATTGCTTTCTCTTTTTCACCAATCAAACAAAAAATTCTAGCGCCGGAATGTTTTCTGTATTCTTGCTGTTCTTCAGTTTTTCCTTCACACTCAAGTATAAATAGCTCCTCAGCTCTTTTCTTGTATCGCTTTTGATCTTCTGAAGATAACACAAAAAAACATTTTTTCAGTAACCTCTCATATTCAGCCCCACCTTTTACTTCAAAATTTATTTTTTCATTTTCATCATCAAACAATCTAAACAAAGATTTTTTGATTTCATCTTTAAACACCTCCGGACACAAACTCAATACAAATAAGCGCAATTGCCAAGTCATGCGTGTATCAGGCAATATTGCTTTCTCATCATCAAAGCCCCCAATATAGTCATCAAAAATCTTTTTTACACCACCCTTATCATCTTTATCACACTCCTTTTTAATTAAATCTTTTAGAACCTTAGCGGTAAACAACATCAAATCTTTCACGCTATCCTTATAGCTTCTATGCTCTGTTTCTGTATATTCATCCTTAAAAAAGTCTACATCCCACAAATAAAATATATCCTCTTTTGCAAAGACCGAATCTTTGGCATCTTCTCCCAAATTCGCGATTTCTCTTATGACACTGGTTAACAATCCCAGCACTTTCTCTCCACGCTTACCTTCTATTTTCTCCAAATATTCAAATACTTTTGTGTACGAGAAATCTCTTATATAAAAAGGATTTTTATCAAAAGTATCTTTGCTTAATTCGTCACCGCTTCTCACGGTCAAAACAACGCCAGCAAGTTCAATTACCGCATCAAACTCCCCCGCCTTATACAGAGCTTCAAACATTTTTTCATACTCAAAACCCCAATGCCCAAACGGCGCCATAAGCTTAACCCAATTTTCTTCTTTAATTTTGGGAATAATTTTTACGATGTACTTTGCATCCAACTCCGCGCAAAGCCGCAAGATCCTATCTACAAGCTCCGGATTAAAGTTTTCTTTCGTGGTCGCCAACCCGCCGTTTAAAATAATTTCATCCACTGCGAAATCTGGTTTCTTTGGCGCAACTTTCACCAAATAATTTATCTCCGGTGTTGTGTAACTGTATCGCGTTGTATCTTCCGGTTGTTTCTTTAAAATATCTAAAAAACCATTCCCCCAAAGCCATTCAACCCACCGCTCATCAACTTGAGAAAAGAAATAATTTCGCGCGTCAAAATTTGTATTAACAATTTCTAAAACCTCCTCCTCCACTTCATCAGAAGGATTATTTTTTACGATTTCATCTATTTTTTTATGTATTTCTAATTGGTTCATAATTAATTTTTTATACTATATTTCCCTTCACTTATTAGAAATGAAATTATTTGCTTTACTGTTGAGAAGAAATCTTGCACAATTTTAGTGAAATCATCATTAGTATGATCTTCTAATTTTACACTCCCCCTTTCAACAATTTCCCCTTTACACAAAAGTATCGATTGAAAATTACCAAGAATCTTGTTTGGCTCATGATGGTCTATCCCGCTAAAATAACCATAATAAAACCTCGTAAATTCGATAAGTGGTTTTAATTTTTCTGGAATTTCTTTATTTTCAAAAAATGTTTTTTGGAAGTCATGTGTCCAATCTCCATTATTTGAGAAACCATGAAAAATCTCTCTAATGGAGGAAGCGCAATGCTCACGCCATTCAATATTATTGAATTTTTTTGTTCCAAATGCTGAAACAGCTCCCTTTAGCATTGATAATGCATCTTTTGCAATATTCTTTTCCTTTCTTTTCTGATTTAAACAACTATACATGTAAAAGAAGAACTCGGCTATTTTCTTTATATCCTTGTCAGTTAAATTCAACTCTTCCAGTCCAATATAATATAAGTCAATCTTAATATCTTCTTCATCAACAGGTTTGGGTATTTGATTATCATAAAAATTACTCATAGTTTTTCACTAATACTTTTTGTTCCTCGCTCAACCCATACAACTCAAACACCAGCTCATCAATCTGATCTTCAAGGGTGGAGGTGTCAACGGAGGGGTTTTGGACTTTGGCGGTGAGGATGTTGTCCACGAGACGCTCTATTTGCTTGGCGATTACAGCGTTTTCAGGAGTGATTTCGGGAATTGGGAATTTTTCAAAAAATGTGTGCTTCATTCTAATCCCTTTAGCTCCTAACGCACCACCACCGTAAAATTGTTTAATAGCGAAGAAGAATAATTTTGAATTAAAAATTGCGAGCAAGAATTTAAGATTTTCACCTGTCATTATTCTGGCAGTGTCATTACAGAAAAATCCATCATTATCAAAAATGAAACTATTTTCTTGTACCATTTCCTGCCACATTATTTTCTCCTTTTCAAATTCTTGGAGATAGGCACAATCACGCAAGTTGTAAGGAGTAACCCCCTTATCAGTACGCTTTTTCAGACGCTCGTAATATTGATCTAACCACTTTTTTATCGCTGGATAGTCCTTAACATTTATCGGCGGTACCTTATCCCCATTCTCATCTATATACCCATTGTGAGTATTTATCAAATACAACCCCTTCCACTCATATCCATACCGCTTAATATCACGCCCACGCAAAAGTGGCTTGATAATCTCTTCACTTTTAGGATCTTCGGCAATCAGCTTTAACCTAACAGCTTCATCAATAATAAACGCCTCGTTAAAACCCGTTAAAATACCACGGTAAATTTTTACGTCCCAATCTTTTAATGGCGTACCGATGCGCTCGATTTTTTCTTTCAACGCAATTTCTGCATGTGAGCCTATAAACCAAGTATCACTATTCAAATTTTTTAAAACAACTTTATTTTGTTCAAAGTACTCAGCAATACTTTGCCCTCGTTTGTAGTCGTTTTTGAAATGGCAAGCTTCCAGGTGATTTCGGTTTGGCGTATTTTGGATCAGTAAAATGTTTGTATCCACTGTGGCGCTTTCAAATACTTTAAATCCACCAAAATCAATCAGTTTGAGTGGGTTTTTCTCTGCAAAATACCCGCGTAATTTTTCACCATAGCCGGCACGCATCCATTTGTTGGAGGTTATGTAAATTAAATAGCCGTTATTTCTGGCAAGTTGCAGCCCCCTTTCGTAAAAGAGAGTATACAAATCTCCACGAGGCGCAAAGACACTGTAATACTCTTTATATATATCTTTATTTTCCTTTATTTTTTCCAAACTCACATACGGCGGATTGCCGATGACAATATCAAAACCATCCTCAACACCAAACATCCATTTGGGGTCAAACCAACCCACACTTTCGTCAGAAAATGGGTCCCATGTTGCAAGTTTTTGAGTTAGGTCAGCTGCGTGGCCGATTTGAATCATGTGTTGGAATATTTGTTTCTGGACTTGCTGGAATTTTACTTTTACTGATTCTTTGTCTCTACTGCTAAAGTATTCTGCCATAATTTCCGAAAGTTTTTTAATCCCTTCTTTGTCATCAAATAAAGTCTGGCTATTGCTCTCTGGTAGTGGAATCAAAGTGTTGGCGGAGACAAATTTAAATTCCAGATTCGGCAACGGTTTGATGCCACGATTTTCTTTGTTGTCGTTTATTTCTTCGTCAACAATGAGTGTAAGGAATGTCCGCAAGCGAGCAACTTCTGTGGCAATCGGCTGTATGTCAACACCATAAATTGATTTTTCAATCAGCTCTATTTTACGGATATAGTTTTTTGTTTGTGAGTCAAACTCCGCCTCTATGCTTTGCCGGTAAATCGGCGCCACATTCTCAAGCCGTTTTGCTCGCCATAAAACACCTTCTTCATCCACCACATATAAAATATAAACAAGTTTCTGTAACATTCCGATTGGGAAAGCCCCAGAACCGCATGCCGGATCCAGAGTTTTTAATTCCGCCACTGCATCAATAATTTTTCTTTTATCACCATCTTCCAAGGGGTGTTCTTTGTCATCATCACGGTCGTAACTAATGAGTGCTTTTAATTTATCCTCAGCGATATCTGTTTTTTCTTTAAAATATGCTAAAAGCGACTCATCCACCATATATTCTACAATCTCGCGCGGTGTATAAAAGCTTCCGGTTGCCTTCCGGGCACTTTCGCCGGTATCCTCATCAATTTCAGCCAAGAGATTTTCAAAAATACGGCCAAGCATTTCCGGGTCAATGGAAAGATCTTGATCAAAAGCGGTGTTTTCATCAATGGTAAAGTTATACGTCTCTAAAAATTCAAAAAAACGAGCAAACCAATCATCGGAAATTTTAAGGGTATTGAGGTATTCGGAATAGCCGGTATTTTGATTGAGTTTATAAAAATCATCGCTATGTGGTGAAAAAAGTCCTCCGTTAAGGTATGGAACAAGGTCAAACAAATCATTGCGTAAATTTCGTCTATCAATCGGTGTATTTAAAAGCTCAAAGAAGAGTCGCTCTAAACGATCATGATAATATCCACCAACATATTTTTCTGCAGCTACCGCCTTTGATGAAAGAATTTCATCCGGCACCAATTGCCCTTTGGGCGAGGACTTTTGTTTCAAAAACCAAGTGAAGATGATTCGTCCTATGAGACGCACCACAAAATGCTTGCGAACATCATCGTTCTGCTCTTCGGGAAGTTGCATCGCGCCTGTCTCTTTTTTCACCAATTCATTAAAGAACCCGACAAGCTGTTTATAAAATTCTTTATTAACTACTTCAAGAGAAAAGCGATTCTGGAGATCGTCTATATCTTTTACCCTTCCACTTTTAATAAGTTGTTGATATGGAGTGTTTATTTTTGCATCCGCCCCCAAGAAAAAAGAATAACGACGCGGATTTGAGTAAGTATGTACAACTTTTCCTTTACTGTTTTCGTCAAGTTTAATAGTAAGGTACGAAAAACGGTAATTGTCTGTGTCATTTTTAAATATAATCAAAGCCCGATGTATCCAATTGTCCGCCATTAATTTAAAAGCATCGGTAGCGATCGCAATACGTGCATCTTTGGTATTATGTGTAATTTCAATAACACTTAAATCCAAGCTTGGAACTTGACCGATACGATAAGAATCAGTGATGGTTTTGTATTTATCAGGTTTATAAAAATCTTCTTCTTTAATAGAAAAATCTTCAGGCAAAAACGACACCAAAAAGGTCAAAAATTTTTCTCTTTGATATGGTTCTTGAAAAAATGTTGGTTCTATTTCCGACATATTTATTGTTTAATAAGCTCTTCGGACAACAGCACTAGTTGGCCATTTTCTCCCGCGCGGTCAGCCGTTATCAATAGTTTTTCAATGTATTCACGCGAGACAAGTTTTTGCATTTCCTCAAATGCCGCCTCTGGGTCTTTTTTAATCTCAAGTTTTGTTATATCTTTCAACGTCGCCACCGGCAGAGCGTCCAATTCCTTGATTATTTTTTCTACATCTTTGGCATATTCACGTGCGGGAGCAAAACTCTGCCCAAGAAGACGCACCTTTCCAAGCGCCTCTTGCCTGTTTTTACTCGTCTTTGTCGGCGCAATGGTATTGTCTTTAAAAATATGACGCTTAACGACTTGATATATTGGGTCAAAATTCATATCAGTCTCAGCAGCTTTTTCGTTTTTATCAATTTCACCATTAAAAAGCTCGAGTGCCACTTCTGGTGAAATAATTTCCACTTCCCCTGGAGTCTTACCAAAAGCAAAGACAAAACTATCACCCTTTTTGGCAAACACTAAAACACCTTCTACATTTGATTTTCTGGCAATGCGCACGCGATGCGGAATAGCGCGTACCTGTTTCATTATTTCTTCATTATGCCTGATTTTATGCCAATCATTACGATATTTGGAATCCCATGTTCTACCATCATGTCTATCTTTTTCTTCTTTATACTGCTTGGCAAAAAAGTTTTGCAGTTCTTCATCCTCGGTAAATATTTTTGTGTCATCACCAAGTAAAGCGTCTATGATTTTTTTCTTAAATACCGCGATGGTTTTGGTTTTAACTTCCATCTCGCCGGTAAAAGTTGGAAAGAAATTAAAAATGTACAATTCGTCAAAAACTTTTTTATTGATACGGTTGATACGCCCCACTCGCTGAATTACTCGCGTAGGGTTGTAGGGAATATCATAGTTAATAATCACACCAGCACGATGCAGGTTAAACCCTTCAGAAATTGCATCTGTAGCAATCAAAATATCAAAATCGTCTTTTTGTAATTTTTCATCCAGCCCGGCATCAAAGTTTTCTTTGATGATTTGCTTATTTCGCTCACCGGCATCAGCGGCAGTGTATTTAAACACCCTCATGTCTCCATGTTCCACACATATCCTTCTGTAAACATATTCAGCCGTATCAGCAAACTCGGTAAATGCGATAATCTTGCGTTTCTTATTTTCCTTGAGTAAGGCACGCAACTGCTCCACAAAATGTTCAAATTTGGGATCAGCAACACCTTCCCATTTTTGCTTAATCTCTTGCAAGAGTTGTATATCTGCCTCTAAGTCAGCTTTAAACTTTGGGTTAATCTCGGTTGCGGGGACGCGTATGAGCCCCTTACCTTCAAGATTATCAAGTGTTGCTTTTGCTTCATCCGGCTCCATATTTTTCAAATCCTCCGGAGACGGTAAGTCACCCTTCTTGTAAATCGGCACTTCTCCGTGTTTTAGGTACCAATCCAGCATTAACTGAGATGAGTTAATCATATTATCTAGAGAGATTCGAAAAGCATCAACCGAACTCTCAAAACGACGCACAAGCAAACGTCGCATAAACTTAGCCACGTTTATCTGTGCTTGGGTAATTTGTTGTAATTTTTGTTTGGCGCTCTTTGCTTCTTCCTCATCTCCTTCTGCCTCCTGCCATAATTTTTCAATAAACTTGGAATCTCCTTTGATGTATGAAGCCGGCTTATAACGCACACCATCAAAAGTCTGACCTTTTGGTATTTCATCTTCCGGAGAAATTTGTTCCAGTGTATCAAGATACAGCCCAGTTAAATCTCCCAGATCATACTCCAAAGATTTCGGCTCCTCCACATCCGCAAATTCAATATTCTGTCGTTCTAAATCTTCCCGATAATCATCTATCTCCGCTAAATCAAGCCTTGAACGACGAATCACCAGCGGTTCAATCATCATCCGCAGAGTATCAGCAATAGCACGCATCTCCCTATTTATATTTTCCAGCTCCTTCCCAGAGGAAACATTACGCAAGTCACGACGAGCTTTCTTGTAACGCGTGAACAGCTCGTTAAATGAGATACTAAGATTTTCCACTGTCTTAATAGTTGACTTACCTGGCGTGGTAAAAAGTTTAATAAGCGCATAGATATCTTTTGGATCATTGTTAAATGGTGTAGCGGAAAGTGCCATAACATTATTGCCGGCACAGAGCTGGTGCAAGAGCTTATAATTTTCAGTATCTTCATTGCGATGTTTGTGCGCCTCATCGAGAATAATTAACAATTTTTGTTTTGTATTACCATGTCGCTTTAATGCTTCGGCTATTTTCCCAGTACTATATACAAAAGCATCAAACTGAAATTCGGCACGGTAATCTTCCCATTGTGTTTTAAGATGTGGAGGGGCGATGATAATCGCCCTCATACCGAGATTATGTGCAATTGTAGAAGCTATGATAGATTTACCCAATCCCACCACATCTGCTACAATCACACCACCAAAACGCTTGATGCGATCAATACCCATCTCAATTGCATCACGCTGATATTTTAAGTCGGTAAACTTACCACCGGTAATTTCACTCGGCATTTTGACACCCTCTATTTCCTCAATGGAAAAATATTCATCCAAAACACGATAGTAAAGCAAAAGAGGATCCGGCAATTGATATAACCAAATCTTCTTTTTAAGCTCTTTGATAAAGTAATCAGCCACAGAGATATCGGTAATAAGAATGTTGTCTGGGTTATTCCATTCACGCTCAAAGTTTTGTACGTCTTCCTCGTAATAATGCTTCTCCTCTAAAAGACGGTTCCGCTCTTTTTGCCCTTCCAGCCCTGCAAGAGATAAATTACTGGATCCAACGATAACCACACCAGGAGTCTCTCCATTATTTTGATACTCCGGCTTAAAATGAAAGATATAGTTTTTGGCATGGTTTGGTTCGGGTGTTTTTTTTATTTCCAAGGTTCCATCTTTAATTTTATTTAAAAATACCTTAAATGCCCTAATGGATTCTTCATTATCAAACTCATCTGTATCGTTAAAAATAATTGCAAAGTTTTTAATATATTCCTCAAATGCACCAGAACGTGAAACCGAACCTTGCGATATCAGAGGGTCATCAAAATTTAATTCCTTTAAATTTGCAATCTGTTTTAAAATCTTTTCATCAATATTCATTCCAACTAAAATACGAATTCGCTTGTCTTGCAATTCCTTATAAATTTCTTGAAAACCGGAAAAATAAAAATATCCGACAATTGCATCTATTCGGTCACATTTTGGCAAAATTGTTCTCAATTTTGCCGATAATGTATTTTTACCTAAGTTTGTAATTGCTACCATAATTATTAATCAAATCATACACAAACTTTTATAAATTTAAACATATATAATACTAAAGTTAAAATTAAAATAATTTAATATTTACTTAATAAAATCAATAATATTAGTATTCTTTCAATAAATACTATAAATAATGTTTAATGAAATAATAGCATATTTCAGTTCTATCTTGCAAAATAAAATAAATTTAATTT
>WFXA01000021.1 GCA_015490835.1 Flavobacteriaceae bacterium | reverse complement strand
CAATTAAAAAATGCTCAAAATATAGCAGATACTATCATCGATGACTTTTACCTTATAAAGATGAGTGAAATCAATTACAAGCGACAACGGAGCTGAGTTTGCTAAACATTAGTTTATTGCTCAAAAATTACAAACTCAATTCTTTTTTGCGCACCCAAATAGCTCCTGAGAAATAGGTATGAGTGAATACTCAAATAAATTAATCAGACAATACATTCCAAAACAGTCAAAAATTTAACGATGAATTTATAAAGCAAGTTCAATATAAAATTAACAGAAGATCAAGGAAGAACTTAAACTTTAAGATTCTGAAAGACTTATTTTTTCATAATGTTGCATTTGCTTGTTGAATCTGCTATGTTTAAAAAAGTTTATACTCATTATTATATTAAAAAAAAGTTTTATAGACCATTAAATAATATAAAAATATTGCTCCTAAAAAGGATGGTATTCCAAGATAAAACCATACGCTCATCCAGCGATGAAATGCTTTGGGAAATTCATTTTTATCACGAATCATTTTTTTTAATTTAACTTGAATAAAAGCTGCTCGAATCCATAATACAAATACAATTAAACTAACCAACAATACAATCCAAAACCAATTAGAATAGGTAAGTCCCAATCTATTTGACAGAAGAATTCCGGTTATAAGTTGAATAATCACCGAAGGTGTTGTAAAAATCATGTCGGTAATTATTACTGTATTTAGCACATCTTTTACTGTAGAAAATTGAGATTTTTTGTAATGAAAAAAGAGATAAAATGCACTTCCAAAGCCTGTGCCAATCATAAGCGTTGCACTTAAAATATGTATTAGTTTTAGCAATTGGTAGCTCATAAAGTAGAGATATTAATACTTACCAAATAGTACTTTTTGTGCTTCTGTTAATGACCGACTGTTCTGCATATTATTTAATTTTTAATTTCTGTCCGACAGAAATGGTATTATCGGGTAAATTATTTATTCGTTTTAATTCATCTACGCTAAGATTATACCGCTTTGAAATACTATAAAGAGTATCCCCTTTCTTTACAGTATAGGTCTTTGAAGTTGTACTTTCTCTATTTTGTGTATATTTTTCACCCAATACTTGCTTGTCATATTTATCCAATTTATATTTTTCAATAATAGAAATAAGTTTTTGAGGATATTTGGGGTCTGTGGCGTAACCGGCTTTACGCAATCCTTTTGCCCACCCTTTATAATCGCTTTTCTTTAAATTAAAAAGATTTTTATACCTGCTTCTATTGACTAAAAACAAAGAGTGGTCTTTAAACGAATTTCGAGGGTCTTTGTATTTTCTAAAACATTCTTGCCGTTTATCATCATCATGATAAACACGCTCGCCCTGCCAACCTTTGTGGCATTTAATTCCAAAATGATTATTGGATTTTAGGGTTAGTTTTCCTTTTCCCGCTCCGCTTTCTAAAATTCCTTGTGCCAAAGTAATACTGGCAGGAATGCCAAAATCTACCATTTCTTGCATAGCAATATTCTTATAATTAGTAATATAATTTGCTACTATTTCTTGGTACGAAGCATTTTTTGGTGGTGTTGTAGGAGTAAAAACCGTTTCCTCTTCTTTAGGTAAGTTCTTTTTAGAAATAATCTCAGTTTGTTTTCGTTGTTTTTTGGAAGTTGTTACACGTTTTTTAGATTTACAACTTACAAGTAACAAAACACTAAGAGAAAAAATAACTACTGTTTTTAATCGCATAACTCTACTTTATTAAGGGAATAGGGGGATTATTCATTTTACTAATTTTTTGGTTCATTCCGGGAATTCCTTGTAAACCTCCCGTATGAACTGCTAAAATACGACTATTCTTGGGTATTATTCCTGTTTTTAACATATCTATAATTCCAAACATCATTTTTCCGGTATAAATAGGATCTAAAGGTATTTTGGTTTCATCTTTAAATTTATTTATAAAATGAATAAGATGCTCATTTATTTTAGCATAACCACCAAAACAATATGCATCGGTAATAAAAAAATTGTTTTTTGAAGTATATTTTTCTACTTCTGTAGTTTGAAACGTTCCTTTTAAGGCAGAAAATCCTATTATTGTTTGCTTAGCTCCAGACGATTTTACCAAACCGGCTAATGTTCCTCCGGTACCAACAGCTGTACACACATAATCAAATTGCCTATCTTCGTTAGTAAGTATTTCTTCACATCCTTTAACAGCCAATGAGTTTGTTCCACCTTCTGGGAGTAAATAAAAATCATCATATTGTTGGTTTAACGCATCTAAGAAATTTTCAGAATATTTATTTCTATAGGATTCTCTATCAACATAATAAAATTGCATACCACAATCTTGTGCAAATTTTAAAGTAGGATTTAATCGTTTCTTTTTTAATTCCTCGCCTCGAATTACTCCAATAGTGTTAAAACCATACTCTTTACCGGCATAAGCAGTTGCAGCAATATGATTGGAATAGGCTCCTCCAAAAGTGAGTAGAGTCTTTTTTTTCTGAGAAACGGCTTCAACAAGATTGTATTTTAATTTTCTATACTTATTACCGGAAATAAACGGGTGTAATAAGTCTTCTCTTTTAAGAAAAATCCTACAATTATAATGTTTTAATTCAAAATTTTTCCACTCTTGATAAACAGATTTTTCTTTATTATTTCCCATTATAAAAACTTTAAGGTAAAGTAGCAA
>WFXA01000020.1 GCA_015490835.1 Flavobacteriaceae bacterium | reverse complement strand
AGTCTAAGAAAAACTGTTGTAGTTTTTAATAGATTTATAATAACCTAAGAGGCTACCAAAAAAGGTAACCTCTTTTTTTTTATAACTGATATTTATCAACTTTTATAAAGTAGTATTTTTTAGGTACGTTTAGCGTTTTTTGATACTTATTATTCATAAAAAACGCTTTTAAAATCCGAAAAACCCTCTGTTTAAAAATGTTTTGTTTTGTAGCGAGAGCGAGACTTGAATCTACCTGTATGCACAGGCAGACAGGCTCGCGTCCGCCTTTGGCGGATATGAATCCGAACAACATAACTCCTAATAAAAGTAAAAACCCTCTGTTTAAAAAGGTTTTGTTTTGTAGCGAGAGCGAGACTTGAATCTACCTGTATGCACAGGCAGACAGGCTCGCATCCGCCTTTGGCGGATATGAATCCGAACAACATAACTCCTAATAAAAGTAAAAACCCTCTGTTTAAAAATGTTTTGTTTTGTAGCGAGAGCGAGACTTGAATCTACCTGTATGCACAGGCAGACAGGCTCGCGTCCGCCTTTGGCGGATATGAATCCGGACAACATAACTCCTAATAAAAGTAAAAACCCTCTGTTTAAAAAGGTTTTGTAGCGAGAGCGAGACTTGAACTCGCGACCTCCGGGTTATGAATCCGACGCTCTAACCTGCTGAGCTACCTCGCCAATTTATTTTCAGAGCGCAAAGATACTAACAAATTACTTTGTTACAAGGGAGACTATAAATTTTATTGCAAAGTTTTTTTCAACTCCTCAAAATCAAGAGTTTGTTGCGCTCCTGTTTTCATGTTTTTAACAGTAAAAGTTTTATTTTTAACTTCTGTTTTTCCGGTTAATACAGTAAATTCAATATCGCGTTTGTTTGCGTAGCTCATTTGTTTTCCCATTTTTACAGCATCAGGGTATAACTCACTTATAACACCTGCTTGTCGTAATTTTTTAATAGTCTGTAAAGCGTATAAGGCTTCGGTTGTTCCAAAATTTATAAATAAGGCTTTGGTGTTTTGTACAATAGTTTCAGGAAAAATATTGAGTTGCTCCATTACCAAGTAAATTCTATCCAAACCAAACGATATACCTACACCACTCATATTTTTTAATCCAAAAATAGATGTTAAATTATCATATCTTCCTCCACCTCCTATACTTCCCATCTCAACACCCTTAGGAGCGGTTACTTCAAAAATAGCACCGGTGTAATAATTAAGTCCGCGAGCTAGGGTAATAGCTACTTCCAAATTAGCCGATTGCAATCCCATATTTTCTACCGAAGAGATAATAAATTCCAGTTCCTCAACACCTTTTAGTCCTTCTTCTGAATCTTTTAGCAAGTTTTTAAGTAATATGATTTTTTCTGAAGAAGTTCCTGATGCTTCAAATAAAGGTTCAATCTTTTCGATGGCTTCAGACGAAATACCTCGTTGAAGCATTTCTTTACAAACTCCCTCCTTCCCTATTTTATCAAGTTTATCTAAGGCAATGGTAAAATCTATTAATTTATCTTCGGCACCAATTACTTGTGCTATACCCGACAAAATTTTTCGATTATTAATTTTTATGGTTACACCTTTTAAATTAAGGTTTGTAAAAACATCATCATATAATTGTACCAATTCTACTTCTAGCCATAACGATTGCGACCCAACAACATCTGCATCGCATTGATAAAATTCTCTAAAACGCCCTTTTTGAGGTCTGTCTGCACGCCAAACGGGTTGAATTTGATATCGCTTAAACGGAAAAACCAAATCGTTTTGATGCTGTACAACATACCTTGCAAACGGTACGGTAAGATCGTAGCGCAAAGCTTTTTCAGAAATAAAAGGAGTTAGTTTTGAACTATTTTTTTCGGAAAGAATTTCATCATTCACTTTTTTTAAATAATCGCCACTATTCAAAATTTTAAAAATCAATCGATCTCCTTCATCACCGTATTTTCCCATCAATGTTTCACTTTTTTCAAATGAAGGTGTTTCAATTGGTTGATAACCATAAAGCAAAAAACTCTTTTTTATGGTATCTATAATAAAATTTCTTTTCGCTACTTCTCTATCCGAAAAATCACGAGTGCCTTTAGCAATAGTTGGTTTTTGCGCCATGTTTTGGTCTTATTGTTTTAGAAATATAAAATCGTAACTGTTTCTGAATGTTTCAATCTTTCAATCAACAAATATCTAACTTATTTTAAAATTATGGTAACTTTATCCCCTGTAAGTAGTCTTATGATAAACCCTTGCTGTATCATTTATGTTTTCATTGCTTAAAGAAAATATCAGAATTGCTGTAGATTCTATTAAAAGTCAGTTACTTAGAACCATCTTAACCGTAGTTATTATTGGAATTGGGATTTGGGCGTTAGTTGGTATATTAAGTGTAATTAAAGGTTTTGAAAATAATATTTCGGGTACGTTTTCATCTATGGGAAGTAATACTTTTAATATTCAACGATATGATTTTGAAATACAGCGACACGGAAGAAGTGAGCGTAAGAAAATAAATCCTATTATTAGCTACCAAAATATTAGAGAATTTATTGAAAAATATCATTTTCCAGGAACAACCGTTTCTGTTTCGTTTACAGGAACTCGTAATGCCGAATTACGATATGAAAATGAAAAAACAGACCCCGAGATTCCGGTTATGGGTGTTAATGAATATTTTTTAGACAATGCAGGGATAGCCGTAGAAAGAGGCAGAAATTTTACCGTTTTTGATATTCAAAATAATAACAAAGTATGCATATTGGGTTCAGATTTTGAAAAAGGAATCTTTAAAAACCAAAATCCATTAGGTAAGATTATTAGTATTCGGGGTGTTAAGTTTAAAGTTATTGGTTTATTAGAGTCTAAAGGATCTTCATTTGGAAATAACCGCGATCTACAAGTGTATATCCCCATACAGGTTGCCCGAAGCATTTATACCAATCCTAACATTAATTACACATTAAGCATAAAAGTAGAAAAAAAAGAATTTCTTAATGCAGCACAGGATGAAGCGATAGTTGTTTTTAGAAATATTAGAAAATTAAGTCCTGTTGAAAAAAACAATTTTGGAATGTCCAGAAGCGATGATCTTATTAATCGTATTAATAATATTATGGGATACCTTGAAGTTGCTGCGTGGATTATAAGCATTATTACACTGCTTGGTTCTTCTATTGCATTGATGAATATTATGCTTGTTTCTGTAACCGAACGAACCCGCGAAATAGGAGTTAGAAAAGCATTAGGTGCTAAAAACGGAACAATTGCGATGCAGTTTTTTATTGAAACTATTGTCATTGGACAATTTGGAGCGCTGTTGGGTATATTTTTGGGTATTTTAACAGGTTTTATCTTTGCAAAAGTACTCGATTTTGAATTTTCATTCCCTTGGTTTCCTATGTTTGCAGCTACAATTATTACATTCCTTATAGCAGTTGTTGCCGGTTCTTATCCGGCATCAAAAGCAGCTAAATTGGATCCCATTGAAAGTCTTAGATACGAGTAAGAAATTTAGTCTATAAAATCAATTTTTATAATTAAACGATTTTTGAAAGACATACACTTTGGGTGTTCCTCGCACCACAAATATAAAATTAAAAATCACTACATTTGAAAACTTAAAATGTTAGTTTCTTCTTTCTAAGTTCAAAATTTTGACCTAAATACACTTTACGTACCATTTCGTCTTCTGCCAGCTCTTCAGGAATACCGTGTTTTAAAATACTTCCTTCAAACATTAGATAGGTTCTATCGGTAATGGCTAGTGTCTCTTGTACGTTATGATCTGTAATAAGAATACCGATGTTTTTGGTAACCAATTTTGCAACAATACGTTGAATATCTTCTACAGCAACCGGATCGACACCTGCAAAGGGTTCGTCTAATAAAATAAAATGCGGGTCGGTTGCCAGCGCTCGGGCAATTTCGGTACGACGTCTTTCGCCTCCGCTTAACAAATCGCCTCTGTTTTTTCTAATATGTCCCAAACCAAATTCTTCGATTAAGGTTTCCATTTTATCATGTTGTTCTTTTTTAGAAAGTCTGGTGAGTTGTAACACGCTTAATATATTTTCTTCAACGCTTAATTTTCTAAAAACCGAAGCTTCTTGTGCCAGGTAACCTATTCCGTTTTGAGCGCGTTTATACATAGGATACTTGGTTATGTTTGTATTGTCTAAAAATATTTTTCCTCCGTTGGGTTTTATCAAACCTACAATCATATAAAACGAAGTGGTTTTTCCGGCACCATTAGGTCCCAGTAATCCTACGATTTCACCTTGATTTACTTCCAGAGTGATTCCCTTTACCACTTTTCGACCTTTATAGGATTTTATAAGATTTTCGGCTTTTAATTTCATGTGTTTATTTTATTGTTTTTTATAGGTTACATGGAACTTACCATAACTAAATTACCATTCCCTTTGGTATTTTAATAATAATTTAGTTATGGACGTTTCATGGTTTTTTACTTATTGTTAATTTCTAATGCTTCCCAATATTCAAAGGCTCTCCTTAGCTGCGGTATTACAATAGTTCCGCCAATTAGCAGTGAAATACTCATTGCTTCTACTACTTCTTCCTTGGATATTTTTAATTTATAATAGGTTTCTATATGGTATTTAATACAATCATCTCACCGCAAAACCAACGAATTTCCTAACCCTAACAACTCTTTGTTTTTTTTAGACAATGCACCTTCGGTAAATGCATTGGTATCTAAGTTAAACATGCGTTTTATAATCTTATTGTTTTACGCTAAGATTTTATCATTCATTTTAGAACGATAGGAATTAAATTCTTCAACCTGATTTGGCATTTTGTTTTTGTTTTTTTTGTTCTTTTTTTATTACAATTTTTGAGATAAAGATACTCACTTCGTATAAAATTAAAATAGGTATTGCTACAATTACCTGACTGGCAATATCGGGAGGAGTTATTACTGCCGAAATTGTTAACACAATAACCAATGCAAATTTTCGGTATTTCTTTAAATATTGAGGTGTTACCAATCCTATCTTGGTTAAAAAATAAATTAAAATAGGAAGCTCAAAAATTAATCCGCTTGCTAATACCGAAGCTCTTACTAAGCCAATATAACTACTTAAATCAAAATCGTTATGTACTGCATTACTAACTTGGTACGAACCTAAAAAATTAATAGACAAGGGTGTTACGATATAGTATCCAAAAAGTACGCCAATAAAAAATAAAAGAGATGCAATAATAATAAATCCTCGTGACGAACTTCGTTCTTTTTGCTTTAATCCGGGGCTTATAAAACGCCACATTTCGTATAAAATATACGGAAATGCAATTATAAATCCTGCAAGAATGGATGTCCATAAATGGGCAGAAAACTGTCCTGCCATGGTACGACTCTGAATCCTAAACGGAAGCTCTGTAAAACAAAAACTATCTTTAAATCCAATGGATTGAGCTATGTTGCACAATAATTTATAGGTAGGGAAATCTGCATTTTTAGGTCCAAAAATTAAAACATCAAAAATAAAGCCTTTAGCCAAAAATGCCAAGGTTGCAAAAATTAGTACCGCAACAACAGAGCGTATAAGATGCCAGCGCAACTCTTCGAGATGGTCTAAAAAAGACATCTCTTTTTCTTTGTTCTTATTCTTTTCAATTTTCTTCCTCATTAAATAATTCCTTCTTTTGTTAAATTATGAATATGCACCACACCAGCATATTTCCCATTTTCTTCAACTAACAATTGGGTAATCCCATATTTTTCCATCATCTCAATGGCTTTTACAGCCATTGCATTATTATCTATTTTTTTAGGGTTTACAGACATAATGTCTTTAGCCGTAAGTCCGTTAATGGTAGGTGCTTTTGTTAACATTCTACGCAAATCACCATCGGTGATGATACCTATAATTTTATCGTTTTCAACCACAGCCGTAACGCCAAGCATTTTATGACTGATTTCGATAATAACATCTTTTACGCTTGTATTCGGATAGACTTGGGGTTTTTCGTTTAAGATGGTTAAATCTCTAACACGCAAGTACAATTTTTTCCCTAAAGATCCGCCCGGATGAAACCTTGCAAAATCTTTTTTTGAAAAACCTCGTAATTCTAATAAGCTAACAGCCAAAGCATCACCCATAACCAATTGAGTAGTTGTACTTGTGGTAGGAGCTAAATTGTTGGGACATGCTTCTTTTTCGGCAAAAGCGTGTAATACAAAATCTGCTTGTTTTCCTAAAAAAGAAGTTTTGTTAGAAGTAATTGCGATAATGGTATTCCCTCTAGCCTTTATAAGAGGTACTAAAACTTTAATTTCGGGAGTATCACCACTTTTTGAAACACAAATAACGGTATCATCATCTTGTATTGTACCTAAATCACCATGAATGGCATCAGCAGCATGCATAAATACAGCAGGTGTGCCTGTGGAGTTAAGTGTAGCTACAATTTTTGTAGCGATAATTGCACTTTTTCCAATACCGGTAAGAATCACTCTTCCTTTTGAGTTGTATAAACAAGTAACCGCTTGGGCAAACTCATCATCTAAAAGAGTTATTAAATTAGCGATGGCTTTGCTTTCGGTTTCTATTGTTTTAACTGCAGTTTGTAATATTTTTTCTTTTTGACTCAACATTTAAATTTTATTAATTTGCAACTCTCTTAAAAATTTGTATCTTTAGATTGTCAACAAAACAAATTTGTTTATTTTCGTTGGCAAGATAGTAATAAGATACCGTTTTATGATATAGGTTGCAAAATTATAATTGTTCCCCTTTTAATACAATTTAATTTTCACCACCTTTTAATAGACTATGACAGATACATACACCGAAACCGATATTTACGCAGCTCTGAAAAAGTATTTTGGATTTTCCACCTTTAAAGGGCTTCAAGAAGAAGTAATAAAAAGTGTTCTCGACAAAAAAAATACTTTTGTAATAATGCCCACCGGAGGCGGAAAATCGTTATGTTTTCAACTTCCCGCATTAATGCAAAACGGAACAGCAATCGTCGTATCCCCTTTAATTGCTTTAATGAAAAATCAAGTAGATGCATTGCGAGCCATTTCTTCTGAAAAAGGAATTGCACACGTTTTAAATTCTTCCTTAAACAAAACCGAAATAAAACAGGTAAAACAAGATATTGTAGACGGAAAAACAAAATTGTTATATGTTGCGCCCGAATCCCTTACAAAAGATGAAAATGTAGCCTTTTTGCAAAGTGTACCTATTTCATTTGTTGCGATAGATGAAGCACATTGCATTAGCGAATGGGGGCACGATTTTAGACCCGAATACCGAAATTTAAGAAAAATAATTGAACGTATTGGCGAAAACATTCCAATAGTAGGTCTTACGGCAACAGCAACTCCTAAAGTTCAAGAAGATATTCTGAAAAATTTAGGAATGCAGAATGCAAATACTTTTAAAGCATCTTTTAACAGACCGAATCTCTATTATGAAGTTCGTCCTAAAACCAAAAATGTAGATGCCGATATAATAAGATTTGTAAAACAAAACGAAGGAAAAAGTGGTATTATTTATTGTTTAAGCCGTAAACGAGTTGAAGAACTCGCCCAAACACTACAGGTAAACGGATTAAAAGCAGTACCCTACCATGCCGGATTGGATTCTAAAACCCGAATTAAGCATCAAGACATGTTTTTGATGGAAGATGTAGATGTAGTTGTTGCAACCATTGCTTTTGGAATGGGAATAGATAAACCCGATGTACGTTTTGTAATACACAACGACATACCCAAAAGTATCGAAAGCTACTACCAAGAAACAGGTCGTGCCGGTCGTGACGGTGGCGAAGGGCATTGCTTGGCTTTTTATTCGTATAAAGATATTGAAAAGCTAGAAAAGTTTATGAGTGGCAAACCAATTGCCGAACAAGAAATAGGACATGCACTCCTACAAGAAATGGTGGCATACGCCGAAACATCTATCTCCCGCAGAAAATTTATTTTGCACTATTTTGGTGAAGAATTTGACAACCAAACAGGTGAAGGTGGCGATATGGATGATAATATGCGTTTCCCTAAAAAGAAACACGAAGCCCAAAAAGAGGTAGTTAAATTGCTTACGGTTATCACCAAAACAAATCAGCAATACAAATCGAAAGAAGTAGTAAACGTTTTAACCGGAAAGGTAAATGCACTAATTAAATCGCACCGAACAGACACGCAACCTTATTTTGGCATCGGTAAAGACCACGAAGCAGAGTATTGGATGGCATTACTAAGGCAATTATTAGTTGCCGGGCTATTAAGAAAAGACATAGAAACCTACGGAATTGTAAAAATAACCAATGCCGGAAAACAGTATTTAGAAAAACCCGAGTCTTTTTTAATGACTGAAGATCATTCGTTTAAAGAAGCTAATGATGATGCTATTATCGTAAACCAAAAAGGCGGTAATGTAGCAGATCAAACATTATTTAAACTTCTTAAAGCCGAAAGAAAAAAAGTAGCAGACAAACTTAATTTACCTCCTTTTGTAATATTTCAAGATCCATCGTTAGAAGATATGGCTTTAAAATATCCTATTACACTTAAAGAACTTTCTAACGTTCACGGTGTTGGTGAAGGTAAAGCAAAAAAATACGGAGCCTCTTTTGTTTCGCTTATCGAAAAATATGTAGAAGAAAATGATATTATACGCCCCGATGATTTTATTGTAAAATCTACCGGAACGAATAGTGCTTTAAAACTGTACATCATTCAAAATGTAGATAGAAAACTTCAGCTTCAAGATATTGCAAAAGCCAAAGGATTAGAAATGAACGAATTTATTAAAGAAATGGAAAGCATTGTTTACAGTGGCACCAAACTCAACATTTCGTATTGCATTGACGAACTACTGGATGAAGACCAACAAGAAGAAATTCATGAGTACTTCTTAGAAGCCGAAACAGATGATATAGAAGAAGCTTTAAAAGAATTTGACGGCGAATATGACGAAGAAGAACTTCGACTTTACCGAATTAAATTTATTAGCGAGGTTGCTAATTAATGTTTGTTTTTTTCTTCTATCCATTTACTTAAATACTTAGTACTTTGCAACGTATGGTGTTTTACTATTTGAGTTATAAAGTTTTTATTCCTATGAGTTGCTAAATCACCGATGAGTTCTTCTATCCTAGCACCAAAAGCTTCAAAAAAAATCTGTTTTAAAAATCTGTTTTGCACAATATCATACCCGTTTTTTTGAGCTTGTTGCCATTTTTCGGGAAGAGTGTACATCTCAATTGCTTCGTTGCACAGTTCCTCTTCTGTTTTACAAATTGAACCACAAAACGGAATATC
>WFXA01000019.1 GCA_015490835.1 Flavobacteriaceae bacterium | reverse complement strand
TACCAATACCTATACCGGCACCGATAACTGCTAAACCTGCTCCTACAATAGTTGGAATTGTCATAATATATATATTAAAAATTAAACATTCAAAATTAATGTGCTTCGGCATGTTCGTGCTCTTCGGAAGCAAATCCGAAATACAAAGCCGAAAGCATGGTAAAAATATACGCTTGTAATAATGCTACTAATAATTCGATTAACGATATGGCAAAAGACAACCCAAATGATAACGGGCCTCCTAACCAATGTTGAAAAATATAAATTAGCCCTAATAAACTACCAAGCACAACGTGCCCGGCGGTCATGTTTGCGAACAAACGAATAAGTAGAGCAAAGGGCTTTATAAACACACCTAGTATTTCTATGGGAACCAATATTATATATATAGGTAATTTACCATACCAAGGCATTGAGTCTCCCAACGGATCAAAAATATGTTTCCAATAATCTTTTGTTCCGGTAAAATTAGTGATTATAAAAGTTAAAACAGCCAGCGCAGTCGTAACTGCAATGTTTCCGGTTACGTTTATACCAAAAGGCGTAAGACCAAACATATTTAAAAACCAAATAAAGAAAAATATGGTTAATAAATACGGCATGTATTTTTTATATTTTTCATCACCAATGTTAGGTCGAGCTATTTCATCGCGTATGTAAATAATAATGGGTTCAAAAAAACGTCCTGCTCCTTTTGCTATTCCATTGTTTGTGGCATAGCTTTTAGCCAATCCTCTAAATAAGAAAAACATTAGTAAAAATGTAACCATAATCATTACCACATTTTTGGTAATTGAAAAATCGAGCGGTTTTTCATTGGTAGTGTGTCCCTCTTCGTCTAAATGAATGATCCCTTTGGCGTCGGTTTTATAAATTTTTCCGTGAAATTGTTTGTAGTAATTTCCATCTATTTCGGCAACTTCTTCTCCGTGCCGGAATTTTGATGAAGAAAATATCTTTAACCCATTATCGATAAGAATAACTGGAAGTGGAAACCCAACGTGGTGTTGCTTACCATCGTCACCTTTATACGAGTAAATCCCAAAATCGTAAGTATCTTTAAGGTGATGTTGAATAAACTCCTTTACTATTTGCTTTCGAGATTCTTTAGAATCGCCTTCGGATTTGTGTTCTTTTGATTTGTCATTTGCATACCCAAACGTGGATGTTATTGTAAATAAAATGACCAGTAATTTAACTATAGTTTTTTTATACATAAGAGAACAAAATAACGGTGTCCTTAAAATCGGTGCAAAAATACACTTCTTTAGTTGAAACAAAAACAATTTTACTTCTTTTTTTTAAAAGCTCTTGTTGTATTAAAAAGTCTGTCTGTTAAGTTGTTTTGAAAGGTAGGTTACTTCTAAAATCAAACAAACGGTATAAGGCACAAAAAAGGAAGCGAACTCGGGCTTGCTAATGGTGTTGTCTTCAATAAACAAAGGGTATAAAACCATAAAAAACACCAAGTATTTTAATGCGCTTCCGGTTATAAAGAACATTCCTGAATGGGTAGATTTTTTTTTAATTGCTCTTTCCACTAGCACCAAAATAGCTATTGCAAGTCCAAAGTTAAGCAAGTAAGATAGTAACAAATGATTTGAAAACAAGGGGATTTGATAGTAATTTAAAATACTATTATGAATTGTAAAAACAACTATTAAAATTACGAACATTAAAAGTACAAACCGAATAGATTTTTTAGCCACTTTTTATGAATTTAAGCGGTTGGTATGCTTTAGAACCAGAAACAGCGATCCGGCTACCCCTATTAGCGTAAAAATAATGGTAAATAGTTTACCTCCCGGATTGTATTGCTGATCTAGCCAAGTTCCTAATTTTACAAAAACATAAATAATTGCTCCCATTTCTATCCCTATAGCCGACAATGCCGCCCAGCGCTTAACCGAATTATTTTTGTTTTTGGTCATTTTTATGAAGGGTCGGCAACTGCTTTTTTAGATCGCTTTCGTTGCAAATAAGGATTTGTGTTGTGTTGGGCTTTGTTTGTAGTTAATTCTTGTTCTGCTCCTTGCATGGTACAGGTAGCGTTAAAGATTGCGCCGGGTTCTATTGCTAATTTCTCAACGATTACTTCTCCTTCAATTTTTGCAGAAGCCCGTAATGTTAGGGTTCCGGTAACATGTAGTTTTCCGTTAAATGTTCCTTCAATATCGGCATTTTCGCAAGTTAGGGTTCCGATAATTTCACCGGATTTGCCCAAAACTACTTTGGAAGGGGTTTTAATGTTTCCTTCTATACTACCGTCGATTCTAAAAAATCCTTTAGATGAAATATCACCTGTAATTTTGGTGCCTTCGTTAATACGGTTTTGACCGGTTCCCGGTTCTACATTTTTTTTGTCTTTTTTGTCTGAAAACATACTATATGGGGATTTGGGGATTTTAAAAATTAACCTCTTCCTTTTTTGCCTCTCGGTTGCTTTTCAAAAAGTTGGTTTTGAGTATTGCTTTTGTTTTCTCCGGAAGGGTTCCTCCTACCGCGATTCATTTCCTTCATTTTCTTTTCTTTCATTTTAACATCTTTTCTGATTTTTTCTTGTCGTTTTTTTTCTTCTTCTTCACTAAGACCTCTTTTTCCTCCTGTATTTGTGTTTCCTTTTTTAATGGTTTTGTTTTTTGATAAATCGGCGATAAGGTATTCTTCCAGATTTTTATGTATTTGAATTATTTCATAATTTGGCGTAGAAATTTCAAAATGGTTAGATGTTATTTTGTAGTCTTTATTTTCGGTTAACATCTCGGCAAAACCTTTTCCTCCCAGTCGTGTGTTAAGACCATGAATGACTACAAACCATTTTTCGGGATTGTAATAGTCTAAAGATGTTTGCATTTGGGTGTGGTTATATTTTGCAATGGCTTCGTCTAATTTTTGCTTCAATGCTTCGGCTGAAGATTTATCGGTACTGTTAAACGGATAGATTATTTTCCATTTGTCGCTTTGTTGGTCGCCAAAAAATGTTTTGTCTGCCAATTTTGGAAGTACGGTGCTAATTATTTCTTGAGCTTGATTGCCTTCTTTTGAGTTGGGATAATTAAGTGCTACAAAGTTAAGTGCTTCTCTATAAGCATCATAACCGTCTTGACGAGCTGTTGACGTGGCTTTTAACAACTCGAATTTAGGTACAATGGCATCGCCAAAATAAATAGTTATGTACTCGTCGCTTTTGGCAATTACTTTTTGGTAATTCTGATTTTCGAAATCTTTATACAACTCGTTGTATTTATATTCGGGGCTGGACTCATCTGTTGCCAAATTTGCATCGGGATTAGTTAAAATCTCGGCATAACGTGAGTTTGGGCTGTTGGTAATGATGTCATTTTTATAAAACTCGGCTTTTTCATTGTCGCCTAGTTCTTGGTATAATTTATACAAATTATATTTTGCAGGAAGTATGAGTCGTTCTTCGGGATTTAGGGTAAGTAATTTTTCTAAACGGTCAACTGCCAAGTTGAGTTCTTTAAATTTTTCTTTATAGATTAATCCCAGTTGGTAGTAAGCAAAGTTTCGGTCTTTTGCAAGGCTATCTATTACTTTTTGGTCTTTGGGTATAAGTGCCAAATAGGTTTCGGGTTTGTATAAATCTTCATCCGAAATCGATTTTTCATCGCTTATTTCGGTTTCGGTTTCGTTATTTAACTTGCTTTTCTTACTGGACAATCGCCAATTATCTTCCAATCGTCGGTTTCCCCATATTTTTCTGAATTCTTGTTTGCCATAAGCAACAGTAGTTGTATTATAAAAGTAAAACTTTCCGGCTTTTGGACCTCCTCTTTTTTCTCCGATGTTATCCTTTTTATAAAACTCGTTGTTTGCTATTTCTTCTTCGGCTTTTAAATTTGCAATGGAGTCTTCAATAGCTTGTTGTTTAAGACGGTCTGTATATTGTTTAAAAAAGGCTATTTGTTCGGGTTCGCTCATCGCAACCAAACGTAAAATGCTATCGTTTTTTATGGCGATTTCCTCATATTTTATTACGTCATCCAGATTGTCGCGTTTTTTCTTAATGCGTCTGTATTGTCTGGTGCCTTCGGTAAGTTGTGTAAGGGTGCTATCGTAATATGCTCCGGCTTTGCGGTATTGAGCAGCATCAAAGTTGATTTCGGCAAGGGTTTTGTAATTAACCGACTGTAATATTTTATCGTCGTTATAGGCTTTTATCGATTTGTTATAAAAAACCACTGCCGTATCGATACTGTTGCTTTTGCGGTAATAGTCGCCCAGTTGATTATAAATAATATCTAAAAAAGGTCTGTTTTCTCTGTTTTTTTCGAGTTTTTGAAGCGTTTCTAACAGTGCAAGCCGATCTTCTTTATCAAAATCGAAATTTTTTGCTTTGGCAATGTAAGCATGAATCATATACACGCGAGGCGATTTTCGGTTTAGTTCAATAACTTCGTCGTAAGCTAAATTTGCACTGTCTTTAAAACCGAGACGGTCGTATAGTTGTCCTTTTATATAGGTGTATCTGCCTTTTAGTTCTTTGTTTTTTTCGGTTTTAACCGCTTGTTTAATATAAGGAAGTGCCGCATCTAACGAATCTAATTCAATAAACGCTTGAGCCAAAATGGCTGTTGCGTCTGCTAAATCTTGATCTTCAAGTTCGTGTTGTTTAAGTAATTTTTCTAAATCTTCAATGGCACCTTCCGGGTTTTTTAACCGAATGTTGCTTTTTGCCTTCCAAACTTTTGCTTGGTTTATGTTATTGCAAGTGGGGTATTTATCTAAAATATAGTTAAAAGCGTCTAATGCCGGCACAAATCGCTGGTCATAGTAGCGTGCCTTGCCTAATAAGATAAAAGCTTCATCTATTTGAGGATTGTACTCTTTGCCATCGATGTACATCGAGTGTTTTTGAATAACCTTAGCGGCTTTTTCTTCAGCCTTTTCAAAATTGGCGTTTTTTGATTTTCCTGGAAGTGCCATATCGTCTTCTAACTGAATACGCTCTACCGGTAATATTTCCCAAAAGTTGTCGCGATAGCCTTGAGAGATTTCTTGTTTACCTTGCTCAAAAGCTACGTTTCCGTTATAAAGCCCGTTAAATTCGGCTTTTACCGCGTGTGCATTTCTGTTAATGAAAGTGTTTTTTTTACGAGAACAAGCGGCTATGGTAAGCACGACAAGTAGTAAAAGTGAGATTTTATATATGCCCTTCAAAATAATTTGGTTTATTGTGTAGTTGTGTAACTCAAAAGCTACCGTTTTAGTATGTTAGTGTTGAAAAATAAGCGTAAAAATACGGTTTTTTTTAATCTTGTTTACAAAGTAGATGTAAAAAAAAACAATTCTATTAAAATCAGCATTGTTTTTATACGTTTTTTTGCTCTTTTTAAGTGTAAAACCCTTACTTCAAATTCTAAAAAATCATTAAATTCAATCTTCTTTTCCTAAAAGGATATATTGTATTTTTGTCAAAAATTTTTCTTTATGAACCCTTTTTATCCGCTACCGGTTTCTAAAATAAAAAAAGAAACATCCAACTCTGTTGTTATTACTTTTGCTATTCCCGAAGCATTAACAACTGTTTTTAAATTTAAAGCAGGACAGTACATCACCTTAAAACACATCCTAAACGGAAAAGAAGTGAGGCGTGCTTATTCTATTTGTTCTTCACCGTCAAGCGGAATTTTAAAAATAGGTATTAAAGAAATCACCAACGGAAGGTTTTCGGTTTATGCCAATCGCGAACTAAAAGAAGGCGATGTTTTAGAAGTAATGCCTCCCGAAGGTAAATTTACATTTACTCCAAACGCTAATGCGACCGTTAATTATGCCGCTTTTGTTGCCGGTAGCGGAATTACACCCGTACTCTCGATAATACAATGTGCCTTACAAGAAGAACCCGAAAGCAAGTTTTTGCTGGTTTACGGAAATAGAAGCATTAGCGAAACAATGTTTTACAAAGACATACTACACTTAAAAGAAAATTATCCCAACCGGTTTTATATTGAATTTGTTTTTAGCCGAGAAGATGTAGAAAATGCTCTCTTTGGAAGAATTGATACCGGAACGGTAAATTTCTTTTTAAAAAACAGGTATAACGAATGGGAATTTGAAAAATTCTATCTATGTGGTCCCGAAGAAATGATAAAAACGGTATCTGAAACATTACAATCCAATGGTGTGGAAAAAGACAAAATTAAATTTGAACTTTTTACTGCTTCTGAAGAAGAAAACACAATAGAATTATCCAAGGGTTTAACCGAAATTACACTTACGGTTGATGATGAAATCCATACTTTTACAATGCCGCAAACCAAAACGGTTTTAGATGCCGCTCTCGAAAAGGACATAGATGCTCCCTACTCGTGTCGTGGTGGTGTTTGCAGTACGTGTATTGCTAAAATTAACGAAGGCAAGGCTGTGATGAAAAAAAACCAAATCCTTACCGATGAGGAGATAGAAGAGGGATATATTCTCACCTGCCAAGCACATCCCACAACTTCAAAGTTAGTAGTTGATTATGATGATGTGTAAGGGAAAAATCTAATGATTCTATTAAAATTCTTGTCGGGCAGGCCTGCCAAACACATCCCACAACACCAAAATTAGTAGTGGATTATGATGATGTGTAAGGGAAAAATCTAATGATTCTATTAAAATTCTTGTCGGGCAAGCCTGCCAAAAAAGGCAGGCAGGCCTGCCAAGCACATTCTATCACTTTAAAGTTATTGAGATAGAGCTTTATGGCATTATTGTTATATAGGTTATCACTCCTTTACCATCTTAAAACTCCTAACT
Organism: Flavobacteriaceae bacterium; assembly: GCA_015490835.1. Lineage (GTDB taxonomy): Bacteria > Bacteroidota > Bacteroidia > Flavobacteriales > Flavobacteriaceae > Marifrigoribacter. The sequence goes on along the minus strand of WFXA01000019.1, from coordinate 191 downwards.
CCCTCTTGCGTAATAAGTTTTACAAAGTAAACACCGGGTTGTAAACCGGAAACATTTATCGTGTTGTTATTGTCCTGCATTTGCAAAACTTCTTTGCCCAATAAATTATACACTTGTACCTGCTTTATTACCACATTATTGGGGTTATTTATTTGCAAAACATTGATTGCGGGGTTTGGGTAAAGGCTTAG
>WFXA01000018.1 GCA_015490835.1 Flavobacteriaceae bacterium | reverse complement strand
TTTTACATCTTACCAAAAAAAATGAAAAAAATAATTTTCCTAACCATTTTACTAACAATTAACACTGTTTTTTCACAAATTGAAAAAATCGAGCCTCCCTTTTGGTGGAGTAATATGAAAAACCCCGAATTACAACTTTTAATTTATGGAAAAAACATTTCCCATTATACTATTTCTGTTTCTAAAGAAGCTCGGATTATCAGTGTTATAAAAACCGAAAACCCGAATTATCTGTTCATTACAATCAATACTAAAAAAGTAAAACCGGGGCACATCAAACTTTCATTTTCAGAAAACACAAGAATAGTACAAGAAATATCGTACGAATTTAAAAAAAGAAGAAAAAACGCTGCCTTACGAAAAGGATTTAATTCGGAAGATGCAATTTATTTATTAATGCCGGATAGATTTGCAAACGGAAACCCTGAAAATGACAATACAAACAACACTTATGAAAAAGCAAACCGACAAAACCCCGACGGAAGACATGGAGGAGATATTCAAGGAATAATAAACCATTTAGACTATATTAAAGATCTAGGATTTACCGCTATTTGGAGCACACCTTTATTAGAAGACAACGAGCCACGATACTCCTATCACACCTATGCACAAAGTAATCTTTATAAAATTGATCCGCGCTACGGAACTAATGAAGACTATAAACAACTTGCAAAAGAATTGCATAACAGAAATATGAAACTTATTATGGATTATGTAACAAATCACTGGGGAAGTCAACATTGGATAATAAAAGATTTACCAACAAAAGATTGGATACACTATTGGGAAAACGGCGAAAAAGGATTTCAGCGCAGTAACTACAGAATGACTACCCAGTTTGATTCAAATGCCTCAATAAAAGATACCAATGCCTGTACAAACGGCTGGTTTGACACCACAATGCCCGATATTAATCAAACCAACCCGTTAGTATTAAAATACATAACTCAAAATGCTATCTGGTGGATAGAATATGCAGATTTGGACGGGCTTCGGGTTGACACCTATTCCTACAACAATAAAGAAGCCATTGCAAAATGGACAAAAGCCATAACCGAAGAATACCCTTACATTAATATTGTAGGTGAAGTTTGGATGCACAACCAATCACAAATAGCCTATTGGCAGAAAGACAGTAAAATTGGTTTAATACAAAATTACAACTCCAATTTGCCCGGTGTTATGGATTTTACACTTCACGATGCAATAACAACCGTATTTAACGAAGATAAAGCAACCTGGTTTAACGGTATGATAAAAGTTTATGAAAATTTTACAAACGATTTTTTATATTCGAACATAAACAACATAATGATATTTGCAGGAAACCATGACACAAACAGAATTAACGAAATTTACCACAACGACATAAATAAATACAAACTTGCCATAACCCTTATAGCAACGGCACGCGGCATACCCCAATTTTATTACGGCGACGAAATAGGAATGACCGGAAATAAAGATAAAAACGGCGACGGAGATATAAGAAAAGATTTTCCTGGAGGTTGGAGCAATGATTCAAATAACGCATTCACACATTCGAGTCGCACAAAATCGCAAAACGAATACTTCAATTTTACCAAAAAAATATTTAACTGGAGAAAATTAAAAAAAGTTATTCATACCGGAAAAACAATGCAATTTATTCCTCAAAATAATGTCTATGTCTATTTTAGATATAACGATTTTGAAAAAGTAATGATAGTACTAAACAACAGTCTGCAAAAACAAGAATTAGACCTGAAACGATTTAAAGAAATAATCAAAAACTCAAAAACAGGAAAAGAAATCATTTCCGGAAAAACTGTTTCTTTACAAAATAAATTACAAATTAACGCCAAAACACCAATGATTGTAGAATTTCAATAAAATACAACCTAACGGGTTTTTGTTCAGAAAAGAAAAAAACCGATTATTAAAACTTACACTTTTTGAGACATCGCTATTAAACAAAAAAACAGACAAATGAAAAAAACGTTCATTACACTAGCTGTAATCGTAATATTCTCCTGTAATACAAGCCAAAATATCTTAGATATACAATCTAACATAAAAGAATTAGCTACACCGGTTTTTTTAGAATATGAAGGTGGCGATGTGCTTTTGTCAGATTATTTTTTAGACATTTCAAAAATAGATTCTATCGGAAAAAACAATCATTACAATGCAGTATTAATAGAAGAAAACAAAAAAGTACGACTTAAAGTAAATAAAAGCACTCCGAATGTAACCAATTTAAGAGTATGGACAAACGGAATTGCCAACGACATCCCGATATTTAAAAGCAATAAAACACAGGTTACCATAACCTTACCCGATAAAAATAAGAAATTTAATACAGTAAAAATAAAAGGAGAATTTACCAACTGGCAACAAAAGCAACTTCGCTTTAACAATGGTTTATGGTCATACACATCTAAAGTAAATCCTGGCAACCATCAATACGTATTTGTTATTAACGAAAAAGAAATGCCCGACCCAAACAATCCGGACACAATCGACAACGGCATGGGTGGCACCAACTCAATCCTGAAAATTGATACAAATAGCGATAAAGTTCCTTTTATAACAACATCAAATCTAATTAATAATAATTTTACGGTAAAATCAAAAAAGCCATTCACACACCTATCCGTTTACCTTAACAACTATTTACTTTACCAAGTACACAACCGCAAAGGAGATACAACTTGCAAAATAACAATACCTAAAATAAAAAATAAGGGGCGCTCACAAATTAGAATATACACCTCAAACCAATACGGAAGAAGTAACGACATATTAATTCCTTTAAATAACGGACAAATAATCACAGACCCTTCATTATTAAAAAGAACAGATTTTCATACACAAATCATGTATTTTTTAATGGTAGATCGTTTTTTTGACGGAAATAACAAAAATACCCGAAAAATCAAAAACGACAGTGTTTTACCAAAAGTAAATTATTACGGAGGCGATCTTCAAGGAGTATTAAAAAAACTTCAAGAAGGTTATTTTTCAAACTTAGGAATAAATACACTCTGGCTCTCTCCCATCACACAAAATCCTGAAAAAGCATACGGATTATGGAAAAACCCATTAACGAAGTTCTCTGCCTATCACGGTTACTGGCCTATTTCAAACACAAAAATAGATCATCGTTTCGGAGACGAAAAAACTTTTAAAAAATTAATATCAGAAGCCCACAAACAAAACATTAATATCATTTTAGATTACGTTGCAAATCACGTTCACAAAGAACACCCAATTTATCAAAAACACCCCGAATGGGCAACACCACTTTACCTCCCGGACGGTACTTTAAATACAGAAAAATGGGATGAACACAGATTAACCACTTGGTTCGACACTTTTTTACCAACACTTGATTTTAGCAACCAAGAGGTTGTCGAAAAAATGACAGATTCGGCTTTGTACTGGGTTACGCACTACAATTTAGACGGATTTAGACATGATGCAACCAAACACATCCAATTAAAATTTTGGAGAACATTAACAAAAAAAATAAAACAACAAACCAATCGTCCTATCTTTCAAATTGGCGAAACCTACGGAAGCCCGGAACTAATAAGAAGTTATATAAACACCGGAATGCTAAACAGTCAATTTGATTTTAATCTTTACGATGCCTCTGTACAAGCTTTCGCAAAACAAAATGCCAACCTCAAAAACTTGGCAAACTCACTGCAACAATCTTTAAACTACTACGGTTATCACCATTTAATGGGAAACATTACCGGAAATCAAGACAGAACCCGTTTTATAAGTTATGCCTCCGGAGACGTAAAATTTAACGAAGACTCGAAAAAAGCTGGCTGGACACGAAAAATTACGCTAACCGATACAACAGCATATAGCAAACTAGCCATGTTACACGCATTTAACCTAATCATTCCCGGAATACCTTGTATTTACTACGGAGATGAATACGGAAGCATAGGAGCCAACGATCCCGATAACAGAAAAATGATGAAATTTAATTTAAGTAACAACCAACAAAAATTAAAAAATCAAATACAAAAACTTATATTTCAACGTAGAAACTCAATGGCTTTGCAATACGGAACAACCGAAATAAAAAGCGTTAATAACAAGACTTTAATCATAAAACGACAGTATTTTAACGAAACGGTAACGGCAATTTTTAACAAATCTTCAGACACCATCAAATACTTAAATACATCTGTAACACCCAATAGTTATAAAATATTAAAAACAAATAAACAATGAAAAAACGAATAATTATTTTTTTAATTGCAGGTTTAACCGCTTGTAATCAAAACACAAAATCTAAAAAAACAATAACTCCAAACAAAAAACAAAACACATCAAAAATAGATATTAACAATATTTTAGAAACCGGAGTTTTATACGAAGCCAATATAAGACAATACTCACCCGAAGGCGATTTTAATTCGTTTACAAAAGACATCCCTGAACTAAAAAAATTAGGAGTAAAAATCATCTGGCTTATGCCTATACACCCCATTTCTGTTGAAAAAAGAAAAGCCAAAGGAGATTTATTAGTTTCCGAAATCAAAGACAAAAAAGAACAAAAGAAATACTTAGGAAGCCCTTATGCAGTTGCAAATTATAAAAAAATAAACCCCGATTTAGGAACTAAAGAAGATTTAAACAAACTAATAAAAACTGCCCATAAAAACGGAATATTAGTAATATTAGACTGGGTTGCAAATCACACAGGATGGGATCATCATTGGATAAAAGAACATCCCGAATTTTATACTAAAAACAATAACGGAGAAATAACAGACCCTCTAAATGATGACGGAAGTTCAATAGGCTGGACAGATGTCGCAGACTTAGACTACTCAAATAACGAGTTACATATCAATATGATTAACGAAATGAAATATTGGATAACAAACCACAACATAGACGGATTCAGATGTGATGTTGCCGGATCTGTTCCTTTAGATTTTTGGAAAAAAGCAATACCCGAACTTAGAAAACAAAAAAACATCATTATGCTGGCCGAAGCTTGGGAACCCGAACTCTTAACAAATAATTTATTTGATATGGCTTACGCTTGGGAAGGACATCATATTATGAACGAAATAGCCCAACAAAAGAAAACTGTTTCCGATTGGGATAACTACATAAAAAAAATTGATACCTTGTATCAAAAAGACGATATTCTTTTAAATTTTATAACCAACCATGATGAAAATTCCTGGAACGGAACCGTAAAAGAAAGACTGGGAAATGCATCGGAAGCACTACTGGCATTAACATACATCACTCCCGGTATGCCTTTAATATATAGCGGACAAGAATACAACTTAAATCACAGACTTAAATTTTTTGAAAAAGACTCAATCCCGAAAACAAAAGGAAAAATTTGGGAAGTTCTAAGTAAGCTCGGACACTTAAAAAATAATTCTCCAGCACTAAACGGAGGGAAAAAAGCAGCAAAATACGAACGTTTACACACAAACAATGACAATAAAATTTTAGCAATAAAAAGAACGGAAAATAATTCAGAAATTATCTATATCGCAAATTTAAGCCCAGAAAACGTTACGTTCTCTTTAACCATACCGCAAAATTTTAAAACCATACTTAGTAATCATAAAAGCGAATTAAATAAAACCGTGAAAAATTTCAAACCTTGGGAATATAAAGTTTTAACCATCAATAAATAAAATCGAGTAGTTAGTTAATACTTTATTTAACCTATTTTGTAGTTAGTATATTTGCCAAAATAAATTCATGAACCACAAAGAAAGTTTTCTTAAAAATCGAATCCGAAGCATTGGTTGGGCTTTTAAAGGGGCTTGGATGCTTCTTAAAAATGAATCCAGTATAAAGGTTCAAGCTGTTTTTGCTTTAGCAAGTATTATTTTGGGATTTTATTTTGATATTTCTAAAACCGAATGGATGGTTCAAATACTTACTATCGGTTTGGTGTTGGGTGTTGAAGGGCTAAATACCGCTGCCGAAGAAATTGCAAACTTTATTCACCCCGAATATCATAAAAAAATAGGGTACATTAAAGATGTAGCTGCCGGTGCTGTTTTTTTTACTGCAATAGCCGCCCTTATCATTGCCGGAATTATTTATATTCCTAAAGTACTATTACTTTTCTAGATTGCCTAATTGAAGCCCTCCTGTTCTGAACAAATAATCTGCGGTTTGATAATAGGATACCGTATTTTTATAAAAGGATTGTTCTTCAGGGAGTTCTAAAAGTTCATTTGTTTGTTTATTCCATTTAAAAAAATCAACTTTTTTTTGGTCGCTTAACACCATTAAAGTATCGGTTTTTAACAATCCTAATTTTCTGTAATTACCTATTAAAGCACGGTTACCGTTTCCCGTATTTTGCAAAATATTCATTCCATATAAATTAGAGTTATAGCTCCAATTAAACATTCCAAACAAAGTAGGAAATAAATCTATTTGCGAGGTCATTTTTTTTATTTTTCTGGAAGACTGCGGTGCATTTACAATAATTGCCGGAATTCGGTAATTTTTTACATCTAATGCTTGTCTGCCTGCGCTGGAAGCACAATGGTCTGCCATAATAACAAAAACAGTGTTTTTATACCAAGGTTTGGTTTGGGCTTTTTTAAACAATTGTCCAATGGCAAAATCGGTGTATTTTACCGCACCGTTTCTTCCGGTACCGGAAGGAATGTCTATTTTATTTTCGGGATAAGTGTAGGGTCTGTGATTGGAGGTGGTCATTACAAAATCAAAAAATCGTTTGTTATTTGCATACGCAATATCGGCTTGTTGCAATACTTTATTGTAAATATCCTCATCACATACGCCCCACGCATTTTCAAAAGTTACCTCTTGGTCTTCAATATTAGTGCGTTTGGTTTTAATGGCGCTGTCTATTAAAAAACCGCGTCCTCTGTCTATGATATTAAAACCATTTCCGCCAAAAAAAGTGTTCATATTATCAAAATACCCATCGCCTCCGTAAAAGAAATTTCGTTCGTAACCTTTTTGTTTAAACACCTCGCCAATGGTAAATAATCCGGTATTGTTTTTTCGTTTCACGATACTCCTTCCGGGAGTGGGCGGAATAGAAAGCGTAATGGCTTCCATTCCTCGCACGGTTCGGGTTCCGGTAGCAAAAAGATTGGTAAACAGGATGTTTTTTTGGGCTAACGAATCTAAAACCGGAGTAATGTTTTGTTTGTTTCCAAAACTTCTTAGAAATTTGGCACTTAAGCTTTCAACACAAATAAAAATAACATTGGGATATTTTTCAGGTAATGTATCGTTGTTTTTTACCAGTCTGTAAATAGATTTTTCGTTGGGGTTCAACAAACTATCACCCGCTTGTTGAAAAGCATTTTTTCGTATCTCAAAGGCTTCTTTTTCATCAATAGTTGCGTAAAATTCGGTATAGGATAGCTCGTTGTTTCTAAAGGCGGCAAAAAACGAATAAATTCCGGTTTTAGCCAATTCATTATTATATCGGTTTTGCGAAAACTCTGCGGTTTTATTGCTCATCATCGTAACCGAAGCTATTGCGACGACAATAAAAAATAAAGTTGGAAAAATTTTTTGTTTAAACGAAGTGGTAGCCGTAAAGGTTTGTTTAAAAATACCTTTTCGTTTTGTAATAAAAACAAGGATTGCCGTAAGTACTAATATTCCTACTACTAACAACGGTATGGGATACGACTCGTTAATATTTTTTACTACTTCGTAGGTGTAAATTAGATAATCTACAGCTATAAAGTTAAACCTGCGTTTAAATTCTTCCCAAAAAGTGATTTCGGCAAAAAAGGAAAACAGAAAAATTATAAGCCCTAATGTATACCCAAAATACGTTACAATTTTATCAAACAGGCTTCCGTAAAACCGTTTGGGTAAAAGTAATAGATACAGCGTATAAGGAATAGCAAAAAAGGAGACTGTTCCCAAATCGAATAAAAATCCGTAGATAAACGTATTTCCCATTATAAAAAACGATGTATCGACTTCTGAAAAGTTCCAAAAAAGAAACACAAACCGAAACAAAGTAGATAGAACTACAAAGGTTAAAACAAAATGCTTCAACAAACGGTATCGTTGTGGAAAAAGTTTCATTTTCGGGTTATATAAAATTTTCTTTAAACCAAATAACTTGTTGTTTCAGTCCCTCTTTTAAAGAAATTTGCGGGTTGTAGTTTAAAACTCGTCTGGCTTTGTCAATATTGGCTTTGGTGCGCGATTGATCACCCGGTCTTGCCGGTTTATTTTCTATTTCTATAGTTGTGTTTAATAGTTCTTCAACGGTTTTAATTCCGGTGGCTGTTGAATTTTCTTCTTCGGTACCCAAGTTAAATATTTCTCCGTTACAAGCGTCTTCTTTTCCAAAAACACTTACAATTCCGTCTATAATATCTTGTACATAGGTAAAACTTCTAAGGTGTTTTTCGCTTCCTTCATACAGCGGAAAGGGTTTTTTATTTAATCCGCAATCTATCAGACGAGTATAAAGTTTATCGGGGCGTTCACGAGGTCCGTACACCGAATACAATCGCAACGAAGTTCCTTGTTGTAAGTTTCGTCGACAATAGGCTAAAACCAACTGTTCTGCAGCCAATTTGGTTACGCCGTACCACGAAGCCGGTAAAGGTGCTTGGTCTTCGGTTAAGGTTGCGTACAAACCGTAAATTGAAGAAGTAGCAATATTTATAAAATACGGTTTGTTTTTAAAGGTTTCAAAAAGCGTTAACAACCGTTGTGTGGCGATAAAATTATTGGTAAAATAATCTTCAAAAGTACTGGTTTGCGAAATTCCGGGTTGCCCTGCAAAATGAATAATATGTGTAGTATCTTCCGGAATAATGGTAGCTAAATCTGCCGTACGCAAATCGGCTTCTATAAACGAAATTCCTTTTTCTAAAAGCACTTGCGCATTCATTTTCTTTAAGGAAACATCGTAATAAGGCGAAAAATTATCGATTCCTATTACTTCCATTCCCATTTGGTAAATTCGCTCTGCTGCATGCGAACCTATAAATCCGGCTGCTCCGGTAACTACTACCTTCATAAAATGGTAAAATTTAGAGTGTAAAAATACTACCTTTTTACGGTATTTACATAATAATTATGTATTCTTGAAAAAAGGAATACTTTTGCAGTAGTATTTTAAAGCAACTTATGTACGATTTTACCATAGTTATTCCGGTTTATAATGAAGAAGACAATCTGGAACGCGTTGAAAAAGAAATGCTGGATTATATAAAAACCGCCGATAAAAAAACATCGGTTTTATTTGTAAACGACGGCTCAAAAGACAATAGCGAAGCAATAATGAAAGCCATTTGTAATAGAAACGATGCTTTTTATTATATCTCGTTTAAAAAAAATTGTGGTCTAAGTGCTGCCATAAAAGCGGGGTTTGATCACTCAGAAGCACCACTGGTAGGTTATATTGATGCCGATTTACAAACAACGCCTCAAGATTTTAACAAACTGTTAGAATACATTGGCGAATACGATTTGGTTACGGGAGTACGGGCAGACCGTAAAGACTCTTTTGTAAAAAATATGTCGTCTAAAATTGCCAACGGAATACGCAGAGCATTTACCCACGACGGAATGGACGACACCGGTTGCCCGTTAAAAATCATTAAAACCGAGTATGCAAAAAAAATACCGATGTTTAAAGGTCTGCATCGTTTTTTACCGGCAATGATTTTATTGCAAAACGGAAAAATTAAACAAGTTCCGGTTAGGCATTTCCCGCGAGTGGCAGGTGAGGCAAAATTTGGTTTATGGAACCGGCTTTTAGGACCGCTTTTAGACTGTTTTGCTTATGTTTGGATGAAAAAAAAATACATTAATTACGAAGTAAAAGATAAAAAGTGAGCAATTGGATAGTTTATACCATCGGGTTTGTTGCTCAGTTTTTATTCTCTGCGCGATTGGTAGTGCAATGGATAAAATCTGAAAAAAGCAAACGCATCGTTACTCCTTCCTTATTCTGGAAACTCAGTTTGTTGGCTTCGTTTTTATTATTTGTTTACGGCTATCTTCGCGATGATTTTGCTATTATGCTCGGGCAATCGCTAACTTATTTTATTTACATTAGAAACCTGCACTTGCAAGGCGAATGGCAAAAAAGTCCAAAGTGGTTTCGGTGGTTTTTGTTGCTGTTTCCGGTACTAATTGTTGCGTATGCATATAACAACGGTAAATACGATATGTACGAGCTGTTTAACAATAAAGATATTCCGTTTTGGTTATTATTGTTAGGAGTGGTGGCACAAATTATTTTTACGCTTCGGTTTGTTTACCAATGGTTGTATAGCGAAAAAGCCAAAACATCGCATCTTCCGGTGGGGTTTTGGGTATTAAGTGTTATAGGAGCATCGCTTATTATTACCTATGCGGTTTTTAGAAAAGATCCGGTTTTACTTTTAGGGCACGGTTCGGGATTAATTATTTATCTTAGAAATATTTTTATTTGGAGAAAACAAGATGATAAAAGCCTTACAAAATAAACCTTTATTACTCCTTACACTGCTCTGGATTTTTGTTTTCTTAGTAAATCTGGATGTATTGGTTGTTAATATTATGGAAGCCCGTAATTTTATTACGGCTCGTGAGATGATACAGGACGGACATTGGCTTTTAACCACACTAAATGCCGAACCCCGCTATCAAAAACCTCCTCTACCTACTTGGCTTACCGCTTTTTCTGCATTGCTTTTCGGGTTAAAAAATATTTTTGCTTTGCGATTACCGGCGGCACTTTCGGCTTTGTTATTATTATTTACTACCTACAAAATAGGTGCGTTTTTTTCAAAAAACAAACACTATGCGTTATTAAGTTCGTTTGTTTTAATGACTTCATTTTATATTGTTTTTGCAGGAAGAAACGGACAATGGGACATTTTTACCCACGCCTTTATGACGGTGAGTATTTACCAATTATTTTTATTTTTTTCCGAAAATAAAAAATTATATCAAAGAGCATTATTCGCCGGATTGTTTTTCGGTTTTTCGTTTATGAGCAAGGGTCCCGTTTCGTTATATGCGTTATGGCTTCCGTTTCTTATTGCCTATGGTGTGGTGTATAAGTACCGAAATTTTAAAACCAAGTGGTTGCCGTTACTGGTGTTTATTTTAGTAAGTGTTGTAGTTTCCGGTTGGTGGCATTGGTATATTTATGTCTATGATGCACAAGCCGCTCTTGAAATAACTCAAAAAGAAGCCTCCAATTGGAGCAGCTACAATGTAAAACCCTTTTATTACTACTGGAGCTTTTTTACGCAAAGCGGAATATGGACAATTCCGGCTTTTGTTAGCTTACTTTACCCCTATTTAAAAAATAAAGTTTTTAATAAAAAAGCGTACACATTTACTTTAATATGGACTCTTAGTTCGGTGGTATTGTTGTCGCTTATTCCCGAAAAAAAAGCACGTTATTTGCTTCCGGTGCTTATACCGCTGGCGTTAAATACCGGTTTTTATATCGAATATTTATTCAGAAAATTTAAAACTATAACGAATAAAAGAGAAACACTTCCGGTGTATTTTAATTTTATGCTCATTGCTTTTATAGGAATAAGTTTTCCTGTTGCCGGATATGTGTTTTTACACGAAAAACTTTCGGGTTATTGGTTATGGTTTGTTGCGCTGTCTATAAGTTTATTTGTGATAGGAATATTTATTTTTAAAGGATTACGCACTAAAAACTTCTCTTTGGTTTTTTATTTAACCCTTGTTTTTATTGCTTCGGTAACAACATTTGGTTTACCTGTTTCAAAAACAATAGTAAACAATCCCGAATACAAAAGCACGGCATTATTAAATGATTGGCAGAAAGAAACCCGGTTAAAAGTATATAATTTCGCCGGATTTACTCCCGAAATGATTTGGGCATACGGTAAACCCATTCCTTCTTTAACCCGTAACGAAAAAATTACGATTCCGGATGAAACCAAATTTGGTGTTTTGGTTTCGGAAGAATCGTTGCAAGCATTTAATAAAACATTTAAAAATTATAACGTAACCAAGATTACACGTTACGACATGAACCCCAATGCTCCCGGTACACGCACACACCGACCCAGATTATGGAAAGATTTGTATGTGATTGAAAAATCTTTCTAAAATTCTAATAATTCTTTCAATTCTATATCCAATACCAATGCAATTTTATAAAGTGTTAAAATACCGGTATTAATTTCTCCCTTTTCAATTAACCCGCATTATTCATATAAAAACGAAGTGAATTATATGAATCTGCTATGGGCAAAGGGAGAAATGCGGGAAACCCCGACTTAGAAATGCCCCAAATTTGGGTGTTTTCAAAATACACAAATTTGTTGGCAGTACTTAGTCGTTTAA
>WFXA01000017.1 GCA_015490835.1 Flavobacteriaceae bacterium | reverse complement strand
CTGCTGAAAATATTAAATCTAAATTACGGTCTAATTCAAGATTAGAGGCAAAAATAAATCGGTGGTGGTTGGTTTCAGCAAATGAGTACGGGCAAAAATCTACAGATAAAACACATATTCTTCCGACAATTTCAATGGTAATACTAACCGATTGGATTTTTAAAATTGTCTTTGCTAATATTTTAAAAAGACATTTTAATGAAGCCAAAAGAATTGAAGAAATTAATTATGAAACCTCTTTAAATGAAGCAATTGACATTATAGTTTCAATTTCAGAAAATTGTAATTTTTGGAATATTTTCAGCCCTAACCTTGCTCAAGAATTAATTTCAAATAATGCTTGGATTCAAATAATTGAATTAAACCAATTCTTGTCAAATATTGACATTAATGAAATTGATATTGAAATACTTCAAGAGTTATTACAAAATTCAGTTGCGTCTGCAAAAAGAAAAGTTGCAGGACAATATGCAACACCAAAAATATTAGCCGATTTACTAACAAGATTAACCATTAGCGACAAATCTAAAACTGTAATTGACCCTTGTTGTGGCACAGGAACAATAATCAAACAAGCCTTTAAACTTAAAGAAGAATACGAAATTAATCAAGATGATATTTTAAACAGTATTTGGGCATCTGATAAGCATTCCTTTCCTATTCAACTATCAACTTTGTCTTTAACTAAACCTGAAATATTTGGTAAAATATTAAATGTATTTAATAGTGATGTGATAGATTTAGAAACAAATAAATCAATAGAATTTCGAGACCCAAATAATGGGCATATTGTAACTAAAGATTTTCCATTAGTAGATTATGTAGTTTCAAACCTTCCATTCATAAAAAGTAAAGAAATAAAAGAATTAAATGAAAATATTCCAGAAATTAACACTTGGATTTCCGAGCAATTAGGACGTGAAGTCAGTCTTAGTGGCAAAAGCGATATTTTTGCATATATACCATTTTACATACATCAATTTTTATCCGAAAATGGAAAAATTGGTTTAATCTTATCTAACGCTTGGTTAGGAACAGATTATGGCGAAACATTTTTAAAAATATTTCAAGAATTTTATAAAATAGAATATGTTGTTATTTCTGGTAGAGGAAAATGGTTTGACAATGCTGATGTTGTAACCACTTTGTTAATTGCAGAAAAAAAGATTCCAAATGCGGAAACAGATATAAACCATCAAATTTGTTTCTGTACAACAAAACAAAAACTTGAAGAAATAGAGGATGTAAAATCTCTTAGTGAACTAATTATTTTAGGAGAATCTAACGAGTTGATTGAAACAAATACCTATTCCCTTAGAGAAATAAACTTTTTTGAAGATATTGGAATACCTTGGTCTGCCTTTTTTGGAAATGTATCATTTTTAGCAGATATATCAGATAAGTTTGTAAATGCAAGTACACTTTTCACAATAACAAGAGGCGAAAGAAGAGGTAAAAATGCTTTATTTTATCCTTCAAAAAATCATAATATTGAGAGTGAATACATTTTTCCACTACTAAAAGATTTAAAATCTACAAGAAACTTAGTTTGCAATGCCAATAAAGATGCATTTTGTTGTTCAAGAAGTATTCAAGAATTAGAGCAATTAGGTCATAATGGAGCAATTGCTTGGATAAGGTCATTTGAGAATCAACGAAACGGAACAAACAAACCCCTTCCTGAAGTATTAGCGAAACCCAATATGTTCTGGTATGAAATGCAACCAAAAAGTGAAGGGGATTTTGTAGCAAATATTAACTATCACAATAGTTTATTTATCGCAAAAGTTGAAGGCAGTATCTATATTGATCAAAGAATGATTATTTTTTCTTTAAAAGAAGGTAATGTCGAAAATAAGAATTTACTTCTTGCATTATTAAATAGTGTTTTAAGTATGTTTTTTATCGAAAGTTTTGGTTTTGGAAGAGGATTAGGCACATTAGATTTAAGAGAGACAAAATTTAAAAACGATTTTAAAATACTCAATCCAAACTTACTATCAGAAAATGAAAAAAATAGAATTATTGAAAATTTTGAACCAATTAAAAATAGAGATAGATTGCCTTTAGAACGAGAACTTGAAATGGAAGATAGAATTAACTTTGAAAATATTTTAATGGAAATTTATGGAATTCAAGAACATTATGAACAAATTAAATCTGCACTACTTCAATTATTTAGAATAAGATTTGCAGTGAAAGATTAATATTTATACAAAACAAGCTTTATGTCAAACCAAAAAAAACGCCTCTTTCTTATTGATGCTTATGCACTCATTTTTAGAGGGTATTACGCCTTTATTAAAAACCCGAGAATAAACAGTAAAGGACAAGACACCTCTGCTATAATGGGGTTTATGAATTCGTTGCTCGATGTAATTCGCAGAGAAAAACCCGATCATCTTGCCGTTTGTTTTGACAAAGGAGGGAGCGTAGATAGAACTAAAATGTATGAAGAATACAAATCCAACCGGCTTGAAACTCCCGATGCCATTAGAGAAGCCGTTCCTATCATTAAAGATATTATTAAAGCCATGCACATTCCTATTTGTGAAGTTGAAGGATACGAAGCGGACGATATTATCGGCACCCTAGCTAAGCAAGCCGAAAAACAAGGCTACGAAGTGTTTATGGTAACTCCCGATAAAGATTTCGGGCAGTTGGTAAGCAAAAACACTTATATGTATCGCCCTTCAAGAATGGGCAACGGAGTCGAAATTTGGGGTATTCCTGAAGTAAAAGAGCGCTTTGGTGTAGAACGTCCCGAACAAGTAATAGATTATCTCGGGATGATGGGCGATGCCAGCGACAATATCCCCGGGCTTCCCGGTGTGGGTGATAAAACCGCAAAAAAATTTATTGCCCAATTTGGTAGTCTGGAAAACCTCCTCGCCAATACAGACCGGCTTAAAGGCAAGATGAAAGAAAAAATTGAAGCCAATAAAGAACTTGGTTTGCTTTCTAAAAAACTGGCAAAAATAATGCTGGATGTACCGGTAGAATTTCACGAAGAAAACTTTAAAATGTCGCAACCGGATGTAAAAAAAGTAATACAAATTTTTCAAGAATTGGAGTTTAGACGATTAACACAACAATTTGAGAAACTTTTTCCCCAAGAATCACAACCTGAAACTTCAGAGAAAACTAAAGTTAGTTATCCCGCCAACACAAATCAAAAAGAAAAAATAGCAGGAGGCGAACAATTTTCGTTGTTTGACGAACCACAAAACCTTCCGGAAGAAGAAACGGCTGATTTTTCTGGCAGAAATACATTAAAAACCACACCTCATTTTTATCAAGCCATACAACCCGGACTTTCTACTTCCTTATTTATAGAAAAATTACTCAAACAAAAAACCGTTTGCTTCGATACCGAAACCACTTCGCTAGATGCTCTAAGTGCTCAGTTGGTAGGAATTGCCTTTTCGTGGGAAAAAGGCAAAGGTTATTATCTTCCGCTTCCCGAAGATAAAAATGAAGCGCAAGAATTTATAGAAAAATTGCGTCCTTTTTTTGAAAATGAACAGATAGAAAAAATAGGGCAAAATTTAAAATACGATATTAAAGTACTTCATAAATACAACATTTCTGTAAAAGGAAAACTCTTTGACACCATGATTGCGCACTATCTTATAAATCCCGATATGCGTCATAATATGGATGTCTTGGCAGAAACTTATTTAAATTATTCGCCACAATCCATTACCGAACTCATTGGCAAAAAAGGGAAAAATCAGCGTTCTATGCGAGAAGTTACGCTTGAAAAAATAACCGAATATGCAGTAGAAGATGCAGATGTTACACTACAATTAAAAGAACACTTTGAAAAAGAATTGCAAGAAGCACATACAAAAAAGTTATTTGATACTATCGAAATTCCGTTGGTAAAAGTACTTGCCTCTATGGAGTTAGAAGGAATTAATCTGGATGTAGCATTTCTAAAAAGTCTTGAAAAAGACCTGAATAACGATATTAAAACGTTAGAAGAATCCATTTATAAAGAAGCCGGAGAAACTTTTAATATTGCCTCACCCAAGCAACTTGGCGAAATACTTTTCGGGAAACTAAAACTTGTAGATAAACCCAAGAAAACCAAAACCGGACAATTTTCTACTGCCGAAGATGTATTGTCTTATCTTGCTAAAGACCATAAAATTATTAAAGATGTGTTGGAATACAGAACACTCACAAAACTTAAAAACACTTATATTGAAGCCCTGCCAAAACAGGTAAATCCGGTTACGGGTCGCATCCACACACAATATTTACAAACCGTAGCTGCCACCGGAAGATTAAGCAGCATTAATCCTAATTTACAAAATATTCCCATCCGAACCGAGCGAGGACGGCAAGTGCGTAAAGCATTTGTCCCCAGAAATGAAGAATACATACTATTAGCTGCCGATTATTCGCAAATCGAGCTTCGCATTATTGCCGCATTAAGCAACGAAGAAACCATGATTGAAGCTTTTAAAAACGGTGAAGATATTCACGCTTCAACCGCAGCAAAAGTTTTTAATGTACCAATAGAAGAAGTTACCCGAGAACAACGAAGCAATGCTAAGACTGTTAATTTTGGAATTATTTACGGTGTTTCAGCATTTGGGTTGAGTAATCAAACCAGTCTTTCAAGAACCGAAGCTAAAGAACTAATAGAAACCTACTACAAAACCTACCCAAAATTACGAGAATACATCAACCAACAAATAAATTTTGCGAGAGAACACGGTTATGTAGAAACTGTTTTAGGAAGAAGACGCTACTTGCCAAGTATTAACGCCGGAAATGCCATTGTACGAGGTGCTGCAGAACGAAATGCAATAAATGCCCCAATTCAAGGAAGTGCCGCCGATATAATTAAAATAGCAATGATAAATTTATTTAATACTTTTGAAAAACAAAATTTGAAAAGCAAAATGCTACTGCAAGTTCATGACGAATTGGTTTTTGATGTCTATAAACCCGAATTGGAAACCGTAATAGCTATTATTAAAGAAAAAATGGAAGGAGCTTATGCGCTAAAAGTTCCTTTAATTACCGATATAGGAATAGGAAACAACTGGTTGGAAGCTCATTAAAAACTTTTTGTTGTTCATTAGCAAATGATAAAAACATAACTAAAAATTAAAAATCAAAACAAAGAAATATGGCATCAGGGTTTTTTGCACTTTTTGACGATGTAGCAACACTATTAGACGATGTGGCAACTATGAGCAAAGTAGCCACTAAAAAAACGGTCGGACTCTTAGGTGATGATTTGGCTGTTAATGCCGAAAAGGCTTCAGGTTTTGCTTCCTCAAGAGAACTTCCTGTTATTTGGGCTATTGCAAAGGGGTCTTTTATTAACAAACTTATTATTTTACCTGCTGTTTTTTTACTAACCGCTTTTTTACCTAAAGCGATTGTTCCTTTACTGATAACCGGAGCTATATATCTGGCTTATGAAGGAGCAGAAAAAGTATATGAGTATTTTTTTTCGCATAAGCATACAAAAAAAAAGATACGCTTTGATAATAAGACCGAAGAACAAATCGAAACTTATGAGAAGAAAAAAATTAAATCTGCAATTATTGTCGATTTTATTTTATCGTTAGAAATTATTATTATAACTCTGAGTACCGTTTTAGAAAAACCACTCATTACTCAAATTATTGTTGTTTCTGTTATCGCTACATTGGCTACCATAGGTGTATATGGTATTGTCGCGCTTATTGTTCGTATGGATGACTTGGGTTATAAAATCATTAGCTTGAGTAAAAACAAAAAATCATTTATGGCAAAAACCGGTTTGTTGTTGGTGCAAACTCTTCCGCTGGTGATTAGAGCTTTGTCTGTCATAGGACTTGTTGCAATGTTGCTGGTTGCCGGTGGAATTTTCACACATAATTTTCATAACTTACAAGTTTGGTTTAATCCGATTCCCGGAATAGTAAAAGATTTTGTTATTGCGTTAATTATTGGGTTTATGGCTCTTTTTGTAGTGAAAAGTATTAAATTGACGGCACTCAAAGTTAACAATTATTTAAAGTAGTTAAGGATTTAATAATTAATTTATTAACATTATGGCAAAGTAAATTATAAAAAAAATTTACTTTGTTATAGTTTTGATATCAACACTAACTTTAAACGAACCAACAACCTATGATTTAGATTAGGCAATTGGTTTTTACGGGAAGGTGATTAGTTTTACCATAGAGGTTGGAGATACGGTTTGCCGGACGTGGACAGATACGTTACCACTTACCATAACAAGCGAATCCTGAAGTCAAGAAAGTTTTGACAGCAGAGCCATTACCGGAAACGGACAACAATATTCCTACACTTTTACTCAAGAAGGAACCAATGACTACCTGTGTATTTTTCATCCGGGAACTATGTTTGATACCATTACGGTAGAAGCAGATTTATCTGTGGAAGATAAATTTTTTAAGAACATCAAACTCTATCCTAATCTGGTAAAATGCAGGTTAATACTAATATATATTTAGGAGTTTGAAGGTTTTAAATTATATATCTCACAGGACAGTTTGGTTTACCAAAACACTAAAAACAGTCATACAATAGATTATGATATGTCGCATTTACAATCCGGAATTTATTTTGTGGTAGTAAGCTCCAAAGGCTTAAACAAAACGTTTAAAATAGTTAGAAAATAAAGATAAAAAGTTATTTATTTGGAGTATTTTAATGTTAATTTAGATTACATCCGCAATATCATTTTCTTCATCTTCAATAATTTTTAGTGCCGGTTTTTTTAGTGTGGCTTTATTAGCTATACTTCTTTCCAACGAAAGTAGGAGTGAAGGAAGTAGCAACAAGTTTGACAACATAGCAAACAACAAAGTAATAGAAACCAAAATCCCCAAGGCTACCGTACCGCCAAAACTCGAAATGGCAAATACAGAAAATCCGAAAAACAAGACGATTGAGGTATAAAACATACTCACTCCCGTTTCGCGTAAAGCGGCAAAAACAGATTTTCTTATTCGCCAATGATGCGTAATTAATTCCTGTCGATATTTTGCTAAAAAGTGAATGGTATCATCTACCGAAATTCCAAAAGCAATGCTAAAAACCAAAATGGTAGAAGGTTTAATAGGAACTCCCATAAAGCCCATTAATCCTGCGGTTATAATTAAGGGTAACAGATTTGGTATTAACGAGATTAAAATCATTTTTAAATTTCTAAATAGCCAAGCCATAAAAATAGCAATCAACAAAATTGCTAAAGAGAGAGAAAGAATAAGGTTGTTAATTAAATATTTAGTTCCTTTTTGAAAAACCAAAGCTTTGCCTGTTAAGGTTACATGGTAACGTTCTTCCGGAAACAATTTGTGTATTTTTGCCAAAACATCTTCTTCAATACGGTCGTAACGTTCGGTTTTGGTGTCTTTCATAAAGGTAGTTACACGAGCATATTGCCCAGTGCCATCTACATAACTTTCTAATAAATTAGTCTTTTTATTGCTACTTTTTAAATACGACATTATAAACGTTCGTTCTTGGCTATTGGGTAGCTGATAATATTCCGGATTGCCATTGTAATACGCTTGTTTGGCATATTTTACCAAATTTACGACAGATAAAGGTTTAGAAAATTCGGGAAATTCATAGAGGTATTCTTGTAGTTTATCAATTCGTTTTAATGTAGCAGGACTCATTACTCCTTTTTTTCGTTTTGTGTCTATTAGCACTTCTAGAGGCATAATGCCTTCAAACTCTTTTTCAAAAAACTTAATATCTTTATAAAATTCGGTTTTTTGGGGCATATCTTCAATAAGACTTCCCGAAACTTTTATAGTTGTAATTCCTATAATACTTAAACAAAGCAATACCACGGCAGTTACATAAATGGCTATTCGATGATTTTTCACCATTCGTTCAATCCAATTAACAAATTTATTAATCCATTGTTTGCTTAAATGTTTTAAGTGCTTGTGTTTTGGTGGAGCCATAAAACTATACACTATGGGAATAATAATAAGACTTAATAAAAATATCGCTATAATATTAATAGAAGCAACAATACCAAACTCCTTTAATAACCGGCTGTTGGTTAAAATAAACGTAGCAAAACCCGAAGCTGTAGTAACATTGGTCATCAAAGTAGCATTACCCACTTTAGCAATCACACGCTGTAATGACTTGGCTTGATTGCCGTGTAATTTTATTTCGTGTTGGTATTTATTTATTAAAAAAATGCAATTGGGAATCCCAATAACAATAATAAGAGGTGGTATAAGTGCTGTAAGAACCGTAATTTCGTATTGTAGTAATCCTAATATACCAAATGCCCACATTACTCCTATAATTACGGTAATCATAGATATAAAAGTTGCTCTTACCGAACGAAAGAAAAAGAAAAATATTAATGATGTAACACCCAACGCCGCTATAATAAACATCCCTATTTCATCAATAATATTTTGTGAGTTAAGTGTGCGTATATAGGGCATTCCTGAGGTATGTACCTTCATTCCGGTTTGTTTCTCAAAATTGGATAGTAGCGGAATAAGGTTGTTAACAATAAAATCCTTTCGTTTGGCAGTATTTACAATATCTTTTTTTAAATATACGGCACTTCGTATGGCTTTTTTATCGGGACTATAAATAAGTCCTTCATAAAACGGAAGTTTGTAAAAAAGTTGGTATTTATATCGGTTTAATTTGTCTTGTGTTATTACCGAATCTTGCATAAAAGGAACCATTTCGAAGGTTTCCTTTTTTGTGTTTTTTTGCAAGGTCTGAAGATTTCCAAGTGAAAGCGTTAACGAAACCTCATCAAATTGATTAATACTATCAAAAAGATGGTTCCAAGCCTTTATTTTTTCGGGAGTAAAAAGAGTAGAATCCTTTACGCCAACAACAATGAGGTTTCCTTCTTCTCCAAAAACTTGTAAAAATTTATCGTAAACCACATTAATGGGGTGGTTGTCCGGCAGTAAATTGGCTTCGGTGTAAGAAAATCGCATGTTTTTCCATTGCGTAGCCAATGCAACTGTAATACCGGCGATAACCAGTAGCAAAAAAATCCTATTTCGCAAGATAAACCTTGCAATAGCGCTCCAAAATCCGATGCTAAAAAGTTTGTTCAAAAACGGTGTTTTTTCCCCCTGTTAAAAGGCAGGCGCAAAGGTATTAAAATCGTACTTATTTATTACTTTAGAAGCTATAATTTTCAGGGCAAACTCACACTTTAACATTTAGCACTTTCAACAAATACTCTTGATTCCAAGCCGCTTTGAGTCTTTTGCCAGCAATACCTTGTTTTTCTGTTTTTTCATTTTTTAAAAGATTTAATGCTATTTTTAAGAGAATAGAATAATTTTGAGCTGCGTTTCCTTTTCTTTTTCTAGAGGCATCTTCTGAAAATGCGACATCTAAAGTCCAGTGTAATTTATTTTCTATTCCCCAATGTGAACGTATGTTATGCTGATACTCTAAAGCTTTATTATTCAAACTGGAAATATAGTAACGTGTTGATTTTTCAGGTTGTTTCGTACTATTCTTAAACTCTCTAATGCTTTCTATTTTAATGATTTGTTTAAGTCCTTTCCATTTTTCGTTTTTATTTTCAATGAATGAAAAATCAGAGATAACACTACAAGTTCTTGTTTCTATTCTACCATGTCCAATATCAACGTTTATTTCTGTTTCAATAGTTTTTGAAAACTTAAATTCATCTTTAACTTCTTCTAAAAGTTGTTTTTGATTTTCTTTTACTGCTAATATATAATCTGCTCCATTATCAATGATTTTTTCTGCAATATCTGTTTGAGTACCCATTGCGTCAATAGTAATAATACAGTCTTTAATCATTAAGTTTTCTATTAACGTTGGAATAGCTGTTATTTCATTAGATTTTTCATTTACCCTAACCTGTCCTAAAACTAAATTGTTTTCACTTGCCCATGCACTAACCATATGCACAGGTGATTTTTTACCATTTGCTTTGGCTCCACGTAAGGTTTTACCATCAATAGCTACAACCTGCCCCTTTGTAAAGTTTGAGATAGAATTAACCCACTCAATAAAGCAACGCTCAAATTGGTTACTGTCAATTGACGAAAATGTTCTGTTAATTGTATCCTCAGAGGGAATACCATTTTCTAATTTTAGAAATTTTTTAAGAAAATCTTCTTTTGAACGTCCAAACTCAACCATTTGTTTCCATGTTTCTGCTCCAGAAATCACTGAAAT
>WFXA01000016.1 GCA_015490835.1 Flavobacteriaceae bacterium | reverse complement strand
TGTAATTGGTTTATATGGCTTCTAGGGTCGTCTATTGTGCCAAAAATACTGATTAAATTATTATTGTTTTTCATATCGATTAATTATTTTATTATCAGTATAATATACAAATAATTATTCAATCAAACAACTATAAATCAATAAATTACATGCTATTTTTAATTAAAAAAGTGTGAGTTTGCCCTGCTATAATTTTAAGTTAAATGTAAACTTAAACGAGATATTATCTTCAAAATCGTTTAAGTAATAATACCCATATCGATAATTAAAACTTAAACCAAAACCAAAAAGGAGTTGGTTAATTTCAATTCCGGATTCAGAATAAATGTTGTTAAGTGTATTAAATGTAATTCCGGTGTGTCTTTCGGGGTTAGAAAGAGCTCCAATTGCATGGCGTGTTGTTAGAGTTACTTCGGGTTTGCTTCGTTTTGACAAATTAAATTTAACAACAGTGTGTTTTATTTGAAGTGTAGCTATCTTGTCTGAAAAAAATTCGCCAAAATACATGGTTTCAAAACTGTGTGTCCCGGTTACTGAAAAACGTTGTAAAATTTCATCTTTTGTAGGGCTGTTAGGGTAAGCATGAAAAAGTTGAGTTAAAGGCACATCGCCTGTTGCCCAGTTTCCTTCGGCTAGAAAGGTGGTTTTTAATTCGGATTTTCTTTTTAGTAAATAATTAATTTCTAAACCTACTTTTGTATAATTAAAATTGCTTTGTAAAACATTTTTTAATCCTTTTGTTATTTGAAAACTTATTACCGGAGAATGTTTTTTATTGTTTTCTTTTTTTTGTTCTGAAAAAGAAAAGCGAGTTGAGAGGGTGATTTCAGATAACTTATAGGTATTGTATAATTTGTTATTATATAAAAATGAATAATTTAGTATGTTTTGAATATTTCGCTTCGAAAATCGAAGTTCTGAGAGTATAAAAGAAATAAGATTATTTTGAATATTTACTTGCCAAGTTTGGTGTTTGTAAAACTGTTTTATGTTTACTAATCGTGGTTCAAAAACCGAGTACACCAACTTATCGGTTAAAAATGCGTGACTCCCTACCTCTTGTATATCGTTAATGTAGGAGATATTTGCCCAAGCCCTATGTTTTTTATGAATACGTATTCCGGCTCCTATTTTATATTTATAGCGGTGGTCTTTAAATCCGTAGGCTACATACCCGCCGAGTCGTATTTTTTTAAAAAGTTTGTCATTGGTAAATCCTCCAAAGCCCAATCTAAACCCTTCATAATCGTTATATTTTACAAGGTATCGCAAGTCAATATCAAAAAAAGAAATGGGGTAAAAACCGGTTTTAAACGGGCTTTCTATTAGTGTGTCTTTTGTTTTAGGCGCAGGTAGTTGCGCCCAATTAATGGCGGTTAGCAAAAAATAAAAAAGTATAAAAAATTGCTTCACTTACACAATGTTATAAAAAAAGCGACAGAAGGTTGTCGCTTTAAGTTTTTGTTGTTAAATATTAAATTAACGTACATTTAAACGGTCATTATTTCTTTTTCTTTATTAGAAAGAATCGCATCTGTTTTTGCTATGTGCTCATCGGTTAATTTCTGAATATCAATCTCCAAGTTTTTCTTCATGTCTTCAGAAATATCTAATTTTTTTACTTCGTTATTGGCATGTTTTCTATCGTTTCTAATTCCAATACGTGTGTCTTCGGCTTCGGCTTTAGCTTGTTTAACTAATTCTTTACGGCGTTCTTCCGTTAATGGGGGTACGTTAATAATCACACTTTCACCATTATTCATTGGATTAAAGCCTAGATTAGCGGCATGAATTCCTCTTTCAATTTCGGGAATAAGTGATTTTTCCCAAGGTTGAATAGAGATGGTCATTCCGTCCGGAGTAGAAACATTAGCTACTTGATTAAGTGGCGTGGGCGTTCCATAATAATCTACCATTACGCTTCCTACCATAGCGGGAGAGGCTTTTCCGGCACGTATGTTTACCAATCTTTTTTCAAGATGTTTAATGGCATTATTCATTAACTCTCTAGTGCTGTCTAGTAAAAATTTAATTTCTTCTTCCATCTTTATTAATTACATCCCCACAGTTTTGGGATGTTGGTTTTATAATTAAACATGTTTTATTTTATTCTATTTCTCTTTCTATCAATAACCAAACCAATTCGTTCTTTATAGTTGAAGTGAATTGTAAATTATATATTGACTTTTGTTCCTATTTTTTCTCCGGAAACTACTTTTAACAAGTTTCCTTTTTTATTCATATCAAAAACTATGATAGGCAAGTGGTTTTCTTGACTTAATGTGAATGCTGTTGTATCCATTACTTTCAATCCCTTTTTTAGCACTTCGTCAAAACTTATAAAGTCAAATTTGGTTGCTTTGTCATCTTTTTCTGGATCACTGGTGTAAATTCCATCTACTCGAGTGCCTTTTAAAATCACATCGGCTCCTATTTCTATGGCTCGTAACACTGCTGCACTATCGGTTGTAAAATACGGATTTCCTGTTCCTCCGCCAAAAATAACCACACGTCCTTTTTCGAGATGTCTTATTGCTTTTCTACGAATGAAAGGCTCTGCAACTTCGTTTATTTTTATAGCACTTTGTAGCCGGGTAGGCACCTCTTCGTCTTCGAGTGCACTTTGCAGTGCCAATCCGTTTATAACGGTTGCGAGCATTCCCATATGGTCGCCTTGAACTCGATCCATACCGCGACTGGCTCCGGCTATGCCTCTAAAAATGTTTCCTCCGCCAATAACAATGGCTACTTCAACACCCTTTTCTGTAAGTTGTTTAATTTCTTGGGCGTATTCTTGCAGTCGTATGGGGTCTATTCCATATTGACGGCTTCCCATTAGGGCTTCTCCGGAAAGTTTTAAGAGGATTCTTTTGTATTGCATAGCTTTTTTACTTGCTTACAAAAGTAGCGAAATGTATTTAAATATAAAATATTGTGAATAGAAAAGGTTGGGGGTAAATTATTTTTAAAAATATTCTTACTTAACTATTTTTTAATGTGAAGAAGTTTCGTTGGTTTACTATCTTATTATAAAAACCTGTGAGGCACGGCAAATCAAAAATGTGCGCATTGCTAGTTGTTTAAAAAAAGAAAGGCTACCCGAAACCAGATAGCCTTTATAGTTATTTTTGATTGAGAGTTTATCCTAATGCTACGCGTTCAAATCCAACAACTTTTACATCGTCGCCAATAGATTTAACATAGTCGGAAACACTTTTTTTGTTATCTTTAATAAACATTTGATTAACAAGTGTATTATCTTTGAAGAAACGTTTTAGTTTTCCTTTGGCAATGTTATCAAGCATCGCTTCAGGCTTTCCTTCTTGACGAAGCTGGTCTTTGGCAATTTCAATTTCTTTATCGATAATCGCTTGATCTACCCCTGTTTCGTCTAATGCGATTGGGTTCATTGCTGCAGCTTGCATAGCAACATCTTTTGCTACCACGTCGGCTCCATCTACATTAGCAGATAATCCTGTTATTACAGCAATTTTGTTGCCAGCATGAATATACGAGCCTACAAATGGTGCTTCTAACGTTTTAAAGGCTCCTATTTCAATTTTTTCACCTATTACACCTGTTTGTTCAATGAGTTTGTCTTGTACGCTTAAGCCTTGATCAAAATCTACTGCAAGAAATTCTTCTTTTGAGTTTGAGTTAAGAGCTATTTCTGCAAGTTTATGAGCTAAATTTACAAAATCTTCGTTTTTAGCTACAAAATCGGTTTCGCAATTTAAAGAAATAACAACTCCTTTTGATGCGTTGTTATTTACTTTAGCGATTACAGCTCCCTCACTAGATTCTCTATCGGCTCTTTTTGCGGCTACTTTTTGTCCTTTTTTACGAAGTATTTCGATTGCTTTATCAAAATCTCCATCGGATTCTACCAGTGCTTTTTTGCAGTCCATCATTCCTGCACCGGTAGCTTTTCTTAGTTTATTTACTTCTGCGGCTGTTATTTTTGCCATTTTTATAAATTTTTTAAGTTATAGTAATTGAATTTATTCTTCCTCTTTAGTCGCTTCCTCTTTGGTTGCTGTGGCAACTGGAGCTACTATTTTTTTACGAGTTTTCTTCGCTTTTGTTTCTTCTTTTTTAGCGGGAGTTTCTTCTTTTTTACCGTTTTTACGTTCTTGCAATCCTTCTATCACGGCTTGTGAAACGGCTTCCATAATTTTTTCAATAGATTTTGAAGCATCGTCGTTAGAAGGTATTGGAAAATCAATCACTCGTGGATCACTATTGGTGTCAACCATAGCAAAGATTGGAATTTTTAATTTTAATGCTTCTTTTACAGCAATGTGCTCACGTAATGTATCTACTACAAAGATTGCACCCGGAAGACGGTTCATGTCTGAGATAGAGCCTAAGTTTTTTTCCAGTTTTGCTCGTTGACGATCTACCGCCAAGCGTTCTTTTTTAGATAAGGTGTTAAAGGTCCCGTCTTGCTTCATTCTATCGATAGCAGACATTTTTTTGACGGCTTTTCTAATAGTAACAAAGTTGGTAAGCATTCCGCCGGGCCATCTTTCTGTGATGTAGGGCATATTTGCGTTTCCGGCTTTCTCGGCAACGATATCTTTTGCTTGTTTTTTTGTTGCAACGAAAAGAATTTTTCTTCCGCTAGCTGCAATTTTTTTAAGTGCTTCGCTAGCTTCTTCTAGTTTTGCAACGGTTTTGTAAAGATTGATTATGTGAATACCGTTACGCTCCATATAAATATAGGGAGCCATGTTCGGGTTCCATTTACGGGTTAGGTGACCAAAGTGTACACCTGCATCTAATAAGTCTTTGACTTCTGTTTTGTTTGCCATTTTTTAATAGTTTACGTTCCTGTAAAAATAGATAGCAACCTGTCCGTTTTATTTTGGATTTGGTTTGGATGCTAAACTATTTTTCGCCAAAAGGCGAATAACAGCGGTTAATAATAATTGTTTGTATGAACTTAACAAAACGATTGGATGTCTGTAAGAGATATCCAATCGTATTGGGTATGTTAACGTTTTGAGAATTGGAATTTTTTTCGTGCTTTCTTTTGACCGAATTTTTTACGTTCTACCATTCGTGGGTCACGTGTTAATAGTCCTTCGGGTTTAAGAATTTTACGGTTTTCTTCATCTAATTTACACATTGCACGAGAAATAGCTAAACGTATTGCCTCGGCTTGACCGGTTATACCTCCTCCATATACGTTTACTCTAATATCAAAGTTGTCTTGATTATTTGTAATCATTAAAGGTTGCTTAACTTTGTATTTAAGTGTTCCGGTTGTAAAATAGTTGTCAAATTCGCGGTTGTTAATGGTGATATTCCCTTTCCCTTCAGAGATATAGACACGCGCTACCGCTGTTTTTCTTCTTCCTATAGTATGTAATACTTCCATTATTTGATTTCGTTAAGGTTAATAACTCTGGGTTTTTGTGCTTCTTGGTTGTGCTCTGATCCGGTATAGACTTTTAGGTTTCTAAAAAGTGCTGCTCCTAGTTTGTTTTTAGGAAGCATTCCTTTTACGGCTTTTTCTACAAGTCTAGTTGGGTTTTTTCCGTACAACTCTTTGGCAGAAAGACTACGTTGACCTCCCGGATAACCGGTGTGTCTAATGTAGGTCTTGTCGTCCCATTTGTTTCCGCTTAGCGTAATCTTTTCGGCATTGATGATAACCACGTTATCGCCACAATCCACGTGTGGGGTAAAATTGGGTTTGTGTTTACCGCGAAGTAATTTAGCCACTTCGCTAGCAAGACGACCCAATGCTTGCCCGTCCGCATCTACTAATAACCATTCTTTAGTAACGGTATTTTGGTTAGCAGATACTGTTTTGTAACTTAATGTATCCATAAGTTTTTTGTCTAATTGTTAATTAATCATTGTTTTTATTCCTCAAAAAGCTAACAAAGGCTTACTTTAGAGGGGTGCAAATGTACTGTATTTTATTTGAATAACAAATCTTACGTATTTATTTTTATAGTCGGTAAAATTATAAAAGGTAATCTAACACAAAAGGATTATTAAATTGATGTACAAATTTAAAAAAACCGCCCATTTATTATAAAATAAAATAGCGGTTTTAGAAAAAGGGTTGGTTAGTTATAATTACTGTTTTATCGCTTTTACATGCCCGTATACTTTTGCACCCCGCATATTCATTTCTACAGGTCTGTCAAAAATTTTAATTCCTTTTACAGCATTTTGTTCGCCTTTAGGAGAGAAAGCTTTTACTGCAAAAAAAACTATCATTATCGGCTACTGCTTTAATATTTATTATATTTCCTTCTCTGTTAATACCGCAATAGGATAGGTTTTACCGTTTTCGGTAATGGCTTTAATGTCGTAAAAATTCCCGTTATAGTCTATCGCTTTTAAAGGCGAATATTCATCTGTTGTTTTAATAATTTTAATAGGAATTTCGGCTCCGTTAACAAATGCTTTTACATTCATAAAAACGCTCTGTTTAGAATCTTGTATTGCCTTAACATCAAAGGCATTCCCTAATGTATCGAAGGCTTTAACATTAAGGTTATTGCCTTCTAAGTTGATTGCTTTGACATTCCATTTAATTTTATTAAATTCTTTGGTTTTGGTTTTCTTTTTGGATTATTTTTCAATTGGTAAGTCTTCAGATTGGTGCATTGCTTTTACGTGTGCAAAAACCGGAAATCCGTTTAAAGACATTTCTTTATCTTTTATATTAATTTTTATTTCCAACACATCATTTAAGATACCCTTTGGAGAAACGGCTTTTACATTAAAGAATTTTCCATTACTATCTATTGCTTTAAGAACAACTACGTTTCCGAATCGTTGTACTCCTTCTAATCTTCATTTTTTCGCCTTCTGGCAAAACGGCTACTAATGAATATGAAAGACCTCCTTTATCAATAGCCTTTACAGGGTCATTTTTTTCTTTGGTAAGCAATACTTTAACCGGTAGTTTTTTATTTTGTACAAATGCTTTTATATTTAAAAAACTATCTTGGTCTGAATCTTGTATGGCATTTACATCAAATAAATTACCATTTGCATCAACAGCTTTTACGTCTAGTGATTTACCGTCCGGCATAATAACTTTTAGTGCCCATTTAGTAGTAGTGCTTTCTGTTTTTGTTTCCTTTTTTTTAGACGTATTTTTATCTTTTGTTGAATTATCGACACAACTTAAAAAAAGTATTGAAAGTAAAGCCAAATTAAGTTTAAACAAAAAAATACACTTCTTTTTAAATATACATTATCCATAATGTTAAAACTTTATACATGTATTAGTGTTTTAACAAAGTTAGAGTCTAAAATGAATTTAAAGAATGATAATTATCAGTTAGTCTTTTCTAATTGGGCTACATTAAATTGTTAAAATCTAAAGTATTGTTGGATTTGAAAAATAAAATTAAGCTCTCCCATTTTTTTGGTACGCAACACTTCTTGTAAAATCAAGTTGTTGTGGTTGGCAATTGCTTTTATTTTAGCGATTTGGCAATCTTCAGAAAGTATCATAAAGGTTTTGTTGTTTCCTGAAAGATAGTTGGGTAGTTGCTGAAACAATTTTTTGAAATATTGAAAATCTTCACCGCAAAACCAAGCTTCTTCTTTTGTGTTTTTTGGGTGTTTTGGGTAATATGGGGGATTGATTAAGATATAATCAAAATGTTTGTTGGATACCTCATCAAATAAATTGGAATATACCGTTTTTACTTTTAAATGGTTTTTTTTGGAAGCATTTTGCAGGTAATCTAATGCGGTTTTATTAATGTCTGAAGCTGTTACTTTTGCTCCCTTTTGTGCGGCAAAAAGAGCAATAATTCCGCTGCCACAGCCCAATTCTAAAAAGGTTTTGTTTTGCAAATTGAGTTCTGAAATAAAATCTAACAGTATTTTGGTACTCAAGGTAAGATGGGGCGGAAAAACCTCAGGGTGTACTAAAACTTCTAGACCGTTGTAGG
>WFXA01000015.1 GCA_015490835.1 Flavobacteriaceae bacterium | reverse complement strand
GTTATTGTTTAACTTTAAAACTATGAAAATAATTTTTGCATTTTTTCTAGTTCTTCATTGGCAAGGTCGGGGTCTACTAAAATTCTTCCGCTATGCTCGTCAGTAATAATTTTTTTTCGCATTCTAATTTCCATTTGTACTTGTGGAGGAATAACAAAAAACGATCCTCCCGAAGCGCCTCTTTCTACAGGAACTACAGCCAATCCGTTTTTTACAGAAGAACGTATGCGTTTGTAGGCTTTTAGCAGTCGTTCTTCAATTTTTTTCTCAAACTCTTCAGATTTTTTGAGTAAGTCTTTTTCTTCTTTTTCGGTTTCTGCAAGAATTTCGTTTAGCTCTTCTTGTTTGTGCTTCAGATGTTCTTCCCGGGTTGCTAATTTTTCTTTTGTTTCGTCAATTACCAATAGCTTTTGCTCAATTTGTGCCTTAAATTCTTTAATATGCTTTTCGGCTAATTGAATTTCTAACTCTTGGTATTCAATTTCTTTACTTAACGAGTTATATTCTCTGTTGTTTCTAACGTTGTCTTGTTGCTTGGTATATTTTTTAATAAGCGCATTAGACTCCTCGATACTGTTTTTTTTGTTTGAAATTTCATTTTCAATTGTTTCAACAGCTTCTTGAAGTTTTTGTAAGCGAGTGTTTAACCCGGCAACCTCATCTTCTAGGTCTTGTACTTCTAAGGGAAGTTCACCACGAACGTTTCTTATTTTGTCAATGTGCGAGTCTACTAATTGTAAATCGTATAAAGCCCTTAATTTTTCTTCTACTGTTGTTTCTTTTTTCTTTGCCATATTTAAAAATAGGTAATTGGGTTTGTGTTTACTTGTGATAAAACAATTTTACTTTGCGCAAAGGCTGGTGCAAAATTACTAATTTTTTTGTTAAGTAGGGTAACTAATAGTTGTTTTGTAAATTGTTCGCTTTCAAAATGACCGATATCTGCCAATAAGATGTTGCTTTCTGCTTTAAAAAAATCGTGGTATTTAAGGTCTGCAGTTACAAAAACATCTGCTCCGGAGGTCTTTGCTGCATTTATGGCAAAGCTTCCGCTACCACCCAAAACGGCTACTTTTTTTATTTTTTTTCCGGTTAATTTTGAATGCCGGATGCAGTTGGTATTCATTTTTTGTTTTAAAAAAGATAGAAAATCATTTTCGGGAAGCGATTTTTCAAATTCTCCTATCATTCCCATTCCAATTTTTTGGTTGTAATTATCTAATGTGGTAATCTCGTAGGCAACTTCTTCGTAAGGATGAACATTAAAAAGCGTTTTTAAAATTTTAGATTCTAAATGTTTAGCAAATGTTATTCCTAAAAACACCTCATTTTCTACTTGTAATATGCCTTTTTTTCCTTTTACGGGATTGCTTCCTTCTTCTCCTAAAAATGTTCCGACTCCTTCTACATTAAAACTACAATGACTGTAATTACCAATATTTCCAGCTCCTTCATGAAATAGGGCTTCTCTTACTTCTTTTATATTTTCTTTGGGAACAAACGTTGTTAATTTTTTAATAGTATTTTTTTTTGGCAGTAAAATTTGTTTGTTTTTTAGTTGAAGTCGGTTAAGAATAGCCTCGTTCACTCCGTTCCAATGATTGTCTAACGCGGTATGAATGGCATAAATAGCGATGTTATTTTTAATGGCTTTTAATACGGTTCGTTCTACATAATTTTTTCCGGTTATTTTTTTTAAACCCGAAAAAATAATGGGATGAAAGCTAACGATAAGATTGCATTTTTTTTGAATGGCTTCTTCTATTACTTCTTCCAACGTGTCTAATGTAACTAAAATTCCGGTAACTTCTTGGTTGTAATCGCCTACTAATAAACCGGTATTATCAAAATCTTCCGAATAGGATAGCGGTACATTTTTTTCTAGAAGCTGAATAACATCTTTAATAATCATACAATAGTATTTTTTGGTAAAGATAAAAAAGTATATTTTCGTTGAGTGAATTATTTTCGGAAAATACTAATTCCTTTTTCTTGGCTTTATTGGGCAGTTACTTCTTTTCGTAATTTTGCCTTCGATGAAGGGTGGTTTAAAAGTAAGAAATACGAGATTCCGGTTATTTGTGTGGGTAATTTATCGGTTGGTGGTACAGGGAAGAGTCCGATGATAGCCTTTTTGGTTTCTTTTTTATCTTTAGATTACCAAGTTGCTGTTTTAAGCAGAGGTTACGGGCGAAAAACAAAAGGGTATTTAGAAGTTTATAAAAACAGCAAAGCTGAAGAAGTTGGAGACGAACCGTTGCAATTAAAGCTAAATTTTCCGGCAATTACTGTCGCTGTTTGTGAAGATAGACAAACCGGAATAGAAAAACTAAATAAAAAAGCCGAAGTAATTTTATTAGATGATGCTTTTCAGCACAGAAAAGTACAACCCTCGTACACTATATTGCTTACTACTTTTAACAGGCTTTATATAAACGATACTGTTTTACCGGCAGGTAATTTACGTGAGTCAAAAAAAGGAGCACGTCGTGCCGATATGATAGTGGTAACAAAATGCCCAAAAAATGTTGCTTATGCGAAACTTCAAGAAATTGAATACAATTTGAAGTTACAACCCCAACAAAAGTTGTATTTTTCTAGAATTGTGTATGATGAATGTATTTATGGTGTTTCTGAAAAGTTACCACTGGATTATTTGAAAGAAAAACCGTTTACTTTGGTAACCGGAATAGCAAATCCGAAACCGTTAATCGATTTTTTAAACGAAAAAAAGTTACAGTTTAAGCACAAAAAATATCCCGATCATCATCGGTTTTCTTCTTCTGAAATTGAAGGGTTAAAAAAAGTTGAAATTATACTTACAACCGAAAAAGACTTTGTACGGTTGCAGCCGAAGTTGCAAAAATATGCTTTGTATTATTTACCCATAAAAATAGAAATTTTAAATAATCGAGAGGCGTTTTTTAAAGAGATTATTCTTAGGTCGTTAGAACGATAGATTTAAAATAAATTAGGGTGTGCTATATTTTTTTTTTGTTTTTTAAGGCTCTGTAAATTTTTTCAAAAAACTCTTCGGGTTTAAAGGGTTTTGGGATTATTTCGTTAAAGCCAGCTTTGTAAAACTCGTCTAAATTATCGTCTATTGTTACAGCGGTTAGTGCTAAAATTGGGATGGTTTTATTAAATTCTCTTATTTTTTGAGTGGCTACAATTCCGCTAATACCGGGCATATGGATGTCCATTAAAATTACTTGAAAATCATTTTCTTTTACCATTTTAATAGCATCGGTGCCATTATCACTAACACTGCATATCATTTTGTTTTTTTCCAATATTTTTTTGGTAATCATTTGGTTTATTTTATTGTCTTCAACAACTAAAATTTTTACATTTTCTAAAGCAACATAGTCAATATCGTAAATAATATTGTTAGGATTTGTGTTTTCTTTAGAATCTTCAGAGATAGCAAAACTAATATCGAACCAAAACTTTGAACCTTTTCCTAATTCGCTTTCGAGGTTAATTTTACTATTCATAAGCTCTAATAGGTTTTTTACGATAGAAAGTCCTAATCCCGAACCACCAAACTTTCGGTTAATTTGAAGAGAGCCTTGTGAGAATGTTTCAAAAATACTTTTTTGTTTTTTCTTAGAAATGCCTACTCCGTTATCTTCTACTTCGACATGTAATGATACTTTATTGGGTTGCTGTGTTATTTTTTTAACGCGTACCCAGATATCCCCGTTATGGGTAAACTTTACCGCATTTCCAATTAAATTAATTAGTATTTGTGAAAGTTTTAAAGAATCACCCATAAGTTTTTCAGGGATTGTATCATCATACTCAAGGTGTAGGTTATTCTTTCGGTTTGTTGCAGTTCTTTTTAAAGATGTTAAAACGTCGTTGATTCGTTTTTTTAGATTAAAAGAAGTTTTGTCTATTTCAACTTTATTAGCTTCAAGTTTATTTAAGTCTAATATATTATTAATTAGTGATAATAAGTATTCACCGGAAAATTTAAGTGATTTTAAATGTTCTTTTTGTTCGGGTTTTGGATCGGATTCAAGTAATAGATGAGTAAGTCCGGTAACAGCATAGAGCGGGGTGCGTAATTCGTGAGAAATAGTTGATAAAAATTGTGCTTTCGCAATTGAGGCTTTTTCGGCTTTTTCTTTAGATAAAATGAGTTCTACATTTTTGTCTCGCAATAGATCGTTTGCAATGGCTCTAAGTCTGTTGTTTTTAAATAGTGAAAGTGCAAATAATGACAAAATTATCATTAATGTAAGAGCTAACCCGGCAGTTGTTTTACCAAATACAATGGCTTTTTGTTTGCTTACTAATTCTTCTTGTTGCGCAGTAATAACTTCGTTTAAATGTTCAAGGTTGATGTTGGTAAACTTACTTTTTGAAGCAGTGTCTATGTAAAGATTTACCAGCGTGTCATTAGTTTGAACATATTTATTAAAAAGTTGTTCGGCTTTAGGGAAATCTTTTTCCAGCATAGCTACCTTAGATTCGATTTTATAGCTTTTTGAAATAAGATTTAGAAAATTATGCTCTTCGCTTATTTTGCGGGCATTATTGATAGCTTTTTTGATTAAAGAAAAATGATTTCTGTTAGTTTCTTTATCTAATTGTAAAAATGCTTTTGCTTCGTTTAAGTTTGCTAATGCTTCATAATAGGGTTCGTTATATTGTTTTAACAATGGAATTGCAGCTTCAAAATAATTTACAGCGGGTCTATAATCGTTATATTTTAGAGAAACAAGCCCCAAATTGGTTAATACTATAGCTTGGTTGTGTTCATCATTTTTATCGTTTAATATATCACTTGAAAAGCTCAAGTATTCTGCGGCATCTTCAGGTTTATTAAGTTCAATAAGAATCAAAGCATACTGGTTATAAGCCTTTGCTAAATCAATTTCTCTTTCGGCTTTATTAAATATGGTAATAGCCTTAATTATTTCGTTGGTTGCATCAGAATAATTATGAATGATGCGCTTTAAGAGGGCTTTGGTATAGTGAATATCTCCGTTTAATGTTTGGGTAGTATCTGAAAAGGAATGAACTAATTTTTCGGCATTTGCAATTTCTTCTAATGCATTAGAAAAATGATGTGACATGCTGTATTTTTGAGCACTTTGAAGGTGACGCTTAACAATAGAAACGGTATCTTTCTGCTTGTCTTGAGCCACTATATTAGAAATAGAAAAAGCTGCTATTATAAAAATAGCTAAACTATAATATTTAGATAATGGAAGCTTCATTTACACCTCAACAGTTTGCCGTTAAATATAGTTATTTCTTAGATAAATGAATAATTAAATCTATTATTCTTGACGAATAACCTATTTCGTTATCATACCAGCCAATAATTTTAACCATTTTTCCTATAACCGAAGTCATCTGTGAATCAAATATACATGAATGCGTATTGCCCACAACATCTATTGAAACGATTGGATCTTGGGTGTATTCTAAAATACCCTTAAGGTCGTTTTTTGCAGCTTCTTTAAATGCCTTGTTTATCTCCTCTATGGTTACTTCTTTTTTAACATTAAACGTAATATCGGTTAATGATCCGTCGGGAACAGGAACTCGAATTCCGCATCCTCCAATTACCGAAGCTAAATCGGGAAAAATTTTTGTAAGTGCTTTTGCTGCACCGGTTGTTGTGGGTACAATAGATTTTCCGGCTGCTCTGGCTCTTCGTAAATCTCTATGGGGTTGGTCGTGTAAACTTTGATCGGTTGTATAGGAGTGTATGGTGGTTATGTAGGCTTGTTCAATGCCACATAAATTTTGAATAATCTTTACCATTGGAGCTGCAGAGTTGGTAGTACAAGAAGCATTAGATACAATGGTTTCGTTACCGGATAAAATATTTTGATTTACTCCTAAAACTACCATTTTTATACGATCATCTTGGGGAGGTACCGATAGAATTACTTTTTTAGCTCCGTTTTTAATATGGTATTTTAAAAGTTTTTGGGTTTTGTGTTTGCCGGTACATTCAATTACATAATCGACATCTTTCCAAGATAAATTTTCAATTTCTTTGATCGAAGAAAATCGTATTGTTTTATTGTTAATACAAATACTTTTTTTTGTTGCTGTCACAATGTCTTTTAAAACACCATGAATACTATCGTATTTTAGTAAATGTGCAAGGGTTTTGCTTTCTGCAATATCATTAACGGCAACTACTTCAATTTTAGGGTGGAGCATTAATAATCTGAATATGGTACGTCCTATTCTCCCAAAACCATTAATTCCAACCGTAATTTTTTTATTCATTCTTACTAATTTATAAAAGGTGTTTTTGCGCTTTGTAAGAAGAGCGAACTAATGCTCCGCTTTCTACATGACGAAATCCCATTTTTAACCCTGCGATTTCATATTTTTTAAATTGCTCCGGTGTAATAAATTTTTTTACGGGAAGGTGTTTTTTTGAAGGCTGTAAATATTGACCGATGGTAATAATATCTAAATTTACTTTTCGCAAATCTTCCATTGTTTCAATCACTTCCTCTTCGGTTTCTCCTAATCCTAACATAATCCCGCTTTTGGTTCGGTTTGCTCCGTTTTTTTTAAGGTAGTTTAATACCTCCAGACTGCGTTCGTATTTGGCTTGTATTCGTACCTCTCGTGTGAGTCTTTTAACGGTTTCCATGTTATGTGAAATCACTTCGGGAGCAACGGTTAAAATGCGATCTAAGTTTCTGGTTACTCCTTGAAAATCGGGTATTAATGTTTCTAAAGTAGTGTTAGGATTCATCCGCCTAATAGCTTTAACGGTTTCTGCCCAAATAATAGAGCCCATGTCTTTTATATCGTCTCTATCTACCGATGTAATAACAGCGTGTTTAATGTTCATTAATTTAATAGATCTGGCTACTTTTTCGGGTTCGTCCCAATCTACTGTTTCGGGGCGTCCTGTTTTTACCCCACAAAAACCGCAAGAGCGTGTACAAATATTTCCTAAAATCATGAATGTTGCAGTGCCTTCTGTCCAACATTCACCCATATTGGGACAACTGCCGGATGTACAAATGGTATTTAAATTATACTTATCGACCAAGCCGCGAAGGTCTGTGTACTTTTTTCCGGTGGGTAATTTTACCCGCAACCATTTGGGTTTTGGAGTTCTTTCGGGAGTTTTATAGGGTGCTTTTATTTCCATTTTCATCTTTAAAATACAAAGGTACAAATATGTTTATTAATTCACGTTAAATATAGTTGGTGTTATGTAAATGAGAAGAAAACTCGTTTTTATTCTAAAGTGCTACTTAAATAGCAACCAACTAGCTGTTTTTGGTGATAATTTCAGATAACAATTTTTTTGCCCGTAATAATCTAACTTTTACATTGTTTAAAGGCTCTTTTAATGTTTCTGAAATTTCTAAATAACTCATTTCCTGAAAATATCGCAAATTAATTACTTCTTGGTAATGGGGTTTAAGTTGTTTGATAAATTGTAGCAGTTGAGCTAAATTTTGCTCTGTAATAAGTTTGTCTTCTACCGAAGGGTTGCTGTCTACAATTTTTTTTACTTGCTCATCTGAAGCATCTGTCGTTTGCGAATAAATAGAAGCATTTTTTTTTCGGGTTTTGTCAACCTGAATGTTTTTTGAAATGGTGATTAACCACGTTTTAAAAGTATAGTTAGGGTTGTAGGTTTTTATTTTCCCGAAGGCTTTGGCAAAGGTTTCAATAGTGGTGTCTTCGGCTTCGTATTCGTCTTTAACTCGTTTTAACTGAAAGCCGTAAACATCATTCCAATAAAAGTTAAGCAAGAAATTAAATGCGGCTTGTTTTCCGTTTTTTGCTTCCTCTATATGCTTACTAAGGGTTTGTTTTGTTACTTCCAACTAGTGTGTTTTTTTCCAATACCGGTAACGAAGATACCAAATTGTATGAAAAGTAAAAAAACTTCATAAAACGGGAGAAACCAAAGTAGGTCTTTTTCGTTTAATTTAGTAGTTGCTTTAGCTGTAACAATAAATTGAAATAAAATTCTAAATGCTATTAAAGCGGTTGGGATTTTCCAATCTAAAGTTAGTAAAGAAGCAATAGCTAAAACCCAAAAAGATACATTAGAAATAAAATAGAGACCTAATAAAAATTTATAAATGGGTTTGTAGTATTTGGCAGTGCTTATGTGTCTTCGTTTTTGTTTTATCCAATCCTTAAAAGTGTTTTTTGGTTGCGAATATGTAAATGCGTTTTTATTAAAACAAATGGCGGTATTTTTTGATGTTGCTACCTGATTTACAAATAAATCATCATCGCCAGAGGGTATTTTTATATGGCTGGTAAAACCATTGTTGGCGTAGTATAACGATGCTGTATATGCCAAGTTTCTGCCCACTCCCATATACGGCAAACCTGCTTTTGCATACGAAAAATATTGCAATGCCGTTATAAAGGTTTCAAACCGAATGAGTTTATTTAAAAAACCTTTTGTTTTTAAATAGGCTCCATATCCTAAAATGAGCTGTTTTTGTTCATTAAATTGCGATGTCATTAACGAAATCCAATTCTTTGAAGCCGGTTTGCAATCTGCATCGGTAAAAAGCATCCGTTTATAGGTTGCTTTTTTAATACCTAGTGTAAGCGCATATTTTTTACTTCCCCAAAAGGCTTCATTGTTTATTACATTTACAATTTTAATGCGGGAATCGTTTTTTGCAAAATCTTCCATTACCTCTAAAGTACTATCGTAGGAAGCATCATTTATTAAAATTAACTCATATTGAGAGTGGTTTTGGTCTAACCAAAGCGGAATGTGTTTTTTTAAATTCTCAGCTTCATTTTTTGCACAAACAATTACTGAAACAGGAAAATTTTGATATTCAGATTTCTGATGTTTTAAAAACGAAAATTTTGAAAACAAAAGATAGTAACCGCAATTAATTGCAACTACGGCAGCTAAAAAATAGAACATCATAGTCTGCTATTTTTCGTCTTGCGAGCAAGTGCTAAATTGGTCGGGTGTTTTTCCGCAATAACCGCAAGATTGTCCTTCTTTATTTAAAAATGGACTTTGACTTGCGCAGGTTCCACCAAACTTTCCGTCTTTTTTTGCCCAAATTTTAATAGCAATTCCGGCAACTGCAAGAAGTAATAAACCGAGTGTTAACAAGAGAAGTTTCATAGTCGTACTTTTTATGGTACAAATGTACAATCTTTCTTAGTTACGACTGTATATTTTTTTAGTATTTTTGTGTCTAATTTTTTAACTAACGTTTATGAAACTAAATAAAATTATAGGGAGCCTTTTTATAGTACTTCTCGTTACATTTGCTTGTAAAAATACCGAGAACAATAAGAACGAGAACAATAAAAATTTACCTACCAGTATAAAGAAGAAGGTTCTTACTCAAAGTGAAAAAGATCAAATAAACAGTGTGATGACAAAAGCTATGGTTACACCTGAAGCCAAAACTTTTGTGCGTTTTATAGTAACAGACGGCTTAACATCTATGCTCTCTAAAGAAAAAGGTCCTTTTACTTTACTAATACCGTCTTTAGATGCTTTTAACAATCTGAAAGAGGAAATTAAAAACGATTTAAAAAATCCTAAAAAGAAGTCCTCTTTAGATAGTTTATTAAAAAGTCATATTGTAAAAAGTGATATTAATACCATTGTGCTCACAAAAAAAATAAATGAGGGAAACGGAATGTATCAAACTATAAATTTACTTGGTAACACACTTACTTTTACAAAAGTTAACGATGATTTACTTGTCACAGATGATAAAGGAATAAAAGCCAAACTTACCAAAACCGACATAAAAGGAGATAATGGTGTACTTCACATATTAGACGGAGTGTTAGGGATTAAAAATGAATAGTATTTTACTACGAAACAATAAAACTTAACAAGCGATGCGAATTTTTACTAGCCTAATTAATGAAAATGATTTACTTTTTATTTATGAAAAACTTCTGAAAAATATGAATGAAAAAGAAAAAATACTATTTATTAGAAAACAATTTTCTGCTATGGCTAGGCAAAGTTCTAAAGGTTTATGTACTAAAGATAAACAACTTTTTTTTGATTCGGTTAAAAAAGTAACCGAAAATGTTATTTCAGAAAACACAAGACCGGAAGGTAAAAATCCCGATTATATGTGCTGTTAATATGTTAAAGAAGCTATAAAATCTAAGTACACCGTTTTAAACTCGTGTATTTTTATGTTTCTTTAACTATCAGAATCTAAATAATCCGGAGTGCCATCATCGTCAGAGTCGGGGAACGTTACGTTTCCTTCGTTGTCAATTAGTATCTCGTCGCGAGTAGGTTTGCCATCATTATCATCATCAGGATCTACGAAGTTAACTAAAAAGTCACCATCCGTATTGTCATCTTCTTCAATTCCATTACCATTTACATCTTCTAAAACTGAAATTACACCATCATTATCTTGATCTCCAATTTCTCTTTCGTATAATCTAAATGTAAAAATAAGC
This sequence comes from Flavobacteriaceae bacterium, assembly GCA_015490835.1. Lineage (GTDB taxonomy): Bacteria > Bacteroidota > Bacteroidia > Flavobacteriales > Flavobacteriaceae > Marifrigoribacter. Next base: position 15,715 of record WFXA01000015.1, on the reverse strand, counting down.
TGTGCATAAACAGGAATATTAGAGGTTGGTGGAGGTTCAACAAAATAAGCTAAACCGGAAGGAATAAAAACAGCACCAACACCATAATTTTCATAGCTTACTGTTCCGTCGCCATTATCTATGGGCCCAACATTTGCTGCACTAAACTCTGTTAAACCATCCTGAAGACCATTTACGATTTGAGTTAAATCAAACCGCACCGGATTAACAGAAATATCAAATAACTCGTTGTTTAAAAGTCTTCCTTCATAAGATAATACTGTAATATCCGGAAAGTCGGGAGATTCTCCTTCACCTTGTCTAACTTTTAAATAATAAAGTTTATAGGTAACATCTTGATCAACTCTATCTGTAACAATTTTAGAAGATACTTGATTAATAAGAGGTGTTTTGTTGCTATTGGCACCGGCTATCGTATCAAATTTGATTACATAATCAAAATTAGCAGGCGGATTTTCAAATTCTTCATAATTGTAAAAATGTGTTTGTAAATAGGCTTCAATTTCTTGAGTAGCTGCAATAGCTTCTTCCCCTCTATCTCTTGGAGGAACAGATGTTAGCCCATCATCTTTTTTATTACAAGATACAATTATTATAATTGTAACAATTACCGAAAAAAAGGTAAAAAATATTTTTTTCATTTTCAATTTTTTAATGGCGCAAGATACAATTTTCTGTTATTTTTGTTAGCTATTTTAACGTACTTTTATATAAAACCTTATGCGCGTAGATAAATATTTATGGTGTGTTCGATATTTTAAAACCAGAAGTGTTGCGACACAAGCTTGTAAAAAAGGAAGTGTACGTATTAATGATGTGCAAGTAAAACCTGCAAGAGATGTATTTCCGGGAGATATTATTACCGTGCGTAAAAATCAGATTAATCTTCAACTCGAGGTGTTAGACATACCGCCTAGCAGAGTTGGAGCCAAGTTGTTAAATTTATATAGGAATGACATAACGCCTAAAGAAGTTTTCGATAAAATAGAGATTCTTAATTATGCTAAAAAATATTATCGAAAAAAGGGAACAGGAAGACCCAGCAAAAAAGACAGAAGAGATTTAGAAGGTTTTGCGCAATCTTCTTTTGAAGAAGAATAAGCTTTACTATATTTGAAACATAAAAAAGGTGAATGGAAGCTAAAACAATTATACTTGATACAAAACAAATAAATAATAAAATTAAGCGTATTGCCTATCAAATATACGAAGCAAATATATTAGAAGAAGAGATTGTTATTGCCGGTATAGAAACCAATGGCTTTTTACTGGCAAAAAACCTTAAACGTATGGTTGAAAAAATTTCACCGCTTAACGTAACACTGTGTCGTGTTTTTGTAGATAAAAAGAAACCAATAGCACCTGTTAAAACATCTTTAAAAACAGAAGAATACCAAAACAAATCGTTGGTGCTGGTAGATGATGTATTGCACTCGGGTACAACCTTAATCTATGGAGTTAAACATTTTTTAGAGGTACCGTTAAAGCGTTTTAAGACAGCAGTATTAGTAAACAGAAACCATAAAAAATATCCTGTTAAAGCTGATTTTAAAGGTATTTCGTTATCAACTTCAATAAACGAAAATATTGTTGTGGTTTTTAAAAAGAACACTATTTATGCTGTCTTAGAATAATTGAAGCACAATTTCCGATATAATTTTATAAATAGATTTATCATCAATATTTATTGTAATAGTTGCCGAATGATATAGTTGCATACGCTCAAAAAGATGTTTTTTTATAAAATCGTTTAACTCTTCTTGGGTTTTACAATGATTAATCAACGGTCTTTTATCCCTTTCTGAAAATAACCGATTTGTTAATGTAGAAACCTGTGCCGAGAGGTTTATAGTTAGTACATCATCTAGTTGATTTAAATAGTCGCCTGTATTATAATACATAGGCGTGCCTCCGCCTAATGATAAAATAAACCGACTGTTGTTTGAAAGTATAGTTTTTAAAATTTCGTTTTCTTTTTTTCTGAAAAATAGTTCTCCTTTGGTTTTAAATATTTCAGAAACAGATAACCCTACATTTTTTTCAATTTCATTATCCAAATCAAAAAAAGGATATTGTAATGTTTTGGCAAGTGCTTTTCCTACGGTCGTTTTTCCCGTCCCCATATAGCCCCAAAGTACAATTTTCATGCTTTTGTTTTTTATTATCCCTTGATACTAAAGGGCTTTAAAAATATTTTCAAAAATAAGATAAATAGCTTTGATAAATAAATATAATGATGGTATATTTGCACCCGCAAACGCAAAAGACCTGGTAGCTCAGTTGGTAGAGCATCTCCCTTTTAAGGAGAGGGTCCTGGGTTCGAGCCCCAGCCAGGTCACTAAAAGTCGAGTTAAAGCTCGACTTTTTATTTTTTCTTATCTTTGAAATACATTTTAATACCGAGGTGCTGGAACTGGTAGACAGGCATGGTTGAGGGCCATGTGTCCTTTAGGGCGTGTGGGTTCGATTCCCATCCTCGGTACTAATTGTGAAAAGATGTATTTTGTTTATGCCATTAAAAGTTTAAAATGCAATTGGATTTACGTAGGAATGACCACCGATGTAGAGAGGCGTTTTGTGCAACATAATAAGAGTAGTTCTTTTTTTAATATCTCAAGTTTCGGAGTTTAAAATATAAACAAAAATAAGTCACACCGTGACTCGAAGTCGTGGCGTGAATAATAATCCTTCTTTTCTGCTATTTCCATTAATTTTACTTACTTTGTAAAATGGCGGGATGGCTTTCCTTATTAATTATTATTATTTCCATTTATTTTGGAATAAGTGTTTTGTTGTATTTTTTACAAGAACAATTGCTTTTTAAACCCGAAAAACTTCCAAAAGATTTTCAGTTTTATTACGATAATCAAGTTACCGAAGAGTATAATCTTACCACTCGCGACGGAGCCGTAATAAACGGATTGCATTTTAAAACCGAAAACCCGAAAGGTGTTGTGTTATACTTAAAAGGAAACAGTAAAAGCATAAAAGGTTGGGGAAAATTTGCTGTAGATTTTACCCGTAACGGCTTTGACGTTATTATGGTAGATTATCGCGGATTTGGAAAAAGTACCGGAAAAAGAAGCCAAAAAAAAATAAAAAACGACCTGCAATTTGTTTACAATAAGATTAAAGAAAAGGTAAACGAGAAACACATTATTCTTTACGGAAGAAGTCTTGGAAGCGGTTTTGCAACCAAATTGGCTTCGGTAAATAACCCTTGTAAACTTATATTAGAAGCTCCTTATTACAGTCTCACCAAAGTAACCAAACGATTTGCTCCCTTTATGCCTTTTTCGATAATTATGCGATACCCTTTGCCAACTTACAAATGGTTAAAATATGTACAATGTCCTATTTACATCATTCACGGGACTAATGATAAACTCATTCCGTATAAAACCAGTGTAAAACTTTCTAAAATTAAGCCAAAGCAAACCCGTTTATATACCGTTATAGGTGGCGGACATAAAAATTTAAACAATTTTGAAAGTTATCATAAAATGCTTACCGAAATATTAAACGACAAAAATGAAGATTGTAATTTAGAAGGAAGCAGTTTTAACGTCGTACATACCTCTAGAAAAAGAAAATGAAAAGAAAACCCAACCGAAAAAGAAAATTAGTTATCTTCCTTTTTGTAATTCTTAATTTATATGGATTACTTTGTGGCGTGTTGTATTTTTTTCAAGAAAACTTAATTTTTTTACCTACCGTTTTACCTCAAAATTATGAGTTCCGGATGGAATATCCTTTTAAAGAAGTTACCTTAACTACCCAAGACGAAGCGAAACTAAACGGATTGCATTTTAAAGTAGAAAACCCTAAAGGCGTAATCTTATATTTTCATGGTAATGCAGGAGATTTGCAACGTTGGGGCGAAATTGTTTCGTTTTTTGTTAAAAGAAACTACGATGTTGTTGCAATGGATTACCGTGGGTACGGAAAATCTACCGGAAAAAAATCGATGCAAGCATTGTATAACGATGCACTAGTATGGTATAATTATGTTGCAGGTATTTATTCTGAAGAGCAAATTAGAGTTTACGGAAGAAGTCTGGGTACCACTTTTGCAACCTATGTCGCTTCAAAAAATTATCCTAAAAAACTCATTCTTGAGAGTCCATTTTACAGTGTTTTAGATGTTGGTAAATCTCGCTTTCCGTTTTTACCGGTAAAGTCGTTACTACATTATACATTTCCAACTTACCAATATAGTAACGATGTAACTTGCCCCATTACAATTTATCACGGTACGGCAGATAGCGTAATAGATTTTTCGCAAGGCAAAAAACTTTTTGATTTTATTAAACAAACCAATAAGCAATTTATTCCGGTTTCGGGGGGTAACCACAACGACTTGGTTCAATTTCCGGATTATTTAAACACCATCGATGCGGTGTTAGAATAATAAATTATGCTTCGAGCAGCATAGAAAGTTCAAACCAACGCTCGGTTTTTTCTTCCAACGCTGTAATTAGTTCTTGTAATTTTTCCGATTGAATTGTAATTTCTTCAGTATTCCAATTATGGGTTGTAAATTCTTTTTCGAGTTGTTCTTTTTGTTTTTCTAATTTTGAAATTTCCGATTCTAACCGTTTGTACTCTTTTTGTTGGTTATAAGATAATTTACTGGTTTTGTTGGTTTTCCATTCCTTTTTAGGTTTTGAAGGTGAACCGGAGTTTTGTTTTTCATTTTTTTTTGTGGTTTCAAAATTTCTGTAATCTGAATAATTCCCGGGAAAATCTCGAATGCTCTCGTTTTCAAAAACAAATAAATGATCTACAATTTTATCCATAAAATAACGGTCGTGGGAAACAACAATTAAACAGCCGGGAAAATCTAACAAAAAATTTTCCAGTACATTTAATGTTACAATGTCCAAGTCGTTTGTGGGTTCATCCAGAATTAAAAAATTCGGATTTTTTATAAGTACGGTGCATAAATACAATCGTTTTAGCTCGCCGCCACTTAATTTTTCTACAAAATCATATTGCTTTTTTCGGTCAAACAAAAAGCGTTCTAATAATTGTTGAGCCGATATTTGTCTTCCTTTTTTTAGAGGAATATAATCGCCGTATTCTCTTATTACTTCTATTACTTTTTGTCCTTGTTTTATAGTAATTCCGCTTTGTGTATAGTACCCGAACTTAACGGTGTCGCCAATTACTACTTTTCCGGTGTCCGGAACGAGGTTTCCGGTTAAAATATTTAAAAAAGTTGATTTTCCGGTTCCGTTTTGACCAATGATACCTACACGTTCTCCTTTTTTAAAGTTATAATCAATGTTTTTAAAAAGTGTTTTATTTTGATAGGATTTTGAAACATTATGAAGTTCTACTATTTTACTTCCCAGCCGTTCCATATTTAGTTCTAACTGAACTTGATGGTCGTTTCGGTGTTGTTGTGCGCGGTGTTTAATATCTTTAAAATCGTGTATTCTCGATTTGCTTTTTGTAGTTCTTGCTTTGGGTTGGCGACGCATCCATTCCAGTTCTTTTTTAAACAGTTGTTTTGCTTTAGCAGTTTCGGCTTCAAAATTTTCAATTCGAGCTTGTCTTTTTTCTAAAAAATAACTGTAATTACCTTTGTAACTGTATAGAATGCCTTCATCTAATTCAATTATTTCATTACAAACACGTTCTAAAAAATAACGATCGTGTGTAACCATAAAAAGTGTAATGTTTTCCTTTGCAAAAAAATCTTCTAACCACTCTATCATCTCTAAGTCCAGATGGTTTGTAGGTTCGTCTAAAATTAATAAATCGGGTTTTGCCAGAAGTGCATTTGCCAGTGCCAGACGTTTTTTTTGACCGCCGCTTAATGTTTCAACTTTTTGGTGAAGATTAGTGAGTTTTAATTTAAATAAAATTTGTTTGTATAAAGTTTCAAAATCCCAAGCGTTATGAGCCTCAACAGCTTCAAATGCTTTTTGCAATGCTTCGGGATCTTCGGGATTTTGTAAAGCATGTTCGTAATTTGAAATTATTTTAAGAATAGGATTATCTGAAGCCAAAATGGTTTCTTCAATAGTTGCATTTTTATTTAATACAGGTTGTTGGGGTAAAAAAGAAATTTTTAAATTTTTCCTGCTATTAATACTTCCTTTATCGGGTAAATCAATTCCCGAAATTATGTTTAGTAAGGAAGTTTTTCCACTACCATTTTTAGCCACAAAGCCTATTTTTTGTCCTTGGTTGATTCCAAACGAAATAGATTCAAATAAGATGCGTTCTCCGTACGATTTGGCAATATTTTCAACAGATAGATAATTCACACACTTTTTTTGCAAAAGTAATGACAAAAAATATACTAATCAGAAAATTAGTTTTATTATTAAACAGGTTACGTTATATTTGCTTGCCCGCAAGAAATTATTTTATATGAAAAGTACGTACTTTTTTTTGTTTGCATTACTGTTTATAAACTTTACATCTTGTATTTCTACAAAGAAACTAACCTATCTACAAGAAGAAAACAAGCACAAAGATAGTTTATTGGTTTCCGTAAAAAAAATGCAAGAGCCTTATCGGTTGCAAGTAAACGATTTGTTAAGTATTAGAATTAAAGCAATCGATCAAGAAACAGTAGGTATTTTTAACCCTATAAATAATGCAAATCCTAATGCTACCGGAGAGGAGAGGATTTATTACGACGGATTTGTGATAGATACGCACGGAAATATAAGAATACCCAGTATAGGCGAGCTTCCCGTATTGGGATTAACCGTTGATGAAGTGCGTGAAAAAATTGAGAACATTTTGTTGAAAGATTTTTTTAAAGAACAAGCCAATATTTTTGTAACGGTAAAACTTGCAGGAATTAGATATACAATTAACGGTGAAATTAACAACCCCGGTTCTAAAATTATTTATAGAGATGCGGTGAGCATTATGGAAGCGATTGCCAACAGCGGTGATATTACTTTAACCGGAAATCGAAGAGATGTGGTTATTATTAGGCAATATCCGTTAGGACAAAAAGTTCATCATATAGATTTAACATCAATTAATGCTATGAACTCTCCTTATTATTATATTAAGCCAAACGATTTAATTTTAATAAATCCGTTACCTCAAAAAACCTTAGGTATAGGAACAAGCGGTTTGCAATCGTTTACAGCTATACTTTCTGTTGTTACAGCTCTAGCTACAACGATCTTACTTTTTTCAAGATTATAATATGAACGAAGAATTTGAAATAAACGATATACACGCCACATTTGACTTTAAAAGTTTTTTCGTTAAGTTGCTATCTTACTGGCCACTATTTTTAATATCATTAGCAATTGGCTTTGGTATTGCATATTATGTAAATGTTAGAAAGTTACCCGTTTATAAATTAGATACATTAATTTCTATAAAAGACGACCAGAATCCTTTTTTTACTACTAATACCAGTTTAACTTTTAACTGGGGAGGAACAACAGATAAAGTAAATACAGCCGTTATTTCTTTACGATCTCGATCGCATAACGAAAAAGTGGTTGATAAACTTAAACTGTATATTAATTATTTTAAAGAAGGAAAGTATCAATTAATAGATGCTTATAAAAAAACACCCTTTATTGTTACTATTGACACGGCTAAATATCAAATACTTGGTAAAAACATTAAAGTGGTTTTTAAAGATAGCGTAAATTTTAACCTTTCGGTTGATTTTGAAGAAGGCAGAAATTATTCCAGACAAAATTATTCAACCAAAGAAAAAGACACCAAATACATCGAGGCACAAACGTTTAAAAAATCATTCAAGATAGGTGAACCTATCTCAATGCCTTTTTTCTCCGGAACAATTTTCCGAAATCCTGAAATTGATGTTATTCCCGGTAAATCGTATTTTTTTAGTTTTTCAAACTTTGATAATGTTGTAAAAAAATATTTGAATGTTGGGGTTAAACCTGAAACTAAGGGATCCTCGGTGTTAAACCTTTCATTTGTTGATAAAAATAAAATCAAAATAGTTGACTTTCTTAACACTTCTGTTAAAGTTTTAAGTGAGGACATGTTAGAACGAAAAAATCTTTTCGCAACAAAAACCATTAAGTTTATTGATAGCAGTTTGGCAGACAAAGCCAAAGAGCTTCTAGGTGTTGAAGATGAACTAAACGCATTTAAAAATAAAAATGCAATTTTTAACTTAGAAACCGAAGGAGCCGAAATAAATACTCGTTTAAACACGTTGGATTTAAGAAAAGATAATGCTAAGCGTGAAATTAATTATTACGACCAACTCGAAAGTTATTTGCAAAACAAAACCGATTACAGAAATGTTCCTGCGCCTTCAGTAGCAGGAATAACTGAAGGTAGTATAATATCCGGAGTTTCAAAAATAGTATCGCTTGCTCAACAGCGTAATAAACTTCAATATTCATATAAAGAGGGAGCACCCGTTTTTTTAGATATAGATAGACAAATAGATGCTGTAAAACGTGTCTTATTAGAAAACATTTCTTCTTCCAAAGCCCTATTAAATAATGAACTTTCCAGGATAAATAGCGATATAAGTAAATACGAATACCAAATTAAAAAATTACCTAAAGAGCAGCAAGAATTGCTGAAAATAGAACGAAAATACAACCTTAGTCAGGCGACATATAACTTATTTTTATCTAAAAGCAGTGAAGCCAGATTGGTAAAAGCAGCAAATGTGAGTGATGTAATGATTATTGATGAAGCAAAAGATACAGGTGGAGGAAAAGTGGGACCCAACACCCAACTAAATTACATTATGGCATTTATTTTTGGGCTATTAATTCCTTTTATCTTTGTTTTTCTTCGAACGTTTTTCGAAACACGAGTTAATACCGTAAAAGATATAGAGAATTTATCTAAAATTCCTGTTTTAGGAGTTATAGGCAAATCAAAACTTAAAAATAATCTTGCTGTAATAGAAAAACCCAAATCATCGGTTGCAGAAGCCTTTAGAGGAATACGTTCCAGCCTACAATTTTTGTATAAAAAACAAGGAATTAAAGGGGCAAAAACAGTATTGGTTACCTCGTCAATTAGTGGTGAAGGAAAAACATTTTGCTCTATTAATATAGCTTCGGTTTTTGCATTGAGTAAAAAGAAAACTATTATTGTAGGGTTAGATCTTAGAAAGCCTAAAATATTTGGAGACTTTAATATTAAAAATGATATCGGTGTTGTAAATTATTTAATTAATGATGCTTCTTTAGAAGATATCGTTCAACATACACAAATAGCACATTTAGATGTAATTGTTTCGGGACCCATTCCACCTAATCCCTCCGAGTTGCTAATGAGTGAACAAATGGAGAATTTGGTTGCAGAGCTCAAACAAAACTACGATTATATCATACTGGATTCACCACCACTCGGTTTGGTTTCCGATGCTTTGGAACTTCAAAAATTTGCTGATGCAACCATTTATATGGTACGGCAAAATTATACCAAAAAAGGAATGTTCTCTTTTATCAATGATAAGTATAAAAAAGGAGAAGTGACCAACATTAGTTTTGTCTTAAACTTTTTTGAAGAGAAAGCAAAATATGGCTACGGTTATGGTTACGGATATGGCTACGGATATGGCTATGGCTATGGAAGTTATGGAAACAGCTATCACGAAAACGATAAAAAAACCTCTGTTTTAAAACGAATTAAAAAACTTTTTAAACGAAAATAATTTTAAGCTTTGTATGTATGTTAAGCCCATACCAAAAATTTATAAAACGTTTATTCGATTTGGTGTTGGCTCTTACTCTATTGCCTATTCTGCTACCGGCAATCGTTTTTTTAATAATTATAGCAACTATTGATACGCATCAAACCGGTTTTTTTATTCAAAAACGTATTGGTTACCAAGGCAAACCATTTTCATTTTATAAAATTAGAACCTTAAAAGGAAAAAAACACGATGATATTATTGCTATTTACAACCAAGCAACTCCTTTCGGGAAATTTTTAAGAAATACCAAATTAGACGAACTTCCGCAGCTTTTAAATGTGCTAATCGGAACAATGAGTTTTGTTGGTCCAAGACCCGATATTCCCGGTTATGCAGATAAGTTGACAGGAAAAGACCGGATTATACTAACCGTAAAACCCGGAATTACTGGTCCTGCTACAATTAAGTACAAAAATGAAGATAAAATTTTATTGCAACAAACCAACCCAAAACAATATAACGACGAAGTAATTTGGAAAGACAAAATAAAAGTAAATAAAGAATATGTTAAAAATTGGAGTTTGCAAAAAGATATAAGATATTTGTGGTCATCAATTTTTGGATAAAGAAAATAATAATTGCCCCTTCAAATCATTAAAAATGACAAATAAACCCACCATTGCAATTATAGGTTTAGGATATGTAGGTTTGCCGCTTGCAGTTGCCTTTGCACATAAATATAAAGTAATAGGTTTTGATATAAACAGAAAACGAATTATAGCTCTGGCTGAAGGTAATGACGCAACTCTTGAAGTAGAAAAAGAGGAATTACTAAAAGTTTTAAAAAACAATCCCGATAAAGGATTACAAGTAACCGCAAACCCTTCCGAAATTGCCAACGCAACCGTTTATATTGTTACTGTTCCCACACCTACAAACAAATACAATCAACCCGTACTAACTCCGCTAAAAAAAGCCAGCGAAACCATAGCAGGAGTATTAAAAGCCGGAGATGTTGTAATCTATGAATCTACTGTTTATCCGGGCGTTACCGAAGACGTTTGTGTTCCTATTCTCGAAAAACATTCCGGTTTGCAATTTAATAAAGATTTTTTTGCCGGTTATTCACCCGAACGAATAAACCCCGGTGATAAAAAACACACCGTAACCAAAATTTTAAAAGTAACTTCGGGTTCTACACCTAAAGTGGCAAAATACATTGATAAATTATATGCCTCGGTAATTACGGCGGGTACCCATTTGGCTCCCTCTATTAAAGTAGCCGAAGCCGCGAAGGTGATAGAAAATTCGCAACGCGATATAAACATTGCTTTTGTTAACGAATTATCTAAAATTTTTCGTTTAATGAATATCGATACGCAAGCTGTGTTGGAAGCCGCTGCAACCAAATGGAATTTTTTAAAATTCACTCCCGGATTGGTAGGCGGGCATTGCATAGGAGTCGATCCGTATTATTTAGCACAAAAAGCCATAGAAGAAGGCTATAATCCCGAAATTATTCTTGCCGGAAGACGTATGAACGACGGAATGGGGAGTTATGTTGCCCACGAAGTAGTAAAATTAATGATAAAGAAACAAGCCAAAGTAAACGGCGGAAGAGCACTTGTAATGGGAATTACTTTTAAAGAGAATTGCCCCGATATTCGAAACAGCAAAGTCATTGATGTAATTAACGAGTTAAAAAATTACGACTTAGAAATAACGGTTTACGACCCTTGGGCAAACAAAGATGAAGTAAAAGAAGAATTCGGCATTTCGCTTATTTCGGAAGAAAAAAATCTGCACCCGCAATACGATGCAATAATACTCGCTGTGGCGCATAATAAATTTAAAGATTTTGATATAAAAAAATACAGTTCAAAAACTTCGGTAGTATTTGATGTAAAAGCTTTTCTCGATAAAAACCTAATAGACGGAAGATTATAATGTACACAATGCCTTATCATACACAAGATTTATCGCAATATTCGTTTTTAGTAACCGGAGGTGCCGGCTTTATTGGTTCTAATCTGGTAGAATATTTATTGCAATACGGAGCTAAAAAAGTACGGGTGTTAGATAACCTTTCTAACGGATTTTATAAAAACATCGAACCCTTTACCGAAAATCCTGCATTTGAATTTTTTGAAGGCGATATTAGAGATTTGCAAACCTGTAAAAAAGCTATGCAAGGTATCGACTATGTGTCGCATCAAGCAGCTTTGGGGTCGGTGCCACGTTCAATAAACGACCCGATTACGACCAACGACGTAAACAGCTCGGGGTTTTTAAATATACTGGTGGCTCAAAAAGAAACTCCCTCTGTTAAACGAATGGTTTATGCCGCTTCCAGCTCTACCTACGGCGACAGTAAATTATTACCCAAAGTAGAAAAAAATATTGGAAAACCACTTTCGCCGTACGCCGTAACCAAATTGGTTAACGAGCTTTATGCCGATGTTTTTTACAAAACCTATAATACACCTACCATCGGGTTGCGCTATTTTAATATTTTCGGAAAAAGACAAAGCCCAACTGGTGCCTATGCTGCTGTAATTCCGTTGTTTATGCAAGCATTAAAAGATAAGAAGGCACCAACCATTCATGGAGACGGCGAGCAAACACGAGATTTTACGTTTGTTGAAAATGCAGTTCAAGCCAATATTAAAGCATTTTTTGCTTCAGAAAAAGCAGTAAATGAAGTTTTTAATATTGCTTTTGGTGAGCGAATAAGTTTAAATACGCTTTGGAATGATTTACAAGAAATTTCCGGTGTGCAAGTAAAACCGGTTTATGGTGCTCCTCGTAAAGGCGATGTTCGAGATTCGTTAGCAGATATTTCAAAAGCAAAAGAATTATTAGGTTATAACCCTTTGTTTTCGGTTAAAGAGGGATTAAAAATTACTTGGGGAAATTTTTAAATTTAAAGTTGTGGTATATACCTAAAAAAGCAACCGAACATATAGCACATTCCCATAAATCGAGAAGAGCTATTTTTTTGCCAACGCTCCAAGAATTCCGGAAAAAACATCTACTTTTGAAAAATAATTCCAAAACGAATATTCAAAATGGAAAAATTTGGAGAATTAATACGAAAACATAGAGAAGAAAAAGGGCTACCACTCCGAAAAGTTGCGGCTGAATTGGATGTGGATACTTCAATATTAAGTAAAATCGAACGTTCAGAAAGATTTGCAACTTCCGAGTTCATTCCTATTCTATCCAAGCAATTGAATATAGACTTTAAAAAACTGCAAATTCTCTACTTGACCGAGAAAATAAAAGCAGAATACGATAAAGAACCTTATTTGATTGAAAGCCTAAAACAAATCATTAAATCGAAATAACTATGGAGTGCGAAATTAAAATAAAAGACAATAAAATCTTTGCTCCTTTAAAGGATAAATGGTTAGTAAAAACTCCTGAAGAAGAAGTAAGACAAAAATACATCTGTAATTTGATAAATCACTACGGTTTTTCATTAGACCAAATGAAACAAGAAGTAACAGTCAGTAATTCTTCAAGAGGACAAGGACGTGCACAGGCTGATATTGTAGTTTGGAAAAATAAAGAAGATAAAAATGAGGATAATAGTCCTATAATTGTAGTCGAATGTAAAGCTGAAAATATTACAATACGTGAAGAAGATTGTTTTCAAGGTTCAAATTATGCGTCTTGGGCAGGTGCTGACTTTTTTGTTACCACAAACTTAAAGGAAACACGAGTTTTTAAAGTTGTTAAGGGAAAAATTCCAAAAAGATTGGAAGAAATTATCGACATTCCTGATGCTAAAATTGTAAACAACGAAAAGAAAATAAACGAACTTTTAAAACAAACAAAAGCATTTACAAGAGATGAATTTTCAAAAGTATTATTTCAGTGCCACAACATTATTAGAAATAACGATAAACTATCTCCAGAAGCCGCTTTTGATGAGATAAGCAAGGTCTTGTTTATTAAAATCCGTTACGAAAGAGATAACAATGAAGCTCAAATATTTTCAAAAAAGCGATTTGTTGAAAATCGAAAGAATTACAACAAATTAAATTCAGAAATGGGTGTTACAGATGCTAAACCATTTTACCAACAGCTTTTTGAAAAGACAAAGCAAGATTTTAGAGAAGATGATTTGTTTGCAGAAAATGAAACACTAAGAATTAGAGAGAATAGTTTTGAAGCAATTGTAGAAAAATTAGAAAAGTACAATCTTTCTACAACTTCTGATGATGTAAAAGGAATTGCCTTTGAAAAATTCTTAGGTAGAACATTTAGAGGTGAGTTAGGTCAGTTTTTTACACCAAGAACGGTTGTTGATTTTATGGTTGAGGTACTCGACCCTCAAGAAGGCGAAATTATTTGTGACCCAGCTTGTGGTTCAGGCGGATTTTTAATAAAGGCATTTGAATATGTTCGTGCAAAAATTGAGCAAGATATTCAAAAGCAAAAAGAAAAGATTAAACAAAAATATTACACGGAAGAATACGACCAACTTTCTGATAAAAAGAAAGCTGAAATTGATATAAAGGTTAACGATTTATTTCAAAAACTCAATCAAGAATTAGACATCAACAATCCAAAAAGCAGATTAAGAGTTTTGTCTTACGATTGTATTTTTGGAACAGATGCCAACCCAAGAATGAGCCGTACTGCAAAAATGAATATGATTATGCACGGAGACGGACACGGGGGAGTACATCACAATGATGGCTTGTTAAATGTAAACGGAGTTTTTGAAAATCGGTTTGATATTATCTTGACTAATCCGCCTTTTGGCTCTCGTGTAGAAAAAAGTTTGAAAATCACAGAAGCTGATAAATACACAGATGAAAAACGCATTGCAATGTACAAAAAGCGTTACGGAAAAGAATACGAAAAGGCAATGCGACAAATTACCGATAATATTGGCGAGCCACTTTTGAGTTTATACGAAACTGGTAAAATGAGCACACTTACAGAAGTACTTTTTATAGAAAGAAGTTTACGTTTGTTAAAACCGGGCGGAAGAATGGGAATTGTTTTGCCTGAAGGAGTCCTAAACAATAGTAATCTGCAAAAAATTAGAGATTTTGTAGAAAGCAAAGCAAAAATTGTTTTGATAACTTCTATACCACAAGATGTTTTTATAGCCAGTGGAGCAACTGTAAAACCAAGTTTATTGTTCTTTAAAAAGTTTACGGAAGAAGAAGCCAAACAATGGAATAAAATTGCCGACAAAGCAAAAAAAGAAATAGAAAAAAAATACGAACCGCAAACCAAACCAATTAATGATAAATTGGGTTTAAGAGGAAAAGAAGCTCCAAGTGCTGACAAGAAAAAGGAACTGAGAAAAGAGCTAAAAACACTTAAAGAAAAGATAGTTACCGAAATAAAATCTCAAATAAAAACTGAATTTGATTACCAAATACCTATTGCAGAAGTTGAGAAAGCAGGAATAAGTACAACAGGTGCTCAAATTGAAAATGAATTAGAACCATTAGCAGAAGAGTTTACAAAATATCGTAAAGAAAATATACTTTGGCAAGGAAAATTTGACGAGATAAAATATGATGTAGATAATGAAGGTAATTTTTACCGACAATTATTAATTGGTGCCGAACAAATGGCACAAGAACCTGAGGTGTTTTATGGGAAATAGTATATTACAACCCGATTTTAATATTGCAACCTTATTAATATTAAACAGGCAAATTGAAAGCGGTTATCTTAAACAAACCTTACTTGCCAAACCAATGGTGTCAACACTGTTGATACCATTACAAAACACTGTTGAAAAAGTATTTAAAGACATCTGTTTTGAGTTTTTTATTGCTCCATAGGAGCGAGCTGTTTGTAATGAATAAAAGAAATATTATCGAGTAGCACCGTAGGAGCGCCCTGTTTGTAATGAATAAAAAAACTATTATCGAGCAGCACCGTAGGAGCGCGCAGTTTGTAATGAATAAAAAAACTATTATCGAGCAGCACCGTAGGAGCGCGCTGTTTGTAATGAATAAAAGAACTATTATCGAGCAGCACCGTAGGAGCGCGCTGTTTGTAATGAATAAAAGAACTATTATCGAGCAGCACCGTAGGAGCGCCCTGTTT
>WFXA01000014.1 GCA_015490835.1 Flavobacteriaceae bacterium | reverse complement strand
GTCAATAGGATTGTCAATAGGGTGTCAATCCTTGTAAAATTCGGAGATGGGTTGAAAGTTAACTACTACTATCTTATTTACTTCAGTCATAGTGTCAATCCTTGTAAAATTCGGAGATGGGTTGAAAGTATTTAATCTTAAAACAGAAGCCAACTGGATAAAATGTGTCAATCCTTGTAAAATTCGGAGATGGGTTGAAAGGAGCAAATAGCTTGTAATTCTCATAAAATCAATATTTTATACTATATTTTTTTGACATCAAAATCAAGATGTCAAAGAACTTCCGGTAGTTTACCGTTTCCAAAAATAGCTATAATTTAAATAAACAGAACCACTTTTTTGTTAAAAATAAGGTCTATATCTATTTTCTCTTTTTCAGAGCCTTTGTTAAAAACCAATATTTTCTCTATTACGGCTTCCGGAATGGGCAAAATAATAATTTTGTCGTTTTTATCTAATAATTTTACCGCAAAGGTTTTAATCTTAATAACTCCTTCTTTTGTGGTTGAGCCTGCAAATACCGAGTATTGTACGCGGTAAAACCCCGATGTTTTTAATAAATCTATTAGCGCGTTTCTTTTTTTGTTGTTGCTAATATCGTATGTTATTAAGTAATTCTTCATAAGTAAAACTTTTTATGTGGGTTGCTAATTGGTAACAGTCTAACTGTATGTGTGTCATAGGACTTCTTTTTTTCCGGTTTCGCAGTATTTTCTTTTTATGCAAATAATCTAAAAAAAAGGTAGTTAATTTTTTTTTGTATTTTTTTGTTAGTCTGCCTTTTTCGTCTAAAAAAGCATGCGTTTTTGTTTTTTCTTTTTTAAAAAACAATAATACAATGTGCTCTGCCCAAACTCTGTAAGGCTCTATTAAGTCGTAGGTTAGCGATGTTTTGCCGTGCCTGTCGGTGTGCATAATACCACAAAAAGGGTCTAAACCGGCAATAATTAAGCACTTTGTAATTTGCCTGTACAAAATACCGTAGCAGTAATTTAAACAAATGTTTACCGCATCGGTTGCCTTTTTGTACTCTCGTTTTTTGGGTTTTACCTTTTTATTAAACAGCAAAAAATAATATTTAAAAAACAGTTTAGAGGCTTGTGCTTCTAGGGTTCTTATTTTTTGAAAAACCAATGCCGGTTTATGCGGGTTAACCAACTGTAAGCTGTTTTTTAATTGTTTTATTTGTAAATAAAACGCTTCTGTAAAAACAGATAAGTCATCACCTTTTTTATATTTTATGCATAATAGCTTTGCTCTATTGCTTATTTTTTCTTCAATAAGTTTTAATACATACCCTAAACTTAAGTTTGATAAACAAAACAAGTTTTGTTTTTTTCTTATGGTACTAATAGAACTGTAACTGGGAGTCCATAAAATAGCTTCAATAGCAACAGAAGACTCTATAAATAGCGGCGCACCTGCTTCGATAAGAGCTACCACAGCCTTGGTGCTTATTCTTGCATTGGCGGTAATATGTAAAGCGGTAATATGAAGCAACGGTATTTCTTTTTTTTCTTCTTCTTCCGTTTCACAAATTAATACCCCTTTAGAAAAAGATATTTGCGTACCCGGGTTTGTAACATAAATATGCATTTTGTTTTATTTTTTAAATATAATTTACTACTTTTATCCGATTGAAAACAAACAGGTTTTGAACAAGACACCTTATTTAACACTTTATTTTAAACAAAACTTGGCTCCTTATGAGTTGCCGTTATTGCGTTCGGCTATTTTAAAAGCAGTACAAAAACAGCATGTATTGTATCACAATCATAAAGGAGGCATGTTTCGTCAAGATTATCCGCTAATACAATATAAAAGTATTAAAGGAAAAGCCGCCGTTATTTACCTGTCGGACGGTGTAGAAGCAATACCTCTGCTGTTTAATGCTACCGATAAAATTATTTATTTATCCAACCACAACAAAGATATTAATTTATCGGTTGAACAAATTGTCTCAAAAAATTATACGCTTATGCCGGCTCAAGAAGCATTGTTCTTTTATAAAATAAGAAATTGGTTGCCCTTGCATAACGAGCATTATACAAAGTATCATCAAATAGAAGAAAAACACAATAAAATTTCTTTTTTGAAACAACATTTGGTAAAAAATATTATTACTTTTATGAAGGGAGTAAGCGCATATCCTTGCAATCATATTACTATTGGTACTTTTGAAATAAAACAAGAAAAATGGATATCGTTTAAAGATATTAAATTTAAAGGCTTTGATGTGTTTTTTAGTACCAATGCTTTTTTGCCTCCTTATATAGGCTTGGGTAAAGGAGCAGCGCATAATTACGGAGTTATTATACCGGTAAAAAAACAGATACAAGAACAAGTTAAATTACAACTTAATGATGAAGAATAAAATATATCTGGCAGGATTGCTGCACGATATCGGAAAATTTTGGCAACGTGCCGATGTGTATAAAAAAGGCGAGGGTTGGCAACAACTCGACAAAAACAACTTTACCGAAAGCACATTTTGTAAAGAATACAATGGAGCCTATTACTATAAGCACGTGTTATGGACGGCACAGTTTATTGAGAAGGTATTAAAAATAAACGAACGCATTAAAAAAAGCGAAGCAAAAGAAACACCCGAAAGCTTAATACAATTAGCCGCCAAGCACCACGCACCCAACTCGCCTTTACAAAATATTATTGCTTGCGCAGACCATCTCTCCAGCGGTATGGATCGTAACAGTGATAAACTTACCCAAGATGCCCTGAAAGAAAACAACGATATTGGCGATTGGATAAACACTCCGTTGTTTTCCATATTTGAAAAGATAGGTATGCCGTTGGAAGAATACCAACAACGCAACAAGTTCAGATTTCCGGCAGAAATTCTTGATGTAGAAAAAATTATGCCCGTTAAAAAAGATAGCGGCTATGAGATGAAAGCTAAATATGAAGAGCTGTGGCCTAAATTTGAAGCAGAAGTTCAAAAATTAGCCGAAAAATCCGATAATATCATCAACAACAAAGCATTTTCAGACACCTTGTTGTATGTAATGCAAAAATATACCGTTTATGTGCCGGCAAGCACACAAAATTATCCCGATGTATCGTTATTTGACCACAGTAAAACAGTTGCTGCTTTTGCCGTTTGTTTATACGATTATTTAAATGAAAACAAACAACTCAACGATTTTAAATACCGTTACGCCTCTTTTAAAAACAGTACCGATGAACCGTTTTTACTATTCGGTGCCGATTTAAGCGGTATCCAAAATTACATTTACAATATCGTATCAAAAAACGCAGCAAAAAACCTTAAAGGTCGCTCGTTTTATTTACATCTGGTTACTACCACCGTTATTAAAAAAATACTCGACGAGCTTAATTTATACCAAGCCAATGTGATTTACAATTCGGGAGGCGGATTTTTTATGCTTTTGCCAAATACCCAATTTGTAAAAGATAATCTAGCTCGTATGAAAAAAGAAATAGATAAAGAATTTGTCGATAAATTTCATGGCGAATTGTATCTAGCCACCGCTTATGTGCCCGTATCTTATGCGCATATTTTTGATAAAAAATTAGATAAAGTTTGGAAAAATATTTTCGAACAATTGGGTGAAGATAAAAATCAACGTTTTAAGCATTATATCGAAGAAAATTATACCCAAACCTTTACACCATTTGGCGAAGCCGGCGAAATTAAAACCGATGCCGTAACCGGAATGCCTATACCTGATGGAAAAGGCGTACAAACCAATATCGGTTTGGTGGATAAAATAACCAAAGACCAGATAGAAATAGGCAAATGGTTAAAAAAAACCAAATATTGGTACATATTTAAAGGAGAGTGGAGTAAAAAAGAAAAAAACGCCTTTCAATTTTTGGAATATACCCACGTTTTATCTGAAAAATCCGATATCCGAATAGATTTTGAAGGCGTAAAACAACTAAAAATAAATGAAGTAGAAAATTTTATCGACGAAAAAGTAAAACATTCCGCTCAAGGCTTTGAATTTTATGGAGGCAATACCTATCCGACAGACGAAAACAACAATCCCAAGCCCTATGACCGACTCACCAAAGGCGAATACAACAAACTGGCTGTGGTGCGAATGGATGTAGATAACCTCGGCTACATTTTTAAAAACGGATTTTTACCCGCAGACCGTTCGTTGAGCCGCTATTCGCAATTGAGCCGTAATTTAGATTTGTTTTTTAAAGGATATTTAACCAAAATATGGGAAAATAACGAAGAATATAAAAACCACACTGTTATTGTTTATGCCGGCGGAGACGATTTATTCTTGTTGGGTGATTGGCAAGAGGCTATGGATTACGCCCGTAAAATCAGAAACGATTTTAAGCATTACGTTTGTCAAAACCCATTCCTTACGCTATCGGGCGGAATCATAATTACACCACCCAAATATCCTATTCTTTCACAAGCCGAAAAATGCGAAAAAGCCGAAAAAACCGGCAAAAGTTACGTATGGAGAAACTCATCGGTTGCGTATTTGGATAATGCAGGAAATAAACTGCCCGAAGTGCCCAAGCAAAAAGATGCCGTAGGGTTGTTTAATACCGCTTTGGCGTGGGAAGTAGAATATAAAATGATCGAAGACAAAGCAAATGAACTGAAAGAAAAAATCGAAAAAGAAAAACTACCCAAAGCCCTGTTGCAAAAACTTATGACCTATTACGAAATGTCCGGTTTTGAAAAAACAGGTAAGTGGGATAACAAACGCCTGATTTGGCTGATGGCTTATGACTTTGGGCGAATGAAAGAACGCTACAAAGACGAAAAACAATTTTTAGAAAACCTGATGCTCGATGGTATAGAGAATACGTGGGAAAGAGAGCAAACAAGAGCAAAAAACTACCACAGTTTAAAATTATACGCCTTGGCGGCACGCTTGGCAGAACTGAAAATACGAGACAAAAATAATTGTTTAACTTTTTAAATTGATGAATTATGAGCTATAATCAACAATACCAACAAAGAGGAAGCAATCGGTACCATAACAATCAGGATAACATAAACCTGCCTGAGTTTAACCCTAAATGGATAACCGAAGGCGCCGATGAAAAAATGGTAGTATTTTGTAATCAATTAGGGAGTGTGTTAAATAAGAATGGTGTATCCTCTTCCCAATTACGGAATATTTACGGCGAAATTATGCGTATCAAACAAAAAGGATACGAAAAGTGTAAAACCGATTTTGTTTTATTAAAACCCAAAGTGGCATATAATGGAAGTCGTTTGCAAAAAGATAGGCAAAAGAAATTTTTTAAAAATAATTTTATAAATAAAGTGTTTAATCCGGCTACTGAGGCGGTTAAAGATGATAAAACCTTTAACCATTTTCAAAAATTCTTTGAAGCCGTGTTGGCTTATCATAAATACCACGGAGGAAAATAATATTTTTAACATACAAAATTTACAATTATGGAAAAATTGCAGCAAAAGATAATTATACAAGGAAAAATAAAAGCATTAACCGGTATGCATATAGGCGGAACCAACCAACAAATGGGTATCGGTGGTCCCGATAATTTAGTTATCAGAAATCCTATTTCGCAAAAACCCATTATTCCCGGTTCATCGCTTAAAGGGAAAATGCGGGCATTATTGGAGTTAAGTATGGGAAAATACGGCAAAGATGGAGCGGTAGGAAATGCGCCTGAGATTACAAAACTTTTCGGTAAATCCGGAGGCGACAACGATTCGCACGCATCACGCTTGTTGGTAAGAGATGCCGAAATGTGTGTTGAAGATGACGAAGCTTGGAACGATACCGATATGCTTTTCACCGAAGCCAAAACCGAAGTGGTTATCAATAGGTTAACCTCAAAAGCAACCCCACGAACGTTTGAGCGTGTGCCTGCCGGAGCAACGTTTCAATTTGAAATGGTGGTAAATGTGGTGTGCGAAGATAACGAAGTCGAAGTAGATAAGAAATCCAAAGAACTGTGCGAATTGTTGGCACAAGGTATGGAACTGGTGCAAGACGATGCCTTGGGCGGGCACGGTTCACGCGGTTACGGACAAATAAAATTTTCGGTAGTCAGCATAACAACCAAAGGTTGGAAAGTCGATAAATGGGATAAAAAAGATACAAATGAAAATGTAAAAAACTTATTTGTAAAGTTTAAAAAATAAAGATGAAACTCAATATCGCAAAATTATCGTTTAAACAAGCTGTTGCCTTTACCGGAAGACGATCCGGTAATTTTATCGAAGAAGTAAATACCATACCTTCCGATACTATTAAAGCCGCTTTAGTTGCTGCATTAAGCAACGAAACGGATAAATTGGAAAAGTTAAACGAAAACCTAATTGTCTCGTCGGTTTATCCGTATTTGAATGAAATTTTGTTTTTTCCAAAACCATACATCAAGGCACCGTTTAAAGACAATATTACCAATCCGGCTCATCATAAAAACATCAAAAAAATAAAGTTTATCGACCAACACTTGTTCGAAGATTACATACAAGCCCGTCAAGAAATAGATTTATACGCACAACAACAGTTGGATAATTATACTTATTTAATTTCAAAAAAAAACAAACATTTGGTAGAACCCATTTGCCAAGATGACCAATCGTTTAAAATATTAACTTCCGAAACCGAAGAACACGTAACCTTAGGCGTAAAACCTTATTTTGAAAAAACGGAAAAAGGCGACCCTTTTTACGTAAACCGCACTTTTTTTCATAATAGCAAAGAAATAGCTACCGGATTATGGTTTGCTTATGTAATAAAAGATGAAAACATTAACGAAATTTTTAAGCAAGCCCTGCAACAACTTTCAATGTCGGGTTTGGGAGCCTGCACAACCTACGGAAACGGATTGTTTGATTATGAATTAAATGAAGTGGAAATTAACGAACCGAAAAATGCTACACACTTATTGACACTGTCAAAATATATTCCTTCGGAAAAAGAAGTGAACGAATCTATATTAGCAACCGGGCGTTACCATATTTTAATCCGCAACGGATACATTGCCGGTGCCAAAAACGAAAGCAAACGACATTGGCAAAAAAAACAAGTGTGGATGATAAACGAAGGTGCCGTGTTTGAAACCGGAACACTACAAGGCGAAAATACGACGGTTGCCCAAGTAAAAGAAGGTAACAACACCGAACACAATGTTTACCGCGACGGCAGACCCTTTGCCATACCTTGCAAAATACCCGAAAACAATGCAAACAATGAATAAAGAAATAAAAAGCCAAGCCATCGTTTTTAATGCCAAAACCTTGTCGCCGGTGCACGTAGGTAGTGGCGAAACCCTGCAAAAAGGCATTGATTTTTTTGCTGATGGGAACAAAATAGGCAAAGTGGACCCGAAAAAAATTTTAAACGTTATAGGCGAAGATAAAATACAATGGTGGACAAGTAAAATTGAAAACGGCGAAAGCATCTGGGAAGATCTTAAAAAAAATTACCGCGTAAAATTGGAAGATATATGCAAAGAAGTTTTGCCGAACAACGCCGGAATAATAAAACAACAACTGAAAGAACAGTTCAGAAATCAATTGACGAAAAATCCCGTATTGCCCGGAAGTTCCATAAAAGGTGCGTTAAGAACGGCTATTGTTTCACCTGATATTATCAAGAAATTTAAAAGCAAACAAGATATTTTTCGAGCTGTCACATTCATGGACAAACAACGGAAAATAAAATTTCAAAAAGAAGATAAATTATTCGGTGATTTATTAAAAATTAATCCAAGGCAATATTTTAACCCGCAAAACGATATATTCAAATTCATCAAAATAGCCGATGCGGAAATACCCAAAGAAAACCTGTTTGCTGGAATGTTTCAAACATTGAATATGTATAAAGAGTATGATAGGTTTGAAAGGGAAGAGGTTTTCAAATGGAAAATAAAAAATCAATTATCCACATTAATAGAATTAGTCGATGCCGAATTTGAAATAAAAATGGTAATCGACGAGCGGTTTTATGAATATAACCGTTTAGGTATTAAAGATAAAGAAGACATAATTACACATACAAACAAGCATACTAAACGTATTGCAAAAGAGGAGTTAGAGGCATTTAGAGGTGATTTGAATGATAGGTGTATCAATGAAGAAATAGGCGAAACCATTGTAGAACAATACGAAGAAATAATAGAACTATGCAAAAGCAATAATGCAGCAGTTTTCCGTATGAGCAGTGGCAGTGGTTGGGATTATATGACCGGCGGCTGGTTGAAAGAAATTTCATCAAATAATGAATGGGGAAAAATAAAAAAACTACTCACACGTAGAGGATACGAAGAATTTCCATATCCTAAAACCCGCCGTTTGTTGCACGATTATCGCTTGCCGGGGTTTGTGAAGATAGGGATATAATTTTTATAAGAAGTGATGAAAATACTATTCAATAACATAGGAAACAGGCATTTAAAATATAGTTTTACCGGAAAAGACAAAGACGGAAATCCGGTAGAAAAAAATCTTTACAACGAAAAGTTTGAGTTTAAAACTGCTACACAACAACTGTTTGAAAATTTTGAACAGGAAAAAGATAAAATTCAAATTGAAATTTTAAAGAAGTACCTTGACGAAAAAAATAAAACCGATTATCCGGACAGAATAATTTTATTTGGCACCGACCAAGAAAAAACAACCCAAGAAAAGAAACACACTAATCAAGATACTTATTGGGCGGCTTTGATAGTAAAAAATATCATTGAAGAAAAATATAATATACCGGTTGAGGTAATAAAAATTGAGCGAAATCCTTCGGACGAAAACGAGTTAATACCCGTTTATCAACAATTATTTAAGCAAATAAAGAACAACTATTCCCAATCGGAATGGTTTTTTCTTGATGCCGGTGGTACGCCGCAACAAAAATTGACTTCCAAACTGTTAATGCCCGAAATATATAGCAATACAAAAATTGAGTATATTTCTAATGTGGAAGGAGTTGATGAAAATGATTTACGCGAAAAGAATACAGAAGAATTAGAGAAGATTTTTGTCAAAAAAAATGTTAAGGAATTGACAAAAAACTATCATTATGCTTCGGCTTATCAATTACTGCGTAAAGTAGAACATAAAAATCCGGCTTTACCGTTTATTAAATTGGGAAAATTACGAAAACAAAATGTTTGGAAAGATATAGTAGGAGAATTTGATAAGCCAAATCGAAAAAATGACTTAGTGCTTAATTTTATCAACAAAAAACCACCGATAAATTTACAAGAGTTAGAAGAAAATTTGGATAAACTTGATTATTATGTTTACGGAGAATTTTTGGCAAGAGCAGCACTTTATCTTGAAAGTAATGATAATAACAATTTCATCTTACAATTTCAACAATCTTTAGAACACCTTTTAATTGCTTTTATTCATAAATACGCTCAAGAAACCGGAAATACCATAAAAAAAGATTTTGACGGAGTAGGGAAATTTTTACAAGCAGAATTTCAAATTGAAACCAACGCGGTAAGCACACAGTTGGAAGTGGTAATAAAAATTACCGAAGAAGAAAATTTAAACGACATAAAACAGCTTTTTGAATTATACGCATCAATAAATAATTCTTATCATTTGCATATCAAACAAAAAGATTTACCGGAAAAACAAAAGAGTTCAATTCAAGGATTGGATACGTTACGCAATCAAATAGCGCACAGTTCTAAATACATTGAAAAAAATCCCAAAAACATCTTATGTACTTTTAACAAGATAACTCAATTAACCCTATTGGATAAGTCCACATATGTTAGCCTAAATGATAAAATAACGGATTTGTTGTATTAAATTATATAGGTGAAAATATGTAACGCACCAAACAACACCTAACCTGCAAGGTCTTTACGACCTTGTAGGTTTTTTTATCATTGAAAAGTAAAAGTGTTAAGAAGCCGGGGTGTTTTTATTATAAGACAGAAG
>WFXA01000013.1 GCA_015490835.1 Flavobacteriaceae bacterium | reverse complement strand
CTGCAAAACCGTTTATTTTGAAGCACTTCTTTTTTTACTGCATTTTGTTTTTTATTTTTTCTTGTAGTTCTGAAACCAATTCATCTCAACAAGAAGAAAACCAATTTCCCGAACCGCAATTATTGTTTCATACCGGATTTGAAGAAGGCGTGTATATCGATACTGTTCCGGTTGAAAATTCTGAAGACTACCGGTTTATTCGTGGTACCGATTCGGAGACCGGCTTTAGTTTTCCCATTGGTATTTTAGGTGCTTCCGAAAGTGCTTTGCATTATATTGATGACGATAACCACCAAGCGGTTTTATCTGAAATTGTTACGGTAACCGGTTATGACGGGAATCCAACACGTGTTTTGTATAGTGAAGAAAATTACGATACAGGTGTTACTCAATGTCCGTATGAAATATTAAATATAACCGAAGGAAGAAAAGATTTATATATTAAATATCGTATTAAATTGGGTGCCGAAGGAATGAATGAACCCTATTCTTGGCGTACTTTTTTTGAATGGAAATCAAAAGATTATGCAGAAGGAACCGGTTTTAGGCTTATCTCTTTTGTATATACAGACGAAAATGGAAATCCGTATTGGCATTTTCAAGGCGATGAAAACTCGCAAAGTCCTGTTTGGGAAATTGATAATTACAGTGTTCCCGTCCCGATAAACGAATGGTTTACCACCGAATTTTACTGGCATTGGAGCGAAGGTGAAGACGGAAGAGCCTTATGGAAGGTAAACGGTGAAGTAATTGGTGACCACTTAGGTCCTACTACTCGTAATGGAAAACCCATTGATTTTATATTACTTACCCAAATTTACGGAAATGCCAATCCTAAAAAACAATGGATAGATGATATTGAGATATGGGATAGTCTGATTGAATAATTGTAAAATAAACATAAATTATAAGTATATGAACAAACACATTTTAATCTTCACAGTAATCATTATTTCTAGTTTTTCAGCTCTAGGGCAACGCATAGCAGACAATGCAATTGGCTTGCGTATAGGAGATAACGACGGTTTTGGAACCGAAATAAATTTCCAAAGAATAATAAGCGATAATACCCGATTGGAATTTGGTTTGGGCTGGAACAACAATAAGGATGTTTCGGCATATAAGCTCACCGGATTGTATCAATGGGTATGGAAATTGGATGGAAACATTAATTGGTACGCCGGAGCCGGTGGTGGTTTGGGACAAATTAGGTTTAAAGATTCGTATCCGGGAAATCCCGGTAGTGAAACTTTTGTTTTTGTAGCCGGTGATGTAGGCGTTGAATATGATTTTGATTTTCCGCTCTTGCTCTCTTTAGATTTTAGACCGGAACTCGGCTTTGGAAATTATAGAGATGACGTAGGTTTTGATATTGCTCTGGGAATACGATATCAATTTTAATGGTAATGGAGCCAAAAAAGGTTGGTGATTTTTCCAATAATATTTTTTATTTTATCGGTGTTAATCAGAAAAGGACATAAGCTCTACTTAGGAGCAACTTATTAGCGATAGGATTATTCTTATACAGTAATGAGAAGGGCTTTTTTTTGAGAGCCCATTTTCATTACTGACAAGTTTATGGCTAATGAATCCTACATTATGTTGTGCATCTTAGATATAATTTGTTTTAAATCAGATTCAGCAAAACTTTTAGTATGTTTTGTTACCCAAATCTTACAATATCTTTGAATATGTACTAGACAACGTTGTAAAACAGCATCAGGTAAAACTTCATTAACTGCTTTTAGGATGTATTTGTGTCCTTCTGAAGTTACGCTTTCTATCTGAACTCCTAATTTTAAAAGATTGAGTAAATCTTCTCTAATTTCTAAATAATATTCGCCATCAGAGAACCGATAAACTTGTGTAAATTTAATGGTAGCATCTCTATATAAAACTAAACAAATGCCATTACTAAAATAAGAGTCATCAATTATTAAATTAACTTTTTCGGAAGGATGAATAGATAATTTTGGAGGAGTTGATAAATACTGTTTAAAAT
>WFXA01000012.1 GCA_015490835.1 Flavobacteriaceae bacterium | reverse complement strand
GCTCCGGCAATTTGTCTATACATTATATCGCCCCATTTTGTAGCGTGTACCACAACGGTTGTTCGTTCGTTTTCCTCAGATGCTTTAGGATGCCAAGCAACCAAGTATTTACCGGGATGATACTTACTGTATTTTATGGTTCCGCCTATGGGATACCGGGTAACGTGAACATTTAAAGGCGACATAAAAACCGAGATTTGCAATCGTTTGTCTTTAAAATATTCGTTTTCAAAAACTTCTTCAATTACCACAACTTTTCCGTCAACGGGGGAGACAATACTATTGCTGTCTTTTGTAAATGTTCTTTTTGGATTTCTGAAAAACTGAAGAATAAGTACTAGCAAGATAATAAAAACAACAAACAGAAAGCGTTTAACTGTTTCGTTTTCAATAAATAATTGCACCAAAACTGTTAGTCCGATGGTGATTAAAAATGAAGTTAAAATAATAGTATTTCCTTCTTTATGAAACATAATGTATAATTTCTAAAAACAAATAAATAAAAGGACTGGCAAATAGGATACTGTCTAACCGGTCGTATAAACCTCCGTGACCGGGCATAATGGTTCCGCTATCTTTTACTCCGGCTTGGCGTTTAAATTTAGATTGTACTAAATCTCCTATGGTTCCGAAAACTGAAACAATAATTGATAGAAATATCCAGATTGAAACCGAGTATATTTTAACAAAAGTAAAAATAATAAATCCGGTAACAACTGCTCCTATAATTCCGCCAATAAGCCCTTCAATAGTTTTTTTTGGTGAGATACCGGGCATTAGTTTGTTTTTCCCGAAATTTTTACCAACAAGATATGCAAAAGTGTCGTTTGCCCAAACTAATATAAAAATTCCTATTAAAATTTGAGGTGTATAAGCGGCAGTAACAAAGGCAATTTGTGTTAAAAAAACAAAACCGCTAATTAGATAAAAAATTATACAAGCATACCTTCTTTTTAATCTTTTCTTTTGGGAGTCTTTGTTTGAAAAAATGTTTTTAGCCGAAAATAAATCAAACACTAAAACTAGGTTAATGACAAGTGATGGTAGTAAAAACAAAATAAAACCAAATGGTTTTAAAGAAAAATAATTAAAAATAATAAATAATCCCGCCAGTATGATATAAGGAAGAAAACTTCTAATTTTTAATAACCTTAAAAACTCAAAGATTGTTAGGCATCCTAAGATAAAAAATACACCAAAAAACCATTCTTTAGGGATAAAGAGAGTTATAATGATGATTAGTGAATAAAGTAATCCCGACAGTGCTCTAGTAATGAGATCATTCATGTTACAAGTCTTCCAGAAGTAGCAAATATAAGTTTTTTGTCGTACTTCCGTAGCTCATAAAATCCTTTTCTTTTTTTGAAGATTCAAAATCTTGAATTGTAGTAATATTACTGGGTATTTTGTTATTACTTTTATTTTTTATGTTTCGTAATCCTTCGCTAATGGTTTCTATTAGTTGACTGGTAGTAGCATAAATAATAAAATTTTTAGGTAATTCGTTCAGTTTTTTCTCTTTTATTTGATTAGAAGATAACAAAACCGAACCGTTAGCAGCTACAAGTGCTTCACAAGTAGACAGAAAAACAGTGGCACTTGTTTTTTTGGTAAAGTTTAAATTAAAGCCGTCAAATTTTTTTGTAAGTTGTTTGTTGATACAAAAAACATCTTTCTCGTACCAATCGTTTTCTAAAAGGATATTATCAAACGCTTGCATGACTTCTTCAGTAGATACGCAGTATAAAAATTTTCCTCCGTTTTTATTAAAGTTATATGTAAATTTCTCGTCAATTGGAAGTTTTTCTTGGGGCAGGTATTTCCCTCTTTCAGAAAGATTTACTTCTTTTTCTGAAGTTTTTTTAAATTTAAAAAGTCTTTTAAATAGACTCATTTAGTGGGGATTTTTAAGGAAAATTCTAAAAAATATCCCAAATATATAAAATCTAATCAATACTAGCTGTACAGTTTAAAAGAACTTTTTGTTTTTAATCGAAAATGAAAAATAATTTATTCTTCCTCTAAGGTGCTTTCTTGGGTTTTATTTTTTCGTTCTTCAATATCTTTTTGAAAAGGTCTTTCACCAAAAATCTTTACTAAATCATCTTTAAAGATAACTTCTTTTTCAAGTAATACATTTGCTAACTGTGTAAGTTCCTCTTTGTGTTTTTCAAGAATAGCAATGGCTCTAAGATATTGTTCTTCAATCATTTTAGAGATTTCGTTATCAATAAGCTCGGCTGTTTTCTCGCTATAAGGCTTGGTGAATCCGTATTCGGTTTGTCCTGAGGAGTCGTAATAAGTAATATTTCCTAATTTTTCATTTAATCCGTAAATGGTAACCATAGCACGAGCTTGTTTGGTAACTTTTTCAAGATCGCTTAATGCGCCAGTGGAGATTTGATTAAAAATTACTTTTTCGGCAGCACGTCCTCCCATTGTAGCACACATTTCGTCTAGCATTTGTTCGGGTCTAACAATGAGTCGTTCTTCGGGTAAATACCAAGCGGCTCCCAGCGATTGTCCCCGAGGAACAATGGTTACTTTTACAAGTGGAGCGGCGTGTTCAAGCATCCAACTCACAGTTGCATGACCGGCTTCGTGAAAAGCAACTGCTTTTTTCTCTTCGGGAGTTATAATTTTATTTTTCTTTTCTAAACCGCCAACTATTCTGTCTACTGCATCTAAAAAGTCTTGGCGGTCTACAGATTTTTTGCCTTTTCGTGCAGCAATTAGAGCTGCTTCGTTACACACGTTAGCAATATCGGCACCGGAAAAACCGGGAGTTTGCTTGGCAAAAAAATCGGTATCGACAGATGCATCAATTTTTAAGGGTTTAATATGAACGTCAAAAATTTCTTTGCGTTCGCGAACATCTGGTAAATCTACAAATATTTGCCTGTCAAAACGTCCGGCACGCATAAGTGCTTTGTCTAGCACATCGGCACGGTTAGTAGCTGCTAAGACAATTACATTGGTGTTGGTTCCAAAACCATCCATTTCTGTAAGGAGTTGATTGAGAGTGTTTTCTCGTTCGTCATTAGAACCCGAAAAATTATTTTTTCCTCTTGCTCTTCCTATGGCATCAATTTCATCAATAAAAATAATAGAGGGTGATTTTTCTTTTGCTTGTTTAAATAAATCCCTAACTCGAGATGCACCCACTCCTACAAACATTTCAACAAAATCTGAACCCGATAAGGAGAAAAAAGGCACTTTAGCTTCACCTGCTACGGCTTTTGCTAATAATGTTTTTCCGGTTCCGGGAGGACCTATAAGCAAAGCTCCTTTTGGTATTTTTCCGCCTAGAGCGGTGTATTTATCTGGATTTTTTAAGAAATCTACAATTTCTTGAACCTCTTCTTTAGCACCTTCAAGACCGGCAACATCTTTAAAAGTGGTTTTTACTTTGGTGTTTTGGTCAAAGAGTTTGGCTTTTGATTTTCCTATATTAAAAAGTTGTCCACCCGGACCACCTCCGGCACCTCCGGACATTCTTCGCATAATGAAAATCCAAACTCCAATAAGTATTATGAAAGGCAACAGTGAAACAAGTAAATCGCCCCAAAGATTGGTGTCGGTTTTCCAAACAAGATTGGTTTTAAGATTATGCTCATTTTTTATTTTATTAAAATTGTTTTCAAAATTCTGTAAATCACCAAATTCAAACTCGTAAGCAGGATCGTTAGTACCGGGAGCCATAAAGTTTTTGGGTTTGTTTTTGGTGTGAATTTCCTTATCTCGAGCTTCTTTAGTAAGAAATACTTTTGCTACTTTTTTGTTGATGACTTCAACTTTTTCAACATCTCCATTTTTCAAATAGTTTTCAAACTCAGATTGTGTTGTTTTGGCAGGTTGGTTCCAACTGCCTCCACCAAAGAGCTGAATACCAAAAAATATTAAAATAACCAATGCATAGATCCAGTAAGCGCTAAACTTTGGTTTGTTAATTTCAGGTTTTTTATTTTGTTCTGCCATACGGGCTTTTTTTAATAAGTTGTTTCTATTTTAACAATCTTTGCATCTCCCCAAAGACCTTCAATGTTATAAAATTCTCTAATGTGTTTTTGAAAAACATGAACGACCACGTGTACATAATCCATTAATACCCATTCGGCATTATTTGATCCTTCTATATGCCAAGGCTTTTCTTTAACGGCTTTACTTACGGTTTTCTGTATTGAATTAACAATCGCGTTAACCTGTGTGTTAGAACCTCCGGTACAGATAATAAAATAATCGCAAACAGTATTTTCAATAGCTCTAAGGTCAAGTATTTCAATCTCTTGCCCTTTTACTTCTTCTATTCCTTTTATAATTTGTGAAATAAGCTGGTCTGTCTCGTTTTCTTGTTTCAGCATTAATTTTAAAATTTGCGCAAAGTTATTACTTTTTTATATTTAAAAAATGTATATTCACTATAATCGTGCTACTTTTTTTATAGACTATGAATATAATCAAACTTGATGCCACCCTTTCTACCAATACTTTTTTGTTAGATTTAAGTAAAAAACAGCCTTTGCCCGATAAAACGATTGTGGTTTCTAAGTTACAACTAAAAGGAAGAGGACAGTTTAACTCTAATTGGAAATCTGATTCGGAAAACAGCCTTACCTTTAGTGTTTACAAACAATTTAATGCTGCTAATATTGCAAAACAACCCTATTTACTTTTTGCTGTTGCACTGGGTGTTAGAGAGGCTTTGGCTAATTTAATGGCAATAAAATGCGATATAAAATGGGCTAACGACATATTGGCAGAGAATAAAAAAATATGTGGTATTTTAATAGAAAATCAAGTAAAAGGCAACAAACTAATCGCTTCGGTTATTGGTGTGGGAATTAATGTAAACCAATCGTCTTTTCCTTCATTACCCAATGCAGGATCTATGCTGATGGTTACCGGAAAACAATTTAATATAGATGAAGTTTTAAACAAGGTGTGTGAAGCGGTTTTTTATTATCTTCAGCTTTTTGAGAATAAAAAATGGGAGTTTTTAAAAGAATCCTACGAAAAACATCTTTTCAGAAAAGAAAAAATGTCTGCATTTTCTGTTGCCAAACAACCTGTTTTTAATGCTATCATTAAAGGAGTAAACAATTTTGGGCAACTATTGTTAGAGTTAGATACAGAGGAAATTAAAAGTTTTAATACAAAAGAAATTACCATGCATTACTAAAGTATTTTATTCATTCAAAAACGTATCTTTGCACTCTTGTAAATAAAAGAGAGATGATACAATTAAATGACTTATATTTTGAAGAATATATTTCGGATAAGCAAATAAACCAATCTGCAAATGAGGTTGCGGTAAAAATAAATAATGATTTTAAAGATAAAAATCCGGTTTTTTTGGTAGTATTAAACGGTGCTTTTTTCTTTGCTGCAGATATTATTAAACGTTTTACAGGAAATTGCGAACTTAGTTTTATTAAAGTTGCCTCCTATGACGGTATCAATCAATCTAATGAAATAACTACGGTAATGGGTGCCGAACCCGATTTAAAAGGTAGAGAGGTGATTATTGTTGAAGACATTGTAGATTCCGGAAATACAATTGAAGCAATTATCAAAATTCTAAAACAAGAACAGGTAGCTAATTATAAAATTACTACGATGTTTTATAAACCCAAAGCCTATTCCAAACTTTTTCCTATTGATTATGTGGGAATGGAAATTGAAAATGATTTTATTGTGGGTTACGGATTAGACTATAAAGGTTTAGGACGAAATTTAAGAAATGTATATAAATTAATTTCCAATAAAAAAATGAAAAATATCGTATTGTTTGGTCCTCCGGGAGCAGGAAAAGGAACGCAAGCACAAATGCTAAAAAACAAGTATAATTTGGTGCATATTTCTACCGGAGACGTGTTTCGATTTAATATTAAAAATAAAACTGAATTAGGGATGTTGGCAAAATCTTTTATGGATAAAGGCGATTTAGTTCCCGATGAGGTAACCATTAATATGCTAAAAAACGAAGTAGAAAAATATCCCGATGCAAACGGATTTATTTTTGACGGCTTTCCAAGAACGATTTCGCAAGCAAAAGCGTTAGATGAATTTCTTTCAGAAAAAGACCAAAAAATTAGCGCAATGGTTGCCCTCGAAGTACCTGAAGATTTATTAGTACAACGGTTATTAAATCGTGGTAAAACAAGCGGAAGACCGGACGATCAAGATGAAAGCAAGATTAGAAATCGCTTTAATGAATACCAAACAAAAACAGCAATATTAAAAGATTATTACCAAGCTCAAAATAAATATTATGGCGTAAATGGTGTGGGTTCAATAGAAGAAATTACACAGCGTTTAAGCGAAGTGTTTGATAGATTTTAAAAATTAAAATCCCTGGAGGGAGCGTATTATGACCGAAGGAAATTTTGTAGATTATGTAAAACTACACCTCAAATCCGGTAAAGGAGGAGCAGGGAGTGCACATTTGCGACGTGAAAAATACATCCCAAAAGGAGGTCCCGATGGAGGCGATGGAGGGAGAGGAGGTCATATTATTTTTATGGCAGATAAAAACTTATGGACGCTTTACCACTTAAAATTTAAACGGCATTTTAAAGCCGGACACGGAATGCCCGGTGGCAAACAAACCAGTACAGGAGCAAATGGCGAAGATGTTTATATAAAAGTGCCTTTAGGAACAATTTTAAAAAACACCGAAACCGGTGAAACCATTTGTGAACTAACTCAAGATGGTGAGCAAGTAATTATTGCAAAAGGAGGTAAGGGAGGTAGAGGAAACGATCATTTTAAAAGTGCTACACGTCAAACACCTCGGTACGCACAACCCGGATTAGAAGGAGAAGAAATTAATATTACAGTAGAACTTAAAGTATTGGCAGATGTAGGATTGGTAGGATTCCCCAATGCCGGTAAATCTACATTACTTTCGGTAATTACCGCAGCAAAACCTAAAATAGCCAATTACGAGTTTACTACTTTAAAACCCAATTTAGGAATTGTAAAATATCGCGATTATAAAACTTTTGTAATGGCAGATATTCCGGGAATTATAGAAGGAGCAGCAGAAGGAAAAGGCTTAGGACATTATTTTTTACGGCACATTGAACGAAATTCTACACTGCTTTTTTTAATCCCCGCAGATGCAGATGATATTAAAAAACAATACGAAATTTTATTAGACGAACTCCGAAGGTATAACCCGGAACTTCTAGATAAAGAAAGACTTGTTGCAATCTCAAAATCAGACATGTTGGATGAAGAATTAAAAGAACTACTTAAAAAACAATTAGATGCCGACTTTAGAAATATTCCGTATTTGTTTATATCTTCTGTAGCACAACAAGGTTTAACCAAACTTAAGGACACCCTTTGGTCTATGCTAAATAAAAAAACGGATTGATTTTTGTGCTTTTAATAAAAATAAACATATGAAACATATACTGTCTTTTTTTATTCTTCTCTCTTTAACGTCTTGTGGTGTAGTAGCGTCTTACGATTATGATAAAGAAACTAATTTTAAAAACTATAACACTTACAATTATTATGCTACTATTGAAAGTGGTTTAAGTCAACTAGATAACAAACGCATTATTAAAATAACCGACAGTATTTTACAATTAAATGGATATACTAAATCTACTAATCCGGATTTTAGGATTAATTTTTACACTAAAGAAGGAGGTGTAAGCAACCGAAACACCATAGGTATTGGAGTAGGAGGCGGTGGTAGAAATGTGGGGTATGGTATTAGCGGAGGTATTCTTATTGGTGGAAAAACCATAGATCAACAAGTTACCTTAGATTTTATTGATGCAAAACAAGATCGCTTAATTTGGCAAGGAATTATTGATGGTGCTATAAAAGAAAAAGCTTCTCCCCAATGGAAAGAAGCGTATTATAAAAAAATAATTGACAAAATCTTAAAAAAATTCCCGCCAAAATAGCAAGAGTACTTGTTTTTAAAAAGTTATAAAAATTATGTCTGCCGTCGCAGGTGAAATTGTGTGTGGTTTTTATATCAAGTCATCTCCTGTCCAATATTCAGCATTAGGTTTTGGATCTTTATAAAATCTACTTTTTTCAATGAGTTTACTTACTTTATAATTTGCTTCTGCGGGTAATTCTTCTCCTACCTTTTTTATAAATCCAATTTTTATATCCGAATGGTAAATATTTAAGTCTTTTTCTGGCTCAAGAATTGGACTGTAAACCACATTTGCACCACATTGTAATATCTCGGATTTTAATAAAATAGCAAAACCAAAATAATTTCTCTTTGGAGGTATTGCTATTTTTTTACTTAACTTTTTTAAAAAATTTGCTGTAGTATAATCTAATCTATTTACTGAAACTTCATCAAAATTAGCAGGTGACTTGTAGGTGTTTGTTCTTAAAGTATTTGATTTTGTAACATTGACCGGCGAGAAAACCGAACGAGCAATTTTCTCGGTATCTGCAATTTCTGAGGATAGTAATGTAACGTTATCTCTTTTAAAGAACTTGAATAAATTCCGCAAGCATTTGAGCATCTTTTGAATTAATTTTTTGCTTATTAAAAAATTGAACTTCTTTAGAGGCAAGTTCCACAAAGTAAGAAAACGTATCATTACCAACTTCAACAGATACTTTTTCATTCAAATTATTTTTCCATTCTAAACTAATAGTGCCATTTGGATTTGGATAGTAGTCATTAATTTTACAAAATAATTTCTCACCCACCAAATCAATTAATTGGATAGTATTGGTTGCACTATCAATTTCTAAAGGTATTGCTCCAAAGCCATCCCAACTTTGATTTAGCGATTTAAATGATAGTATGTTTTTGATTATTCTATGCTTTGTTACAAAATCTTTATTAAAAGAAATCTCGTCAACATATTTTGTAAATGGAATGTTTACAGTTTTATCATATTCTTTGGTTACGTTTAAGTAATTTTCTGTTTTGACATCAATAAAATTAATGGTATCTACCGGAATATTATGAGAAGTAGAAATCAAAGATGCTCCAATAAGCAAAGAAGTAAGCACTTTATTATTGCTATTATATCCTACTGTTCTTATTGAGGTCTCGGCAACGATAAAATTTGATATTTCTCTAACCTCTTCTAAACTTCTGTCGCTATTTACAATTTCAACATTATTCATCATTCAGCATTTTTTCAGTGTTATCGTTAATTAACCATCTAAATATATTAAAAATTTCTAAATTAATCTTGCTTGAATAATTAATAATATCACCTATCCCAATTAAT
The DNA here is from genome assembly GCA_015490835.1 of Flavobacteriaceae bacterium. Taxonomy (GTDB): domain Bacteria; phylum Bacteroidota; class Bacteroidia; order Flavobacteriales; family Flavobacteriaceae; genus Marifrigoribacter. Next base: position 670 of record WFXA01000012.1, on the reverse strand, counting down.
TCTCGTTTGAATAAATCAATATCTATAACCAATTGTCCTATTTCTTCATTAAATTGAGGAGGAATAATTAATCCATACTTTATATTTAGAAAATCATTACCATCTTTATAGTTTAACGCTTGAAGACAATGATTTATATGACTTTTATTTGGATAAGCATTCAGATAACAAACCAAGTCGGGGTTAAGCATAAGTAATAACACATCTGTAGGATTTTCATTATTTTTAAACTCAACAATATTTATTTTTCTTATTGCCAATCTGTTAACGTGTTGAATTGAGCACAATCTTAAAAAATCTACTATATTATTTAATTCATCATTGAGATTATTAAAGCATTTATACGCTTTTCCTGTAATAGTAAAACTTAAAGTTGTTTCGTTAATTTCAATCGACTTTTGACCATCTTCGGATTTTAAGCTGATTATATACCCTTCTTCAATTGGTTGAAAATTAGTATTTTCATTATTAAATGATATTTGAATCCCTTTTCCTTTAGAAGTACTAAATCTTGGAAACTTACTATTAAAAAGCTCTTGTATTTCTTTTGGTTTAGTTTTTATCAGTTCGTTCTTATCAAACAATAACTGAAATATTACCGTTCTTAAAAAATTGTTTTTGTATTCCTTATGTACTACTGGTTTAAATCCAAACACTATTTATCCAATTT
>WFXA01000011.1 GCA_015490835.1 Flavobacteriaceae bacterium | reverse complement strand
TTTAACAGCAAACCCTAAATTCTAATTTAGGGTTTTTTTATTTCTGTACTACCAGAAGTTTAATTATTTTCTTTAAAAGCCACCACCTTGATTTCAATAATCAAATTAGGGTGTGGTAATTGATGCACAGCAACTGTGGTACGGGTAGGTCCGGTTTCTTTATCAAAATATTGTGCATAGATTTCATTGTATCCCGCAAAGTCGTTCATAGTAACCAAAAAAGTAGATACATCTACCACATCTTTGAGCGAAGCACCTTCAGTAGCGAGATAATCTTTTATATTTTCGAGTACGGCACGGGTTTGTTTTCTTATATCCAACTCTACAGTTCCCATTTCGTCTATTTGGGTAACTCCGGCAAAGGTGTTATCGGGTAATCGAGAGCTGGTACCTGAAACAAAAATAAAATCACCCACTCGTTTAATATGGGGATAAGCTCCTCTGGGTGTTGCTTTTCCTTTTACTAATTTACTTTTCATATTGTTTGTTTTTGTAAATTATAAATTCTTTACCACTTCATCATCGTGAAGAATTTCGTTAGTTTCTTTAATTACTTTATATAGTTTTTCCTTTAAGGTCATTGTTTCGGGTAATTTTCCGTCGTCTAATAGGTTTAATATGGCTTTGTCTTGTGCACGACCTCGTTTCATTGCTTCGGAATAGGGAATATCTTCATTAAAGGTAACCAATGAATATTTTGAGTTGTATTCATCGGGAAATGTTTCTTCAAAGGCAATTTCTAATTTTCTTTTATGTTGAAACAACGGATTTGCCGTGTGATCTTTCATTTCGTCAAAATTATCCAAAGCCAAATCGGCAATGGCATCGGCATCTTTTTTTCGTTCTTTTTGGTAAGCATCAAAGACTTTTTCCCAATTCGGGGCATATTGCTCAATGTATTTATCGAGTACGACTACATCTTCAAACGAAGCAATCATTCCTTGTCCGTAAAACGGAACAATTGCATGGGCTGCATCGCCCATTATCAAGGTCTTTCCGGTACTCCAAGGGTAGCATTTTACAGTACCGAGTGTTCCGGTGGGATGTTCAAAAAACTCTTGTGCCAGATTGGGCATTAATTTGTAGGCATCGGGATATTCTTCTTTAAAATAGGTTTCTACTTTTTGTGGTGTGTCTAATTTTTTAAAATTAACTTCTCCGGTTTCGTGTGATAGAAACAAGGTTACGGTAAAACTTCCGTCCAGATTGGGTAAGGCAATGAGCATATTTTCGCCACGAGGCCAAATGTGTAAGGCGTTATTTGCCATTTTAAAATTTCCGTCGGATTTTGCCGAAATAGTAAGTTCTTTATAACTATGGCTTAACCAATTAATACAAAAACTCAACCGAATGTCTTTGTTAACAAACATGCTGTTACGTACGGCACTTCCGGCACCATCTGTCCCAAAAACTACATCGGCAGTACGGGTGGTGTGTTTGCCGGTGTGATAATCTTTAAAAACAGCTTCGGTTTGGTTAAAATCTACTCCCAGACAGTTTTGGTTAAAAACAATTTCCACGTTAGGAAGTGCTTCGGCAGCGTCTAATAGTAAAGAATTAAGTCCCGGACGAGAAATGGAGTTGATGTATTCGTGTTTTCTTCCGCTGTATCGACTTAAAAAGGTGTTGCCTTGTTTATCGTGAATCATTCTTCCCAGCATAGGAAGACATAATTGCCTTACTTTTTCTTCCAATCCTACCATTCGCATGGCTTTAAAACCTCTGTCTGAGAATGCAAGGTTAATAGAGCGACCTGCATCGAGTTTTTCTTTACGTAAATCCGGGCGTTTTTCTATTAAAGTTACTTGGTAACCTCGTTGCCCTAACCGAAGTGCTAATAAGCTTCCGCACAGTCCGGCTCCTATGATTAGAATGTTTTGATTGTTCATAATTGTGGGTTATAAAATGTGTTTTAGTCGTTCAACAAAGGTAAATACATCTTCAAAACTGTTATAGAGTGGGGCAGGAGCAACGCGAATTACGTCGGGTTCGCGCCAATCGCTAATTACTCCGGCTTGGGTGAGTTTGGTATGTAATGATTTATCGGCATTTTTAACTTGTATGGATAATTGACATCCTCTTTCTTCGGGATTTTTGGGTGTAATGATATTGATGTTTTGGTTTTTAATTTGGGTAAGAAGGTATTCTAAATGGCCGGTAAGTTTTTTGGATTTTTTGAGAATGTTATCAAATCCCGCTTCATCAAAAATATCCAACGAGGCACGTATGGCAGCCATAGATAGGATTGCCGGGTTACTAAGTTGCCAACCTTCTGCGCCGGGGAGTACATCAAAGTTGTGGCGCATATTAAAACGGGTTTGTTTGTTGTGACCCCACCAGCCGGCAAATCGTTTTAGGTTAGGATTATTGGCGTGTTTTTCGTGTACAAAGCATCCACCCAAACTACCGGGACCGGAGTTGAGGTATTTATAGGTACACCAAACGGCAAAATCGGGTGCATTGTCGTGTAAGTTGGGTTGTATGTTACCTACACCGTGCGCCAAATCGAATCCTACTTTTGCATTGTAGAGATGTCCTAACTCGGTAATTTCTTTAATGGGATATAGTTGCCCCGAATAATAATTGGTATTTCCTATAAGTAACAAAGCAACTTCGTTACCATGTATTTGCATTAGTTTTTCTAAATCTTTAAACCGGCAAAGTTCTTCTCCTTTGGGTGGTTCCCATAAAATGAGAGAATCTTCGGGATTGTATCCGTGAAACTGTATCTGACTTTCGACGGCATATTTATCGCTGGGAAAAGCATCTTTTTCGATGATGATTTTGTGTTTGGAGACTGTGGGTTGGTAAAACGAAACCATCATTAAGTGAAGGTTTGTGGTTAAGCTGTTCATAATAACTACTTCTATGGGTTTGGCTCCCACTATTTTAGCCATTTTTTCGGTAAGAAATTCGTGATAGGGTAACCAAGGGTGACGAGCATCTGTATGTCCTTCGACACCATATTTTGCCCAATCATCCATTTCTTCTTGGAGGTATTGTTTTGTTTTTTTAGGTTGCAGTCCTAATGAGTTTCCGCATAAATAAATAAGCGGTGCTCCTTGTTTATCGGTTGGTAATAAGAATTTATCCCTAAATTTTTTTAACGGGTCGTTTTGGTCTTGTTCTTTTGCGTATTGAAGTGTGTTTTTCATTAAAAAAACTTTTTCCGTAAAAATACGGAAACTATTTTTTATGGGGTGATTGTATAAATAAAAATTCTTAGCGGTTGTTTTTCTTTACTAATTCGGGGTGTTTTTTTTGAAACCGTTTTAAACGCGGGATAGAAGTGTTTTGAACATACGGATTTTCAGGATGTAGCTTTACATAATCTTGATGGTATGCCTCGGCTTTCCAAAATTTTCTAAAAGGTTTTACCTCGGCTGCTACTTTGCCTTTTTTTAATTTTTTGTTAATAGAGTCTATTTTAGCCTTAATTAGCTTTTTTTCTTCTTTGTTTTGATAAAATACGATAGAGCGATATTGGGGTCCGTGGTCGTTTTCTTGTCCGTTTACTTGGGTTATGTTTTGCGAACCGAAATACACGTCAAGTAATTGGTTAAAAGTAACTTTTTGAGGGTCATAAATTACTTCAACGGCTTCGGCGTGTCCGGTTTGTCCGGTATTGCTGTCTTCGTAAGAAGGATTGTTGGTATGTCCTCCGCTATAACCCGAATATACTTCTTTTACTCCTTTTACACTTTCGTAAATGACTTCGACACACCAAAAACAACCGCTGGCAAAATAGGCTCGTTTTAATCCGTCTTGCATGGGTACTTGCACGGGTTTTTCTTCTGTTTTAGCGATAGTGTTAGGTTGGGAAGTAAGTGTTTGGTTTTTGTTTTTTTTAAGCAATGTATATGTTGCTAAAAAAGCAATTGCAAAAATAGCCAACATTAAGAGGTATAATTTTTTAGTTTTCATGGTCTTTGTTTTTGTAAAAGTGTCGTTTTTAATTCTATAAACTTACTAAAAAAATAGAGTTAGATTGTTTTTAATAAAAAAAGCCCTTAGAAAAAGAATCTAAAGGCTTTTGTTATTGTTTAACTTTAAAAC
>WFXA01000010.1 GCA_015490835.1 Flavobacteriaceae bacterium | reverse complement strand
CAATTTAATAGTATACTAATAATACTGCTTGCAACGTTTATATATGGTTGCCAAACTAATGAGGATATGGTAGATGAAAATGAAAATTTGGTAATTAATAATGAGCTAACACGAAAATCGAAGCAAAACATAGAACAATTAAATCTATCGGAAAAATTCAAAATAAATAAAGTTGTTTATGATGAATTTTTTAATAGTATTATATTTGATGAGTACGGTAATTTTAGAGGTGCTAAAGTTACCGGAATAAACAAATCTTTAAACGAAGAAGAAAGAGAAAAATTCTGGAAATATTTTGGTTTAACATACAAAAATGGCGATTTCCCTCAAAACACCAATAAAGACTTGGTTTTTATGGATTATAAACCAAGATTTCGTGGGTGTAAATGGGACCCTGATTGGATTTGTGTTATTTACACAGATGCAACCGAAACCAAGTAAAAAAATATTACCGCTAATAAATTAACAATATATGTCTATTAGAATATTTACAATATACCTGTTCTTTTTTTCTTTAAGTGTTTACCCCCAAATGAAGAAGCCTGAATTTAAAGAGGATATAACCATTAATAAAAACCAGCAAATAGACAATAGCAAACCCTATACCTTACTAGTTGTTTCCTCGCCATTTTGTGGCTTTTGCAGAGTAGCATTAAAAAAACTCTACACATTAAAAGATAATAAAAATCTAAACATAATCATTTATTCTTTTAGTGGAGAAGCAAATAATAATAAGTTTTACCAAGATACACCATACTTTAATACCTTTGTGTTTGTAGATGCAGAAAAAGACACTCATAAATATTTCGACAAATTGTTTTTTCCCAGATTCTATTTATACAACAAAACCCATTTGGTTTGGAAGAAGAAAGGATACTATAAAGATATCGCCTCAAAAATAGAAAGAAGAATTAAAAGAAGAATCTAAATATCTGTATATTTAATAAAGAAAAAAACCAAAACACAATTAATTTATACCCATTTCATTATGAAAAAAATAGTTTTTCTAACTCTAATTTTACTGCCGTTTATTACAACTGCCCAAAACATTACCGGAAAAGCCTATTACCAATCCAAAACCTCTTTTGATATAGACAAAATGACCGGGCAAGATATGGACGAAACAACAAAGAAGATGATAATCGAAAAATTAAAAAAAAGTAAGGAAAAAAACTACATACTTACTTTTAATAACAATGAATCTATTTATAAAGAAGAAGAAAAACTGGAAACCGGAAAACCTAATTCTATGATAATCGTGGGGTTTTCAAGTTCTAACTTTATATATAAAAACCTGAAAAACAAAATACTTAGAGAGCAAAAAGAACTTTTTAGCAAAACCTTTTTAATCACTGACAGTCTCCCGGTATTTAATTGGAAACTCGAAAAAGAATCGAAACAAATAGGTCAATACACCGTTTATAAAGCTACTACCACTAAAAAATTATCCTTACCCATTTCTTCTGAAAACGATTCTGTCCCGACTCAAAAAACCATAATTATAACCGCTTGGTACACACCTCAAATTCCTGTAAGTAACGGTCCGGGAAAATATGGCGGACTCCCCGGATTAATTTTAGAACTCAACGTACAGCGCACAACCTTCTTATGTAGCAAAATTATACTAAACCCAAAAGAAACAGAAAAAATAATACCTCCTTCAAAAGGTAAAAAAGTATCAAAAAGCGAATATGATTCCATAGTTTCAAAAAAAATGGAAGAAATGCAAAATAACTTTATTAACGGAAAAAGCAGTGGTTTTAAGATAGGTGGGTAAAGTTTTAAACTTTCTTTAAGAAAAAGAATCAAATCTTAGGTGTACTTTTGTTAAAACAAACACAAACGACCTATGAAACGTCCCTAACTAAATTATTATTAAAATACCAAAAGGAGTGATAATTTAGTTATGGTAAGTTACTTGTGACCTTTAAAAATCAAAAAATACAAACACATGAAAAAAATTATTTTTTTATTCTGCATTCTCTTTTCTTTTTTAACCCAAGCTCAAAACATTACCGGAAAAGCCTATTATCAAAGTAAAACAACCGTAGATACAGATAAAATAGGTGGCGAAAAAATGGATGAAAACATGCGTAAAATGATTGCCCAACGCATGAAACAGTATCTTGAAAAAACCTTTATCCTTACTTTTAATAACAACGAATCTATTTATAAAGAAGAAGAAAAACTGGAAACCGGAAAAGGTTCAGGCAGAATGATTATGATGATGGGAAGCTTTACTGCAGGAAACCAATATAAAAACCTTAAAACAAACCAACTTATAGAAGAACGAGAATTTTTCGGCAAACAATTTTTAATCGAAGACAGTATTCCAAAACTGGATTGGAAGCTCGAAAAAGAATCGAAACAAATAGGACAATACATTGCTTTTAAAGCTACTGCATTAAAAAAAACAGATTCAACAGATTTTAGTATGTTTCGTCGTAAAAAGAAAGAAGAAAACAAAAAAGAAAATGACTCTATTACCAAGAAAAACGACCCTTTAGACGAAATAGAAATCCCCAAAGAGATTTTAGTAACCGCTTGGTACACACCACAAATACCTGTGGGCAATGGTCCCGGAGAATACAGTGGATTACCGGGACTTATCCTTGAACTTAACATACAACGCACCACCATACTCTGCGATAAAATTGTTTTAAACCCAAAAGAAGCCGAAGAAATAACTCCACCCACAAAAGGAAAAAAGGTAAGCCGTAAAGAATACAATAAAATCATAGCAAAAAAAATAAAAGAAATGCGCGAAAACTTTAAAAACACCCGAAGAAGTGGCGGAAGACACTTTGGAGGATAAATAATTGGAAATTGATGATTGATGATTGATGATTGATGATTGATGATTGATGATTGCAAAATTATGGAATTGGTATTCGAGCCTGACTGCCAAAAGGTAGATTTTCAACTTGTTGAAAGTATCGAGAATACCACAATTGAAATTAAATAGAATTAAGTATCGTCCTGCAAGGTTTCTAAAGGAAGAAGTGCGGGAAACCTTGTAGGTTTGAAATTAGATGATTTGGGATTTTTTTGATCAACCTATATCAAGGACGTACAAAATTCATATGACTGAATACTGCTTACTGAAAACTACTTACTGCCAACTAAAAACTAAAAACGACTCACCAACTCAAACAATGAACAAACTCACTTATATACTTTTTCTTATCCTTTCCACAACAATCTTTGCTCAAGAAGTAGAAATTAACGGAACCATTAACGACGATACCGGAAAACCTTTAGAAATGGCTAATGTAATTGCCACAGATAAAGAGTCGGGTGCAATCGAGTCGTATGCTATTTCCAATTACGAAGGGCGTTACAGGTTGCATTTGCCGGCAGACAAAACCTTTGTTTTAAAAGCCAGTTTTCTAGGCTACGAAACCGTAGAAAAAGAGGTTAACACATCTTCAAACGCTTCTAATCTCGATATAACATTCACCCTAAATCCAAAAGCAGACCAATTAGATGGTGTCGAGATTGTTTATGAAATGCCCGTTACCGTAAAAGGCGATACCATAGTTTATAACGCCGATTCATTTACAGACGGTACCGAACGAAAATTGGGCGATGTAATGAAAAAACTTCCCGGCATTGAAATTAATGACGAGGGAGAAATTCAAGTAGAAGGAAAAGCCGTAAACAAAGTAATGGTAGAAGAAAAAGATTTTTTTGACGGCGACTCAAAACTCGCTACCAAAAACATTCCGGCAGACGCAGTAGATAAGGTGCAGGTATTACGAAATTATAACGAAGTTGACCAAATGCGCGGCTTGGGAAACGACCAAGATAACATTGCTATTAACATTAAACTCAAAGAAGGTAAAAAGAATTTTTGGTTTGGTGAAGTTACTGCCGGTGGTGGTTTTTCTGAAGGTCAAGGACGCTATTTGGCACACCCTAAATTATTTTATTACAACCCAAAATACAGCCTAAACTTTATAACCGATTTTAACAACATTGGCGAAGTTCCGTTTACGTGGCGCGACTATTTTAAATTTACCGGCGGTTTTAGAAACTTTAATCGCGGTACTTCATTTTCTGTCAACTCTAACGATTTGGGATTTGCAATCACACAAAACAACAGAGCTAATGCTTTAGAAACCAATTTCTTTGCAGGAAATTTTAGCTGGCAAACTTCAAAATCGTTAGACCTTAGCGGTTTTGCAATTCTTTCAGACAATAAAACCAATATGGTTACCAATACCTTAACGCAATATATTACTTCAAATGCTTCAGAAAACAGAAACGGTTACAATAATTTGAGAAGCCGCTTAGGAATGTTAAAACTAAGCAGTGTATATAAACCCAACGTAAACTTTCAGTTAGATTATGATGCCTTAATAAAAGTTTCCAAACAAACCGAAGATGCTCAATTACTTTCTGTTTTTGACTCTTTTTCAAATACTATTTCCGAAGCCAAAGAGAACACTCCGGTTTCTGTTAACCAAAACATTAACGCATATTATACCTTAAATGATAAAAACATCTTTGCGGCACAAATGCAACATCTTTGGCAAGACGAAGATCCGTTTTATCAAGCTGTTACGCAATTATTCCCGTTTCAAGGGGTGCTTCCTTTAAACAATAATCAAACTGCTTTTAACATCAATCAAGACAAAAATATTAAAACCAATAAACTGGATGCTACCGTAGATTATTACTACGTCATAAATAACAAAAGCAATATTAACTTCACTTTGGGAAACACCTATAGCAATCAAAAATTTAATTCGCAAATTTTTCAAATTTTAGACGATAACACAACGCTTCCTTTTACCGAATCTCCTCCTGTTGAAGGAGAAATCTTTCCGTTAAAAAATGATGTGAAATTTCGTTTTAACGATGCTTTTTTAGGTTTGCATTACAAGGTAAAAACCGGAAAGTTTATTTTTACTCCGGGTGTTTCACTGCATAATTATAGTTTAATAAACGACCAATTAGGAACTTCTGTTTCGCAAAATAACTGGAATCTTTTTCCCGATTTAAACGTGTTGCTTCAACTCAAAAAAAGCGAATCTTTAACTTTTGACTACCGAATAACAGCCGAATATACCGATGTAAACAACTACGCAGAAGCCTTTGTGTTTAACAACTACAACCGACTTTTTAGAGGAAATCGAAATTTAGAAAATTCGCTTTCACATACTTACAATTTACGATATTTTAGTTTTAATATGTTTAATTACACCAACATTCACGGTAATTTAAGCTATTCAAAAAGAGTAAACGGATTTAAAAATCAAACCGCAATTGCAGCCATTAATCAAGTAAGTACTATTGCAAACATAGAAAGCAATTTTCCGGACGAAACATTCTCGGGATTTGTAGGCTTTAGTAAACGGGTTAAAAAACTTCAGTTTAAGCTCAATGCTAATGTAGCTTACATGAAAGCCTTTAATACCATAAATAACGTTATTCAAAAAAGTAAAAGTTTTACCCAAAATTATCGCGGTAGTATTTTGAGCAACTTTAATAACGCACCCAATTTTGAAGTGGGTTACCGCATACTAATTAATGATTATGACAATGGCGGACTTAAACAAACCTTTTACACACACCGCCCGTTCATTAATGTAGATTATACCTTTTTGAAAAACTTTACATTTACAGCAGATTATAATTATTACAACTATACAAATAAGACTAAAACGATAGATAACACCTATGCTTTTTTAGATGCTACTTTGTTCTATCAAAAAGGTGAAAGCCCTTGGGAATTTAGCATTCAAGCGACAAACATCTTAGATACAAAATTTATTAATAACGATAGTTTTAATGAACAGTTTAACAGTACCTCACAATATTTTGTGCTTCCAAGAATAATGATGTTTGTAATTAAATACGATTTATAAAAACTATACCAATTGCAATCCGTTTTTAATTAAATGTGCAATTTTGGGGTTTTCTTTTTGTAAATTTTGAAGATGCTTCAATACTTCATTATTTTTAGTAAGTTCATAAATTTCTAACGGAAGCAACCAATCTTCAGGAAAATCTTTTTTTACTTGCTGAAAAATAGAAAGTAACATCGTAAAATTGGTTTCGTTTTGTTCTCTAAAATTTTTAACCGAAGCATACAACTTGTTTAACGCATCTTCTTTTTGAGAAATTCGGGGTTTTATGGTTGTTACTTCACTGGGTTTTTGTAAAATAGGAAACGAACGAAAATCGGCTGCTCCGGCATACGCCGAGATAATTTCTTTACCTACTGCCATATCAAAATTTCCCATTTCGGGAGAAAACAACACCTCGTTACCGAATTTTACCCAACAATTAGTAAATTGGATAAGCATTAATTTTCCGTTAAGGTTTCGTATTCCGGTAACGTTTAAACCTTCAACTGTAATACCACTTTCAAATTCAAAAGCAATGGGTTTTCCGTCGTAAAAATTATAGGCTTGCAAATCGCGAGGTCCCATATCTTCAATAGCAAGATTAATCCCTTTTAATTTTCCCAGCGGTGAGCTAAATCCGTGTTTGTGTGTATCTACACCATGACCAATTACTTCTTTTTCACGATACGAAAGTGCCGTTTCACCTTCGGTTTTAAAGAAAATAACTTCGTTGTCTTCGTTTTTAATCATTTTGGTAAAAACACCCGAAATTTGAAGTCCGGTACTCAACTCAATGGTTCCTATTTGTTTAGAATCTATTAGTTTTTGTAAACCTCGCCAACCTCCTTTTCGCAGTGCCATAGTATTGGCAAATTCTTCTAACACTTCTTGTAAATACGCAAAATCGGGTGTTACGTATAATTGCGGTTGTGGCTTGGTAATATCAAAATCTTGATACGCCGCTTGAATGGAATACGGTATTTTTTTTACTTCGGGTTGTAAACACCATTCACTTTCGCCAATAGAAGAAAGCAGACCGGCTCCGTATATCTTCGGATTGTCTAAGGAGCCAACTAAGCCGTATTCTACTGTCCACCAATGTAAATTCCGAATTAATGCCATTTCCGAAGGTGTTACATTTTTGTTTTGCAATCGCGCTACCTCTTCTTCGGCTTTTTGTATTTCATTTTCCGAAATTCCTTCGGCTTCTTTTAAAATAGAAAGCTTTCTTATAGCTTCATATAGCTCTTGGTCGTGTGCACTAGTAATGGCTTTGGCACCAATTTCACCAAACCGTCGTAGATATTCGGCATAATCTGGGCTGGCAATAATAGGGGCATGTCCGGCTGCTTCATGAATAATATCGGGAGCAGGTGTATATTCAATATTTTCGAGTTGCCTAATATCAGCGGCAATTACCAAAACCTTGTAGGCTTGAAATTCCATAAACGCATTGGGTGGTATAAAACCATCTACGGCAACCGCCGCCCAACCTATTTCTTTTAAAATACGATTCATCCCGTACATAGACGGAATGGTATCGATTGAAATTCCTGTTTTCTTCAACCCTTCTACATAACTCTCGTGAGCCACCTTGCTTAAAAATGCAACGTTTTTTCGCATCACATAACGCCATACCGCTTGATTAAGAGGTGTGTAGCCCTCATAATTTTGAGGTTTTATGTACTGCTTCAAGTGTGGTGGAAGCCTTTCGAGTAACGGATTGGTTTCTGTTAAATTCATAAAGAGCAAATGTACTGTTGTTTAGTATACCTACAAAACAAAAACATATCTTCATGTTTCGTTAAACCTCTCTCTTATTTTTCAAAACAATTATTTCTAAGTTAAAATTCGATACTTTAGTTACAGAAAATACATTCTTTAATTTGTACCTTTGTATTTCAGAAATTTAAAAATAAAAATATCATGGGAAAAGGATTTTTTGAAGTTCCAATAGCAGTAAACGAACCGGTAAAAAGTTATGCGCCGGGTTCTTCGGAACGAAAAGAACTACTCGATACATATAAAGAACTGTACAATAGTAAAATAGAAGTGCCTTTGTACATTAACGGAAAAGAAATAAAAACCGGCAACACCGAAACCATGTCGCCTCCGCATGAGCACCAACACATAATTGGTAAGTATCATAAAGCCGAAAAAAAACATGTAGAAGAAGCCATTGAAGCCGCTTTGGAAGCCCGAAAAAAATGGGCGACGCTTCCTTGGGAAAACCGTGCAGCTATCTTCTTACGTGCGGCTGAACTTCTTGCCGGACCCTACCGTGCAAAAATCAATGCAGCTACCATGTTGGCACAGTCTAAAACCATACACCAAGCCGAAATTGATGCCGCTTGCGAATTGATTGACTTTTTACGTTTCAACACACAGTTTATGACCGAAATTTATGCCGAACAACCCGAATCTTCTTCGGTAGCGTGGAATCGTGTAGAATACCGCCCCTTAGAAGGCTTTGTATATGCCGTTACACCATTTAACTTTACATCTATTGCCGGAAATCTTCCTGCCAGTGCCGCTCTTATGGGAAATGTCGTAGTGTGGAAACCCAGTGATAGCCAAGTCTATTCGGCACAAGTATTAATGGAGGTTTTTAACCAAGCCGGAATACCGGACGGAGTTATTAATATGGTAATGGGTGATCCGGTAATGATAACCAATACCATTTTACAAAGCCCCGATTTTTCCGGTATCCACTTTACCGGTTCTACAAATGTCTTTAAAGGTCTTTGGAAAAAAATTGGCGACCATATCACTACCTATAAAACCTATCCGCGTATCGTGGGAGAAACCGGTGGTAAAGATTTTGTAGTGGTACACAAATCTTCCGATGCAAAACAAGTGGCTACTGCACTTACTCGAGGAGCATTTGAGTTTCAAGGTCAAAAATGTAGTGCTGCATCGCGTGCATACATCCCGGAAAGTCTTTGGAGTGATGTAAAAAAACACCTTACAACCGACTTGGCTTCCATAAAAATGGGAGCGCCCGATGATACCTCTAATTTTGTTTGTGCCGTAATAAACGAACGTTCATTTGATAAATTAGCCGGTTACATAGACGATGCTAAAAAAGACCCTAACGTGGAACTTATCGCCGGAGGAAATTACGATAAAAGCAAAGGTTATTTTATCGAACCAACCGTTTTACTAACAAAAGACCCTAAATACACCACTATGTGTACCGAACTTTTTGGTCCGGTATTAACCATCTATGTGTATGATGACAATGCTTGGGAAGAAACCTTGAAATTGGTAGATTCTACTAGCGAATACGCCCTTACCGGAGCGGTGTTTAGCCACGACAGATATGCCTTGGAACAAGCTGTTAAAGCATTGGAAAACGCAGCAGGAAATTTCTATATCAACGACAAGCCCACCGGTGCTGTTGTGGGGCAACAACCCTTTGGAGGTGCCAGAGGAAGTGGTACCAATGATAAAGCCGGAAGTAAACAAAATCTCTATCGTTGGATTTCACCACGATTAATCAAAGAAACCTTTGTACCGCCAACCGATTACAGATACCCGTTCTTAACGGAAAAATAAGTGTTGCTTGTAAAAAACATATAAAGACCTACTAGGTTTTTACTTGTCCGCCTATGGCGGAAAACCTAGTAGGTCTTATTAAACAATAGCGGTAAACTATTGAGACCTTTGAAGGTTGTATTATTGTTTTATGATTTTTTTACTAACGACACCGGCTTTTGTAACTAGTTTTATAAAATACAATCCCGGTGGAAATTTAGACATATCTACACTTTTTATTTCGGTATTCCATTCATTTAGTAATTTTCCTGAAATATCATAAAGCTCTGTTTTTGTTATTCTTAAAACGCCATCTTGCTTTATATACAATATTTTTTCAACAGGATTCGGGTATAGACCAATAGTAGCGTCTTTAATTTCTAATAAGCCTAAACTACAATCTTCGCTGTAAGAAGTCCAATCATCTATACACCAGCCCGTAAAAGGGAGTATATCACACTCCGGATATGTAGCATCTTCATTATCAACCTCAATACAAGTAAGATTTGTATTTCCTATAGTAACCATATTAACCATATTAACATTATTCCCATTTTTAATGTTAAGGCTGTTTAACTGACAATTAATACAATAAAACTCTACAAGTAATGTTTGTACGGAAAGGTCTAAGTTACTTATTGGATTTTCTGAAAGCGATACTGTTTCAAGAATAGGATTTTGTGAAACATCTAAACTGCTTAATAGGTTATTATCACAAAGGACTATCTTTAAGCTCTGGTTTTGTGTTATAATCAGATTGGTAAGTTGATTATTAAAACAAGATAATTCTTCAAGACTTAGGTTTTGAGATACATCCAGATTAGTTAACATATTACTCCCACAGTGTAAAGAAATTAGATTTATATTTTGAGACAAATCCAAATTGCCAATTTGATTGTATGAACTATTTAATACTTCAAGATTTATAAAACTCTGTATTCCTTCTAAAGACATAATATCCTTAAAACTAACGTCTAAATTTATTACTACTTCTGCTTCACTTACTTGTATTTCGCCATCATTATTGGTGTCTACACCTTCTTCAATTAAGGCGTTTTTAAAGTTAGCATCCGGAATAGTTACAATTTGTGCATAGCTTGAAAGAGATAAAAATAAAACTATAATTGCTTTCATAACTTACTGTTTTATAAGTGTTTTTGAATTTTGAATTACTCCATCACAAACTAAAATGACATTGTACAATCCTGAAGTATATGTAGAAACATCTATGGAAGTAGTATTCTGTTGAACATCTAATATAAAATTATCACTATTTCCAGTATTCATATCAACAACCATAAGATAAGCAGAACTAGCACCCTCAACTAAATAATTAACAGTAAATGATTGGGAAGCCGGATTGGGCATTAAACTTTCAATTTTATAAGGATTTACCGTTACTTGCACTTGATCATAATCTTTAAAACCATCTATAGTAGAAATTATTTCCAATTTATAGGTGTTAGTTACATCGGGAGAAACGGTTAAATCTGTTCCGGTATAAATAAGGTTACCGTCCGGATCATACCAGTTATATACAGCATCTTGATTAATTTGTTGTGCGGTTATGGTTACGGTTTCATTTTTATCTATTGTTTTATCACTACCCGCATCGGCTGTAAATGTATTTTCAACTTGTTTATTAATAAGATACGTTTCACCGCCTATTATTTCATTAGTAAGTGCATCACGTTGTATAACGTGATAAGTAAAATTTTGTTTATCTGTTAATTCT
>WFXA01000009.1 GCA_015490835.1 Flavobacteriaceae bacterium | reverse complement strand
TTGAAATGAAAAAATAGCCTGTGGGTAACACCGTATAACCGAAAATAGCGGCTAAGAGCAAAACTCAAAGTTTGAGAATATTTATTATCTTTGTGCTTAACCTATAATGTAGTGATTTTTAACCCGCTACTGCGGTTATACCAACCGTTGGTAGCCATTAGAACCGAGTAAACAGAGTAAATTCAAGACCATCCGACTTACGGAATTAGAAGAAAAAGGAATTTAACTCTCTTAAAAAGTGAAAATTGGAAACCAAAACGGTCGAAAACTAACCACCCAAGACCTTTAATGGGGTAGCTAAATTTTATTAAAATGAAAAATATTTTTTTTAAACTATGCTCATTATTTATAATTAGCATTCTTCTTTCCTGTACAACAGACAACAAAACTGTAACAGACCAAGCAAACCTGACAACTGAAATAAAAATGTTAAGCTTTCCAACTTCCAGTAATGATGGACGTAATCCTTTTACAACTTCGGGTACAATGCTTTCATTCCCAACTTTTCAGGATTATGAAAACACTATTAACCTGTTAGAAAGTCAGTTAGAAGCACATCAAGAAGCTTTTTATTCTCAATATGAAAATCTAACCGATGATGAATTGGATGATATAGAAGATAGCACAGGGTTTGAACCACAACAACCATTGATTGATTTTGAAAATCAATACGGTTTTTCTAACTCATTAAGAGTAAAATACAATGATTTGGAAGAAGTTTGGTTAAATAATGAGGAACTTGATTCTCTCACAGACCCCGATAACGATATACTTTTTGACGAAGTTGAACAAGCATTATGGAACGAGCATCAAGAAGTTATGATTGAAGGAAAAGTTTTCGCGTTTGGGAAACTACAAGCTACCTATGAAATACTAGATGATTTTGGTACTTCATTAACTAAAATTAATAATGGAGAAGATGTCTCTAATGACCCTAATATAATAACAACAGAAAAGAATCACAGTATTTGTACTACTTGGAGAAGTAAAACTAGTTATCACGCTTATGCTAACAGAAGAAAAGTAAAAAAAACACTTCTCCTGAGAAGTGTTCCTTGGTTTACTAAAACAAAAGGTAAAATCACTTCCTACAAAAAAAGAAGAGGAAGATGGAGAAAAAGACCTACATACATAGGGCTTGGTGTACAAAGAAATTTAAAGACGACCTGTAGTGGACCGGTAGTCAGATCCGGTTACAAATCTAAAAGCATAAAAAGAAGACGAACTCGAAGAGCAACTTCATATGATTGGGGCTTTAGTCATTCACTACGCGCACAAAAATGGACCGGAGTTTATGCTACATTTTATTATGGTGGCTCATCAAATAATATGGCACTTTCATGGTAAATTATAATATTATTACAAAGGCAAGTTTGATACTTGCCTTTATATTTCAATTTTGTAATGCACAAGATAATCCTCGTAATGATTTTTCAAATTTTGAAGGATTTAAAAAGGTAGGTTATCATTTAAGCGGAGTACTTTATAAGAAAGCTGATATTGATAAAAAATATGGTGATTATAAACTTATTAATTATCCAATAGTAAGTGGCAGAATAGGTTTTGACTATGCTTTTAACCATCAAAAAAACTGGTCGTTTCGTACAGGTTTATATTTAGATTTAATCCCTTTTTACAATGTAGAGTTTGAATTTAAACCGGAAGATTTAGATTTTATTGATTGGGATTTAGAAGGCTCACTACATTGGAATAAAAAGCAAACTAATAAATTTGTATTTACAATTCCTTTTTTAATAGAAGGAAAATTACAAATGGGCAAAAAAATCTTTTTTAGTGCTATGGGAGGGTTAGATTTTACAATTTTAAATTCCGGACAGTTTGATTTTGTAGTTTCTTACGGTAATAATCTTAATGAAGGGAGAGAAGTTTTTGCCATGTATGGGGAAACTTCCGGATTTTTTATATATCCCAGTTTACGATTAGGTCCCGGATTGTATTTTGTTACAAAAAAAGCTCTTTACCAATTACAACTTACTTATAAAAAATCTCTTGTTCCTTATTTTAAAGGAGAATACCAGTTTGGTAATTTAGATGTATCAGAACCCACTAGAGGAGATTATAAGCTATCTGGTGATTTTATTGGTTTAGGACTTACTATGTTTTTAAAAAAGAAGAAGAAAAATCAATAACAGTTACCAACAACGGTTACCAACAACGGCTACCAACAAAAAATATACGTAATTGCGGTTTTGTCGCTTAACCAAAAATTTGTACCTTTGGACAAAATGTAGTGAAAAACCAAAAGTAAGTACTAAAAAGTCCGCAACTACGTATATTCAAACCGTTGGTAGCCATTTAAATGACGTATTCGATTGAAAATCAGTGGTTAGTAAAGAATAAAACAGCATCTGATAAAAAGATGAAAAGTCACCTACTTAATAAGGAAAATAACCGAGATTAGTAAAAAGAATTAGATATTTTAATGACTGCTAAAACGGTCGAAACCTAACTGCCAAGACCTTAATGGGCATTAAATTTTAATATTATGAAAAAAATATTTATATTTTTTAGCTTTTTATCAATTATAGGTTGTACAAGTGGTACAGATAACACTGAGCAAGAATCAGACTTCGCTTCTTTAATAAAAAATAATAGCGCAAAAATTTTACAGTCAAGTCAATTAAAAAATCAATCTAACACAAGTTCTATTCAAAGGTTAAGCAATGAATCCGAAAATCTAATTTCCCAAGAACAATTAGATAATTATTTAGATATACTTGATATCCCTGAAGAGTATAAAAGTAGCCTTAATTTAAACCAAGTCAACAATATAGTTGACAAGTTAATTGATTATCATCTGTCTGATAATATTGAGGAAGTAATTTTAAACACTACAATGTCAGATGAAACTAAAGAGGCTGTTATAAAGTTATTGGAAGATAGAACCGTCCAAGATGTACAAGATATTGTTGATTTTGATTTTCTATCGCAACACGAAAAAGAAACTCTTTTAGTGGTAAATTCCCTCACAAACGATACTTTTCAAAATAACGTATCACAAGCATCAATCATCCCTTTTTTTACAACTTCTTTCCTATCTCAGAATTGCACAGGGTCTGGACCTATTGATTGTGGTGCTGCATTTGCTATTGTTGGAGCTTCTATAGGAGGCTCTTGCTGTGGGTTAGGAGGAGCGGTTATTGGCGGTGTAATTGGGTTTGTTATTGGTGAGATTATTGATAAACAATAAAAATCAAAAGGCTATTGAATCGCCAATAGCCTTTTTAATAAATCTTAAATTTAAACTTTTATGAAAAAAATAATTATACATTTAGTTTTATTGCTACCAATAGTTATGTTAGCTCAAACCAAAATAGGTACAGACTTAAAAACAGATTATAAAGTTGCTGTAGCAATAAATTCTGGAATCGGAAATAGCAAGATAAAAATAGGAAACTTTTCTTTTAATGGTAATTCAAGTATCATTTCAATACAAGGAGATTTTATTTTCAAAAACGGCATCACTTTATCTTCTGGTATTGGATTGATTGAAACAAACTTTCAAGCATTTATTAATGACACTTATAGTTCAAACAAAATTTTGACTTTAAAAACTCCATTGAAAATAGGATTAGGATTTACTCTTAATAATACGAAAGAAAATAATATAATTAGATTAATACCTAAAATAGGTTTTTACCACAGTAATTTCATTAATCTTAAAAGTCAAGATAGCAGTGGAAAAATTTTATCTAACAATAATTTAGGAGGAAATTTTGGGTTTATTACAGAGATTGGCCTGTCTTTTCGATTATCAAAAATTCTCTACTCAGAAATTTATTTTTCTAGAAGTAGTGACTTTGAT
>WFXA01000008.1 GCA_015490835.1 Flavobacteriaceae bacterium | reverse complement strand
CAAGAGTATTATCAGTAAAAAAAATCGCTATATAAACTTTAAAATTACCTAGCGATTT
Source organism: Flavobacteriaceae bacterium (assembly GCA_015490835.1). Lineage (GTDB taxonomy): Bacteria > Bacteroidota > Bacteroidia > Flavobacteriales > Flavobacteriaceae > Marifrigoribacter. Next base: position 22,998 of record WFXA01000008.1, on the reverse strand, counting down.
TACACGTACAATAAGATTTTCACCTGTTATTGAACTGGAGCGCCTTTCATAATTTCTTCGTTTGCGTAGTCTTCAAATTTTTCGAAATTTTTCTTAAATGATGCCGCAAGTTCCAGTGCTTTTTTGTCATATTCCTTCTGATCTTTCCAAGTATTTCTAGGATTTAACACTTCACCCGGTACATTTTCGCAAGAAGTTGGCATGTTTAAACCAAATATTGGGTGTTCTTCAAAAGAAACAGTATCTAATTTTCCTTCTAGAGCTGCAGTAATCATCGCTCGGGTATATTTTAGTTTCATTCGGTTACCTACACCGTAAGGTCCTCCTGTCCAACCGGTATTTACAAGCCAAACGTTTACACCTGCTTCTTGCATTTTTTTGCGTAACATATTGGCATATTCGGTAGGATGTAACGGCATAAACGGTGCGCCAAAACAAGCAGAGAAACTAGGCAAAGGCTCATCTACTCCTTCTTCGGTTCCGGCTACCTTTGCAGTATAACCACTAATAAAATGGTAAGCTGCTTGTCCCGGAGTTAATTTTGAAATAGGTGGCAACACACCAAAAGCGTCTGCGGTTAAAAAGAAAATATTTTTTGGATTTTCACCAATAGAAGGAACTTGAATATTTTTAATATGATAAATAGGATAACTTACACGTGTATTTTGAGTAATGGATGTATCACTAAAATCTACATTTCCATCTTTATCTATAATCACATTTTCAAGTAAAGCTCCGGGTTTAATAGCATTATATATATCCGGTTCGCCTTCGGGAGAAAGATCTATCACTTTTGCATAACAACCTCCTTCAAAATTAAAAATTTTATTGTCGGGTGTCCAGCCATGTTCATCATCGCCAATTAATTTTCGATTCGGGTCTGCAGAAAGTGTTGTTTTTCCGGTTCCCGAAAGTCCAAAGAAAATAGCTGTTTCGTTATTTTTCCCTACATTGGCAGAGCAATGCATAGGCATGCAATTTTTAAATTCGGGAAGAAGAAAATTAAGTGCCGAAAAAATTCCTTTTTTAATCTCACCGGTATATCCTGTTCCTCCTATAAGAACAATTTTACGTGTAAAATTTAAAATCGCAAAGTTGTGTTGACGGGTTCCGTCTACTTCCGGATTTGCCATAAAACTGGGAGCATTAATCACTGTCCATTCCGGTAAAAAAGAAGCTAATTCTTCTTCTGTGGGTCTAAGAAACATATTAAAGGCAAAAAGGTTTTGCCAAGGAGTTTCGGTAATTATTCTAAGGTTTAGTTTATAATCGGGGTGCGATCCCGCATAGCAATCCCTAACATAAAGTTCTTTTCCTGAAAGATAGGAAACTACTTTATTGTATAGTGCATCAAATTTTTCGGAAGAGAAAGGGAGGTTAATCTCGCCCCACCATACTCGGTCTTTTGTTATTTCATCCTTTACTATAAAACGATCTTTTGGGGAACGCCCGGTAAATTCACCCGTATTTATGGCTAGTGCGCCAAACTTGGTCATACGTCCAAGTCCTTTTTCGATTGTTTCTTTTTCTAATTGTTCGAGAGATAGTTGGTAACGCACATTTGCGTTTTTGATTCCATAATTATTTAATGAAATCATTTCCGAAGTTTGGTTGTTATATACCATCACTTTATTATGAGTTGTTGTGGGCGACAAAATTAATAAAACAATTAAAAACAGCTCTTTAAAAAACAATAAATTTGTTTTAAATTTAATCTACGGCAGTTAATAAAAACCCATAGCCCATTCTTATCCAACCTATTACAAATAATAATCCACCAATGGGAGTAATAAATCCTATGGAAGTTGAATTAAAAGGAAGGATACTTTTTAAGGCTAAAAGGTAAATAGAACACGAAAAAAATAGAATTCCGAAAAGAAAAAAACGAAACACCCATTTTTTTGAAGAAACAGACAACTTGTTTGTTAACGCCGGAATAAACAAAGCTAAACTGTGGTACATTTGGTATCGTACGCCGGTTTCAAAAGTGGTAAGGGCTTGTGTGTCTATAAGTTGTTTTAACCCATGAGCACCAAATGCTCCAAATGCCACACTCAATGCTCCCAAAATCGAAGCTGTAATAAAAATTTTTTTATCAATATTTGTCATAAGAACTGTAAGATTTTAGTACTTTCGTTTGTTGAAAAATTAATGTTTTCAAACATACGAAATATTCACGAATGAAAAATATCTTACTTATAGGTGCCGGTCGTTCGGCTACCAGCTTAATAAAATACTTATTAGACAAATCGGAACCGGAAAATCTTCACCTTACCATTGGAGATTTATCGTTAGAGTCGGCTCAAAAATTTACCAAAGAGCATCCTTGTGCCACGGGAATTCAATTAGATGTTTTTAACCAAAAGGAACGCGAAGAAGCGGTTCAAAAAAGTGATTTGGTTATTTCGATGTTGCCGGCACGATTTCATATAGAAGTCGCCAAAGATTGTATTAAGTATGAAAAACATCTGGTTACTGCCTCCTATATTAGTAAAGAAATGCGCGCGTTGGATGCTGAAGCAAAAGCCAAAAATTTGGTATTTATGAATGAGATTGGTCTCGATCCCGGAATTGATCATATGAGTGCTATGCAGGTAATAGACAAAATACGTGATAACGGCGGAGAAGTAATTTTGTTTGAATCGTTTACCGGCGGATTAATTGCTCCCGAAAGCGATAACAACCTTTGGAATTATAAATTTACTTGGAACCCTCGAAATGTAGTATTAGCCGGACAAGGAGGAGCAGCAGAGTTTATTCAGGAAGGGAAATACAAATACATTCCGTATCACAGATTATTTAGACGTACCGAAATTATTCAAATAGACGGATACGGAAAATTTGAAGTGTACGCTAACAGAAATTCGTTAAAATACCAGAGCGTTTACGGTTTTAAAGATATTTTAACCTTGTATAGAGGAACCATACGACGGGTTGGATTCAGTAAAGCGTGGAACATGTTTGTACAATTAGGTATGACAGACGATGGTTATGTAATTCCGGATTCTGAAAATATGTCATACCGCGAGTTTGTTAATTTGTTTTTACCCTATTCTCCATCCGATTCGGTTGAACTTAAGCTTAGGCACAACCTGAAGATTGACCAAGATGATTTAATGTGGGAAAAATTATTAGAGTTGGATATTTTTAATCCCAACAAAAAAATAGGAATTAAAAATGCCACACCTGCAAAAGCGTTGCAGAAAATATTAATGGATAAGTGGACGCTTCAACCCGAAGACAAAGATATGATAGTGATGTATCATAAATTTGGCTATAAAATCAACGGTAAGAAAAAGCAAATTGATAGCAGCATGGTTTTAATCGGCGAAGACCAAACTTATACCGCTATGGCAAAAACAGTAGGGCTTCCGGTTGCCATTGCGGCATTAAAAATTTTAAACAAAGAAATTGTAAAACCCGGTGTGCGTTTTCCTATTGCCAAAGAAGTGTACGAACCTATTTTAAAAGAACTAAAAAACCACGGTATAGTATTTAACGAAAAGCAAGTTCCTTACTTGGGTTATAATCCTGATAATGTGGCTGGCTGAGTATAAATAAGTATAAAACCTTTTTCTTAATTATCTCCTGCCCAGAAAAATACTTATAAAATACAACAGTGTCGCTAAAGAGCCAAGTGCTGCAACCACATAGGTTCTGGCTGCCCATTTTAAGGCATCTTTTGCTGCATCGTGTTCTTGAGGTGTTACCATATTTTTGGTTTCTAACCACACCAACGCTCTGTTACTGGCATCGTATTCTACCGGAAGAGTTATAAAACTAAACAAAGTTCCTACTGCAAATAAAGCAATTCCTATTAAAAAGATGGTGGCTCCCAACTTGGTTGTTGCCAGAAGAACCAAACCTCCCATAATTACAAATTGCGACATTCTTGAAGCTACATTAACCATAGGCACTAAAGTGCTTCGCATTTTTAGCCAACTGTAAGCAGTAGCGTGTTGTACGGCATGACCACATTCATGTGCAGCAACCGCAGCAGCAGCAGCATTGCGTTGCGAGTAAACACCCTCACTAAGATTTACGGTTTTGGTTGCCGGATTATAATGATCGGTTAATTGTCCTTTTACCGAAATTACTTTAACATCGGTTATGCCATTATCTGTTAGCATTTTTTCGGCTATTTCTTTGCCACTCATACCATTTTGAAGCTGCATTTTGGAGTATTTTTTAAACTTACTTTTAAGCTTGTTACTCACATACATACTTGCCAAAAATATTACTCCGGCTATTATATAATATCCTATCATAGTTTATTTAAATTTAATTTAAAGATAGCAAAAATTGTGCAACTTTGTGTTTAACCTACAATATTGACAATTTTTCCGGGCACAACGATTACTTTTTTAGGGGTTCTCCCTTGTAAATAGTGTTGTGTTTTTTCGTGCGCCATAACGGCAGTTTCTATTTCGTCTTTGGTGAGTGATAGCGGTAATTCTATTTTAAAACGCATTTTTCCGTTAAATGAAACGGGGTATTCTTTACTATCTTCTACTAAATACTGATTGTTAAATACCGGAAATGCAACAGTTGAAATACTCTGCTCATATCCTAATTTTTGCCAAAGTTCTTCTGCAATATGGGGTGCGTAAGGCGCAATTAACACAGCCAAAGGTTCTAACACTTCTTTGCTGTTACACTTTTGAGCGGTAAGTTCATTTACAGCAATCATAAAGGTAGAAACCGATGTGTTAAAACTAAAATTTTCGATATCTTCCGTTACTTTTTTTATGGTTTTATGAAGCGTTTTCAGGCTTTCTTTACTTGCCGGGTTATCGTTTACAAAAAATGCTCCGTTTTCTCCGGTATGATACAATCGCCATAGTTTTTTTAAAAAATTATGTACTCCGGTAATTCCTGCGGTGCTCCAAGGTTTTGCCTGTTCTAAGGGTCCGAGAAACATTTCGTACATACGCAAGGTATCTGCGCCGTATTGTTCGCAAATATCATCGGGATTTACCACGTTGTATTTGGATTTGGACATTTTTTCAACTTCGCGAAAAACTTCATATTTCCCATTTGAATTTAAAGGATAGTGAATGTTTTTCAAATTTGGCTCCCATTGAAATGCTTTTTCAAAATCTAATTCGTTTGAATTATTAACAAATTCAATAGGTACATTTTTAGATTTCTTGATATTATCTTTATTTACTGACAACCTATTAAGGTTGGAAAAATTGATATCTTCATCATAACACGGATGCTCTTTGAAAATTTCATAATCAAAATCTTCCAATTCGTCCAAAATTAGTTTTTCATAAGTCTTTTTGTCTAAAGCGAAATTTAGAATAACTCGATTAGAAAATTCTAACTCTAAGTAATAAACAAACGCACTCTCCCCTAAAATCATTCCTTGGTTAATGAGTTTTTTAAAAGGTTCGTTTACCGGTACAAATCCTCTGTCGAATAAAAATTTTGTCCAAAATCGGCTGTACAGTAAGTGTCCGGTTGCGTGTTCGCTTCCGCCGATGTATAAGTCTACGTTTTTCCAATATTCCAGTGCTTCTTTAGAGGCAAATTCTTGGGTGTTTTTAGGATCCATATATCTAAAAAAGTACCAACTGCTTCCTGCCCAACCGGGCATGGTATTTAACTCTAAAGGAAAAACGGTAATATCATCTATTAAATCTTTATTCACCACAATATTGTGGCGTGTATCCCACGCCCAATTATCGGCTCTTCCCAAAGGAGGCTTGCCGGTTTCGGTGGGCAGGTATTTCTCTACTTTCGGCAGCACTAACGGCAGGTGTTTTAAGTCTATCATTTGTGGTAATCCGTGTTTGTAATATACCGGAAAGGGTTCGCCCCAATACCGTTGTCTTGAAAAAACCGCATCGCGTAATCGGTAGTTAATTTTCTTTTTTCCTTGACCTAGTTTTTCCAACGCTTCAATTACCTTCTCGGAAGCTTTTTGGTGGGGCATTCCTGAAATAAAATCGCTATTAGCTATAATGGTATTTCCTTTTTCTTCGTATGCTTTTTCAGAAACATCAATATCTTTAAAAATATTTTTAATAGGAAGATGAAATTTCTTAGCAAAATCGTAATCGCGCTGATCACCTGCAGGTACACCCATTACGGCACCTGTTCCGTAAGTTGCTAAAACATAATCGGCTATCCAAACGGGAAGTTTTTCTTTGGTGAAAGGATGCTCGGCATAAGCTCCGGTAAAAACTCCTGTCGTGTTCTTTACATCTGCCATACGGTCACGTTCGCTTTTTTTAGCGGTTTCTTCTATGTATTTGGCAACTTCAAACCGTTGCTCGATGGTAGTAATTTTTTGCACCAATTCATGCTCAGGTGCCAATGCAATAAAAGAGGCTCCAAAAATGGTGTCGGGGCGTGTAGAAAAAACGCCTATGGTTGCACCTATATAATTAGATTGAGCATCTTTTTTGTTTAAAAAAACTTTAAATTTTATAGCTGCACCTACCGATTTTCCTATCCAATTTCGTTGGGTGTCTTTTAATGACTCAGACCAATCTAGGTTTTCTAAATCGGTTAATAGCCTATCGGCATAGTTAGAAATACGCATACTCCATTGCATCATTTTTTTTCGAACAACGGGATATCCGCCACGTTCTGAAACTCCATTTACAATTTCATCATTTGCTAATACCGTTCCTAATTTGGGACACCAATTTACTTCAGTTTCGGCGAGGTATGCCAATCGGTAATTAAGTAAGATTCTTTGTTTTTTTTCATCGTCAAAATCATTCCATTGTTTGGCAGAAAATTCGGCTTGTTGCTTATCACATTTTGCATTAACACCTATGTTTCCTTCTTCTTCAAAAATGTTTATTAATTCGGATATAGGTAATGCTTTTTCTAATGTTTTACAATACCAAGATTCAAATAACTGAATAAAAATCCATTGTGTCCATTTGTAATAATCGGGGTTAGAAGTTCGTACTTCCCTGCTCCAATCAAACGAAAAGCCTATTTTATCTAACTGATTTCGGTAACGACTAATGTTTACCTCTGTGGTTTTTGCCGGATGTTGCCCGGTTTGTATAGCATATTGCTCTGCCGGAAGTCCAAACGAATCGTATCCTTGAGGATGCAATACATTAAATCCTTTATGTCGTTTATATCGGGCATAAATATCGCTGGCAATATATCCTAACGGATGTCCAACATGTAAACCGGCACCACTGGGATACGGAAACATGTCTAACACGTAATAATTAGGCTCTGTTGTATTGTTATTGGCTTTAAAGGTTTTATTCTTTGCCCAATATTCTTGCCACTTTTTTTCGATGTCGTTAAAATTGTAGTTGCTCATAGCTTTTTTTGAAAGAAGACAGGTTGTTGTTTCTTTTTCTTATCTGGCGGCAAATTTAAGAGTATTGTATGAAAGACAAAAGTTTTAACATTGTTATATACAGAGAATAAAAATATTGTATTTTTACCTCCAATATATATGAACCCATATGGCTAGCTCGTTTGAAAAATACCAAAAGCGCAGATTAATTACCTCTTATATTTCGGTGGTATTAAGCATTGCTTTAGTGCTGTTTTTATTGGGATTACTGGGAATGTTGGTGTTAAACACAAAGAAAATTGCCGATCATTTTAAAGAGAAAATCGCACTTACTGTTTATTTAAAAGACACGGCAAAAGAAGTAGAAATAACCCAACTAAAACAAAGTTTAGCCCTCGCCGAGTACACCAAATCGGCAACTTTTGTACCCAAAGAAAACGCTGCCAAGCAATTAAGCGCAGACATTGGCGAAAATTTTATGGAGTTTCTCGGGTATAATCCTTTACAGAACAGTATTGATGTATATCTAAAAGCCGACTTTGTATCACCCGAAAAATTGGAAGAAATTACAACCGAAATTACTTCTAAAGACTTTGTAGATGAATTGGTGTATGATAAACCTTTGATAGCATTACTTAATGATAATGTGAAAAAAATTAGCCTTTGGATACTCATTATTAGTGCTATTTTTACACTCATTGCCGTTTTGCTCATCAATAGTTCTATAAGACTTTCTGTATATGCCAGACGATTTACTATAAAAACTATGCAAATGGTAGGAGCAACTAAAAGTTTTATTAGAAAACCCTTCATATGGCAAAGCATGAAGTTGGGACTCATAGGTGCTTTTCTCGCAATGCTGGGGATGGCTGGCGTAATGTATTTTTTGAATAAAAATTTTGCAGAACTTTATTTGTTAGATAACTTAACAATGCTTGTTTTATTATTTGTTTTTATTTTATTAATGGGAATTATTATTACCGGAATAAGCACTTATATTGCTACCCAACGGTTTTTAAATTTAAAAACAGACCAATTGTATTATTAAAAAGTGAAAAAAGAAGTTATAATATCGTTAACAAACACTTTTAAAAGTCATTCCTATTCGACAGAAACCGGTATTGAATTTTGGTATGCCAGAGATTTGCAACATCTACTTGGTTACACCAAATGGGATAATTTTGTAAATGTTATTAATAAAGCCAAAACATCTTGTGAAGCTAGCGGAAATAACATTTCAGACCATTTTGCCGATATCGGGAAAATGGTTAAAATCGGTTCCGGAACGGAAAGAGAAATAAATGATATTATTCTAACAAGATATGCTTGCTATTTAATAGCACAAAATGGAAATCCAAGAAAAAAGGAAATAGCTTTTGCACAAAATTATTTTGCAGTTCAGACTAGAAAATTTGAACTTATTGAAAAGCGCATAAAGGATTGGGAAAGGTTAAAAGCAAGGCAAAAACTATCTTTATCGGAAAAAGAACTTTCGGGACTAATATATGAAAAAACAGGAAGTGATAAAAATTTTGGACTTATAAGATGTAAAGGTGATCAAGCCTTGTTTGGAAAAACAACGCAACAGATGAAGAATAAGCTTGGTGTCCCAAAAGGCAGAGCATTAGCAGACTTCTTACCAACAATAACAATCAAGGCAAAAGATTTCGCAACCGAGATAACCGTTTTTAATACAAAAGAAAAAGATTTACGAACAGAAAGACAAATATCCGTTGAACACGTTACAAACAATCGTTCAGTTCGGAAAATTTTATTGCAAAGAGGTATAAAACCGGAAGAACTACCACCGGAAGAAGATATAAAGAAACTTGAAAGAAGAGTAAAATCAGAAAGTAAAAAGATAGGTAAAAACCCTGATAAATTAGAGTAGCAACTCACTAACAAAAATTATATATATTGCTCTTAAAGTAAATTATGTATCAATTATGAATAAAACATAACAAAAGAAAAAAACACAGAGCAAAAAACCAATTATTATGGGAGAAAAAAAACGTAAAGAACAACAAAAAGCTCAAACCGAATTTATCTTCGGTAAAAAAAATTACCAATTTATGCTTTTGGGTATAGCCTTTATCGCATTGGGCTTTATCCTAATGGCAGGTGGCGGAAGTGATGACCCCAATGTATTTAATCCCGAAATATACAGCTGGAGACGCATCCGGTTGGCTCCGGCTATTATCTTAATAGGTTTTGGAATTGAAGTTTACGCCATTTTGCTAAATCCGAAAAAATAAACAGTAAATGAACTATTGGTACACCCTACTTCTTGCAATTATTGAAGGAGTAACCGAATATTTACCCATTTCCTCAACCGGACATATGATAATTGCATCTTCGTTTATGAAAATAGCCGAAGACGATTTTACCAAACTCTTTACCATTGTTATTCAATTAGGAGCTATTCTTGCTGTTGTGGTAATGTACTGGAAACGATTTTTTCAAAGTCTCGATTTTTACTACAAACTGTTTGTGGCATTTATTCCGGCGGTGGTTTTGGGACTTTTGTTAAACGATTTTATCGATAGTTTGTTAGAAAATCCTATTGTAGTGGCGGTGATGCTTATTCTGGGCGGAATTATTTTAATAAAAGTTGATACATGGTTTCAAAAAAATGAAGAAACAGACGCTAAAAACCCTAATAAGAACACTCAAATTAGTTATGCTACTGCTTTTAAAATAGGTTTGTTTCAGTGCTTGGCAATGATTCCCGGAACCTCCAGAAGCGGTGCCACCATCGTAGGAGGTCTTACCCAAAACCTTAACCGAAAAACTGCTGCCGAATTTTCTTTCTTTCTTGCGGTTCCTACTATGTTGGGAGCAACTGCAAAAAAATCGTATGATTATTACAAAGCCGGTTTTGAACTCTCTCAAGAACAAATAAACTATCTTATTCTTGGAAACATCATCGCTTTTATAGTAGCGATGATTGCCATAAAGGGGTTTATTGACTACCTAAGCAAAAAAGGGTTTAAGGTTTTTGGCTATTACCGAATTATTTTAGGAATCGTTTTATTGCTTATTCACTTTTTTGTATATCGATTAACGGTTTAAATAAAATGAATAACAACAGTACACCGCTACCACTTGAAGCCTACCAAACAGGGCAAGTATTATTAATCGACAAACCGTTGCATTGGACATCCTTTCAGGTAGTAAATAAAATACGCTGGCTTTTAAAAAAGCAGTATAAAATTAAGAAAATAAAAGTAGGACACGCCGGAACATTAGACCCTCTGGCAACCGGATTGTTGATTCTTTGTACCGGAAAATTTACCAAGAAAATTGAACATTATCAAGCCCAAGAAAAAGAATACACCGGAATCATTACGCTGGGAGCCACCACTCCCAGTTACGATTTGGAAACCGAAATCAACCAAACATTTGACACTTCACAACTTACAGAAAAGCAACTAGTTGAGGTTGCTCAAAAGTTCATTGGTGAAATTCAACAACAACCTCCGGTTTTTTCGGCTTTAAAAAAAGACGGAAAACGTTTGTACGAATTTGCCCGAGCAAGAGAAACTGTTGAAATACCCACTCGTACCGTAACTATTAAGGAGTTTGAAATCACTAAAATAGAAATGCCACATGTTACTTTTAGAGTAATTTGCAGTAAAGGAACCTACATTCGTTCTTTGGCACACGATTTTGGAAAAGCACTGCAAAATGGCGCACATCTTTCGGTATTGCGAAGAACCAAAATAGGCGATTTTACCGTTAATAACGCACAGTCTATTACCCATTTTGAAAAGTTATTTACCTTTGACAGGTGAAAATTAATTATTCATACAAGGCATTTTTGTTCTCGGTACTCATTATTGGTAACCTGTTGCTACTAATGTATGTTATAAAAATAGGCGGATTTTCTACCGAAAAAGAACAAAGTTATGAAGTGGAATATACAGAAACACTCCCCGCAGAAGAACAAGCGACAATCAAACAAAAAAAAGTAGCCATTTCTACCCACAGAGCCTACAATGAAGCTGAAGAATTTATTAAAAATGTGGAAGCTGAAAATACTGAATTTGAAGAGCAATCTGAAGAAAAATTAAATGAAATTGCTACAACTTTATCCGAAAGTGTTTCAGAAAACACATCGCTCTCGGAGTCTAAAAAAAAGTTGAAAGAAATTTTACAAAACAAAAGCAATACAGACGGTAAAAAAAAGGAGAAAGATAAAAATATTGCCGGAAATACTACTATTTCTTACCGTTTGGTAAACCGAAAAGCTCGTTTATTACCCAATCCGGTTTATACATGCGACTCCTTTGGAAAAGTTGTAGTTAACATTACGGTAAATGCAACAGGAAGAGTTATAGAAGCAACCATTAATAAAGCCGGATCTACTACCACTAATGAGTGTTTGTACGACAGTGCTATGCAATACGCCAAGCAATCTTTCTTTACCGCTTCAAGTAAGACCGCTCAACTGGGAACTATTACGTATTTATTTCCCGGGCAATAACCGTTTACCCGAAAAATTCACGGAATTTTTAAACGACTAAGTACTACCAACAAATTTTTGTGTTTTGAAAACACCCAAATTTGGAGCATTTCTAAGTCGGGGTTTCCCGCATTTTCCCCTTTTATCGATAGCATATTCATATAATTTACTCCGTTTTTATATGAATAATACGGGTTTAGTCTATTTTTTTTAAGATTTCTTGTGCTTTTTTATATTCTGCTGCCGAATCGGGAATTGTACTAAGAATTACTTTTCCGCCTTTATAATCTTTTTGTTTTAATTTGCTTAACCCCAAGTAAAATAGTGCTTTATTTTTATAAATGCTATTGGTTTCTTGAAGTTTGGTAAAAACCAACTCGGCTGCCGTAAAGTTATCGGTTTCAACTAACGCGATACCTTTGTAAAATAAAATTTCAAAATTAGTAGGCTCGGTTTTTAAAATTTGGTTAAAATAACGAATAGCTTCTTTATAGTTTTTAGTATTAAATGCTGTTTCGGCATTTTTATAAACTTTCGTATCATCGCTCCTTTCTACCAATGTAATAGTTTGAGAAAAAGCATAATCATTATAAGAAAAACGATTGTTCTGCATATATAAAAACATGCCAAAAAGTAATAAAACAGAAGCTGCAATACTATAGTGCCAAGGTTTTAACCGATAAACTTTTTGTTTTTGGGAAGAAAAATAATCTTCGCCTGTTTGAGATAATGTTTTTTGTAAAGCGGCTCGCTCTTTTGAGAATTTATTTTTTAAGAAAATTGATAGTTGTTTGTAATTTAAAAACGCTTGGTTAAAATCAGCATCTTCTTTTAATTTTTTTTCAAAGGCAATGCGTTCATCTTCAGAAAGTTTTTTTTGAAGGTAATCCTCAAACAATAAAGCATTTTTTTCTTCCATTTTGGGGATAATTTAATAGTTTTTTAGTTGGTTATATGCCGATGACTCTCTTACCCATTTGGTTAACTGTGCAATACAAAGCGATTTTTTCTTTCGGGCGTAACCGTAGCTAACACCTAATTTTTTTGCAACTTCTTCCATAGACGAGATAGAAAAAGTAAGTTTTAGCAGTTCTTTACATGCATTGCCTAATTTTTCAAAAACCGTTTCAAATAATTTATTTTTTTCTTCAAAAAGTGCGGTTTCTTCAACTTGTTCTTCTACGCTTTCAGCTATAAATCCCGTTACAGGTTCTTCTGTTACCCTGTTTCTATATTTTTTTTGTAAAATACTATACCATTTTCGTTTACATATTAAAAAAAAGTACGCATCAAACGGGCAAGTAAGTTGCAAATTTTTGGTTTTTGCTTGGTCATATATAATAAGTAACACTTCCTGAATTAAATCTCTGGCTTCCGGCTCGCTTCCGTTGTTTTTACAGACAAAAGAAACCACCTTAGGAGCAAAACGAGAATAAATCTCATTGATTAACAAGTGATTATTATGCAAAAGTGCCTCTATGTATTTTTGGTCTGCGTGTGCCACATTTGTTTTAGTTAGTTACACAAATGTAGCAAAATTGAACGCAATAAGGGTATTAATTTTTTATTAAGAAATGAGTATACTTTTTGTTTACACGTTTTTATAGGCACGAACCACATTAAACTAATTTAAAATGAAAAGAAAATTAAAATACTAAAAAAACAGTTATTCCTTCACAAGCTTTAATTAGTATTCTTTAGCTGCGGATGAAAAAACGAACCGGTTTAATTATTTCCGTTAACAATTGCAATTCCGGAAGAGGTTCCAATTCTATCAACACCCAAATGTATGTACTCCAATGCCGTTTGCGTATCGCGAATCCCTCCGGATGCTTTAATTTTTACTTTATTACCTACGGCTTCTTTCATTAGTTTTACCGCTTCTATTGTTGCTCCTCCCGTTCCAAATCCTGTGGAGGTTTTAATAAAATCGGCGCCGGCATTCATTGCCAGTTTAGATGCTTTTATAATTTCTTCGGGAGTAAGAAAACAGGTTTCCAAAATAACTTTTAAAACGGTATTGTTTATTGCTTCTTTTACTTCGAGTATTTCATTTTCTACGCGAGTAAACTCTCCGGCTTTTAACAACCCGATGTTAAGCACCATATCAATTTCGGAAGCTCCGTAATCTATCACATTTACCGCTTCATAAATTTTGGTTTCGGTAGTATTTGCTCCCAACGGAAATCCCATTACCGATGCTACTTTTACATCACTATCTTTTACTATCGAACGAGCTAATGCGACATAACACCCATTTACGCAAACAGCGTAAAAATTATGTTTAATGGCTTCAAAACATAAATCTACGATTTCTTTTGGTGTTGCCGTGGGGTTTAAAAGCGTGTGATCTATGTATTGGTTTAATTGTATTTTAGTTGTCATTCCAGTTGTTTTTTTAAACTTTAAAATTACAAAATAAGCTAATTATTTTTTGATTAATTTAGTAAAAAATTATTGACATGGAATGAGCATAAACTTTTTTAAGCATATCCTACTGTGGATGATTATAATAAGTTTATGCGAAAACGAAGTGGTTCCGAATTTTTAAAAATTTTGAATTGTCTTCAATATCAAATAATTACAAATTTTTAAACAGATGAAATATCTTTCACTTCTTTTATTTTTACTCATTGTTTCTTGCTCCTCTTCTACAAACATAAAAAAAGACAAACAAGAAATACTAAACGTTATGAAGGCACAAGAAAAAGCTTGGTCTAATAACGACTTAGAAGGTTTTATGAATGGTTATTGGAAAAACGACAGCCTAAAGTTTTTTGGCAAAAACGGACTTACAAAAGGTTGGCGACAAACGCTTGATAATTATAAAAAAGGATATCCGACCAAAGCTGATAGCGGTACATTAACTTTTAAAATTCATGATATTTCTCCCATACAAGATGGTAGTTATTGGGTAATGGGCGACTATTATTTAAAACGAAAAGCGGGTGATGCCAACGGGGTTTTTCTAATTATCTTTAAAAAAATAAACGGCAACTGGAAAATAGTTGCCGATATGAGTTGTGGGTAAATTTTTTATAACTTCTCTAATTCCAACCGTGTTTTCTTAGGTAATTTAGCAACTACCAAATCATACGAATGATTGGTAAGTTCTGTAACCAAATCTATGGGTAAGTGTTCTATTTCAAGTGTATTCCAATGGGTTTTGTTCATGTGATAGGCTCCATAAATTAATCCGTCGTATTCTTCACGTAATTTTATCGAGCGTTCGGGGTCGCATTTTAAATTTATTTTTGCAGGTTGATGTTCTAAGCCTGTTAACGCAAACATTTTTCCCATTACTTTAAAAACCAAAGTGTCTTTGTTAAACGGAAAACTTTCGGTTACGCCTTTTTTTGCAATGCAGTAATTTCTAAATTCTTCTATGTTCATGGTACAAATTTATTGTATTACATAGCCTAAAACCGGTTTGTCGTTAAAATAAATAAGCAACTTTTTTGTGCCGAGTTCTATAGGGATTGAAAACGTTACCGCATCACCAACTCTTTTCGATTCTACTTCATTTTTTAATCCGGAATCGTAAGAATATGATACTTTTTCAGGGTTTATATTTTGTATCTCAAAAGGAACAACGCCCAAATATTCTTCGGTAAAAATAATTCCTTTTTTAGGAGCTATGATATCTTCAATAAGTACTTTTTTATCAATAATTAAAGGCAGTAAAGAAAAGTCTTCTTTAGTGAGTTTAAAATCAATCAAAGCATCTTCAAACATACTCGGGTAATGTGTCTTTATAAGTTGTTCGGGCGGTGTTTTGTAATAAAAATATGAGGTGTCTTTAATAAATTTTCTCGAAAATTTTCCGGATCCCCAAGTTGGGTCAAACAAATAAGGTTTCCCATTAATATAAGCAATATTCCATAAATGATTTGTTGCAAAGGCTCTGCCTATATCGCTAAAATTAGATTTGGTATCGCCACGTACCAAGTAATTTCTTACCTTTAATAAATTACATAGTTTTTCAAACAAAAACGAATAGCCTTCGCATACGGCTACTCCTTTTTTTATAGTTCGGGAAATAATTTTTTTACGGGTTTTTTCTTCTTTTTCATTGCGCTCTCTGTAATTTTTAAAATGGTAATCGAATCTTTTATATTCGTCCGGATTGTAGGCTATGTTTTGAATTATCCAACTGTAAACTGCCCTTACTCTTTCTTCTTCGGTTTTAAAATCGCGCTTTATGAAATTTGCTAATTTTTCTGGTGAATTAAAAGAAGCAGGCTAAAGTTTTAAAATAACATCTACACGATTGCTGTTTTGAGAAATTCCAATGGAAAATCCGCAAATAAATAAAACAAAAATAAGGGTTAAATATTTCACGATTTCTGAATTGGGGTAGTAGAAGTTTGTTTTAAAACCAATGCCGAATAATCCAACTTCCAGTTAATGGTTTTAGCTAATTTTTCAGATAATTGTAACGATTCTAAGGCTCTTGAGGAGGCTTCCTCCAACAAGCCACTTTCGGGTATTTTATCGATTATAAACTGTTTTGCTTCTTGGTTTATTTGTGTTAAATCTTCTGAAGTTAACGGGTTAAACCAACCTTCTTTTTTATCGTAGTATTTAAAATCGGTTTCTATCGAAAGTATTTCAGGTTGTGGAAATTGTATAATTTTTATTACTTTTTCTTTTTCAAGGGCTTCTATTTGTATTTTGTTTAAATCAAAACCCACGTGTGCTTTGGCATCGATTAGTAAAATGGCTTTTTTTACGCCGATTAATTTTTCTAACCATTTGTGTTTATTGGACTTATAATGATAGATTTCGGCAAATTCGGCTTCTACGGTAATGAGTTTGCTTACTCGCTTAATATTTTCAATTAAAACCGAAGCCTGTGCCATAGATTTTCTTTTAAAACGAAAATCTCCATATTTAGTAAAAACAAAATAGGCAACGAGCAACCCGATAATAAGTCCGATAAAAAGATATTCCATACTGTAAAGATACGGTTTTAGCCTATTTTATACAACACTGGTTTAGAAGGAGAAGCATCGTTACAAAAAGGTGCAATCATTAAGTTTAGCAAATACGATCCGTCTTTTATGTGTTCCGGGACATAAATAAGTTCGGTGATGGTGGCTTGCATTCGCGGCGCTTCGGGATAATTCCAAAATGCTTTGTGAGCAAGAAGTTTGCCTTCGTCTTTTTCTTTATCTACCGAAGGTGTGTCGATTAATAAGTGGTTAATCCCTTTTTCTCTTAAAAACAAAGCGGCACTTTCTGTAAGGTATGCCCAATTGGTATGGCTGTAGTTTATGTGCTTTTTGGTTTCGAGATTAGGCAGTGTACGTATGACTACTGCTTCGGGAGTTTTATTTTTTAACATTTGCTGCAATTGATTTTTGGTAATCACGCTATCTTCTACTTGTTTTTGCGGTGTAACCGAAATAACTTCAGATAAAAAGAAAAACTGTTTTAATATTTTATTAACCGAATAAAATTCTTCCGAAATATGTCCGACACATTCTGTATGTGTACCGTGAGCGTGTGGATTAAATTGTATGTTATTAAAATTAACCGAAGCTCCTTCGCTTACTTTTGCCACCCAATCTCCTTGTTTAACCGGCTGAATAACGGGCGTGCTTAAATACCAAGCCACCGGATTGTTTTTTGCTCCCGAAAGCGGTATCGAAATATCTAAAGGTTGCGACAAATCTACCGTTACGGGAGTGTTTTTTAAGTTAATTGTGCTTTTCATTTTTGTAAAATTACAATTTTTATATTTCTTACATTAATCTTGTTTTTCAACATAAAACAAATCTGCCGAAATACCATCGCCCAAAAATTTTCCTTTTTTAGAGAGATGAATAGTTTGGTCTTTTTCAGAAAAAATTAAAAATCCGTTTTCTAGATATTTTTTGGCTTGTTTTAATAAATATATTCGGTATTTTATTCCAAAACGGCTTTCTACGTTATCTAAATTCACACCCCACATCGTTCGCAGTCCGGTCATAATATATTCGTTGTATCTTTCAATAACCGAAAGCATTTCAACATTCTGTTTTAGCTTGTCTTGCTGCATATTTTTAATGTAAAGAATGTTATTTTTACTATTCCAACTACGTTGTTTTCCGTTAAACGAATGTGCCGAAGGTCCAATTCCCAAATACGGTTTTCCCGTCCAATACGCGGTATTGTTTTTTGAAAAATAACCCGGTTTTCCGAAGTTCGAAAATTCATAATTCACGTATCCTGCTTGCATAAGTTTTTCAACCAAAATTTTATAATGTTGTTGAGACACAGCATCCTTTACCGGAGGTACTTTCTGCTTTTCTATCAACTTTTTAAGTGCCGTTTTAGGCTCAACCGTTAATGCATACGCCGAAATATGAGGTACATCCAATAGTAATGCGGTTTTTATATTTTGCTTCCATTTCTCAACACTCATATTGGGAATTCCGTAAATTAAATCAATGGTAATGTTGTTAAAAAACTTTTTTGCTTCTCTTACCGATTCTAAAGCTTCCTTAGCGTTGTGAGCTCTGTTTATGAGTTTTAAATCATCTTCAAAAAAAGATTGCACACCAATACTTAACCGATTAACAGGTGTTTTTGATAATTCTTTAATATAGGCAGCAGTTAAATCATCGGGATTGGCTTCCAATGTAATCTCAGGATTGTTGCAAACAGCGTAATTATTGTACACTTCATCAATCAAAAAATGCAACTCTTCAATCTTCAATAAAGAAGGCGTACCACCACCAAAGTAAATGCTTTCAACAGATTCACAAAGCTCGTTTTTTCTTAAAAACAACTCACGAGCAAGAGCCTGCACCATTTCTTGCTTGTATTTTAATGAAGTAGAAAAGTGAAAATCGCAGTAATGACAAGCTTGCCTGCAAAAGGGGATGTGTATATAAACGGATGCCATTAGCGAAAAGAGTAAGAAATAATAGTTGCGGATAAAAGTAAACATTTTTCAACGCATCACAAATTGTTAAAAAAAACTTACAACTCCTTTTTAAATTGCTTTTCTATCCATTGGTGTTTTTATATTTTTACTTCGTTAAGAAGTCATTTGTAAATTCCTTGTATGTATTTAATTTTTGATACCGAAACCACCGGATTACCCAAACGTTGGAATGCTCCTGTTAGCGATGTAGATAATTGGCCACGCTGTGTGCAATTAGCCTGGCAATTGCATGACGGATACGGAAAACTCATAGAACAAAAAGATTTTTTGATTCAACCCGAAGGATTTAATATTCCGTTTGATGCCGAAAAAATACATGGTATTTCTACCGACTTGGCTCAACAACAAGGAAAACCCCTTAAAGAAGTACTTGCAATATTTGAAGAAGCCTTGCAAAAAACCAAATTTCTCGTTGGTCAAAATCTAAAATTCGACTTAAATATTCTAGGAGCCGAATTCCACCGGTTAAAAAAACAAAACCCTTTACCCAATTACCCGGTTCTCGATACCTGTACCGAAACTACCGCCAATTTATGTAAACTTCCCGGTGGTCGCGGAGGCAGATATAAACTCCCAACCCTAACCGAGTTGCATCAACACCTTTTTAACCAACCCTTTGCCGAGGCTCATAACGCCATTGCCGATGTAGAAGCAACTACACGATGTTTCCTTGAGCTTATAAGAAGACAAATCTATACTGCCGAAGAACTGGAAGTAACCCCTGATTATTTCGAAAAATTTTCGGAAGCAAACCCGCAACCTATCCAACTCATTGGGCTAAAACATATCAATTTAAAGGAGGCTTCCGCACGACTACGAGAGGAACTACAAAACAAAAAAGAAGAAGAAAAAATCTCTTCAAAAGAGATGCAAGACAACATTGCTTCCTTAACTAATTTGTCTTTTTCGCATCTACACAACCACTCTCAATTTTCTATTTTACAATCTACTTCCAGTACTTCCGCTTTAATACAAGCTGCCGTAGCAAACCAAATGCCCGCTCTTGCCATTACCGATACCGGTAATATGATGGGAGCATTTCACTTTGTAAAAGGAATAAACACCTACAATAAATCTTTATCCAAAGAAGACAAACACAAACAACTCAAAGCCATTGTAGGGTGCGAGTTTTTTGTATGTGAAGACCATACCAATAAAAATCACAAAGACAACGGATACCAAATTGTATTGCTGGCAAAAAACAAAAACGGTTACCACAATTTGGCAAAAATGTCCTCTATTGCCTATACCAAAGGGTTTTATTACGTTCCGCGTATCGACAAAAAAATTATTGAACAATACAAAGAAGATGTCATTGTGCTTACAGGAAGCCTTTATGGCGAAGTACCTTCAAAAATTTTAAATGTAGGCGAAAAACAAGCCGAAGAAGCATTGCTTTGGTGGAAAGAAACCTTTGGTGAAGATTTGTATGTAGAAATTATGCGTCACAATCAAGAAGATGAAAACCGTGTAAACGAAACACTAATCGCACTTGCCAAAAAACACCATATCAAGCTGGTAGCAACTAACAACACTTACTACATTAACAAAGAAGATGCCAATGCACACGACATTTTATTGTGTGTAAAAGATGGAGAAAAACAAGCCACTCCCATAGGAAGAGGGCGCGGTTACCGTTACGGTTTACCCAATCAAGAATATTATTTTAAATCGCAAGAAGAAATGAAAGCCCTTTTTAGCGATTTACCCGAAGCCATTGAAACTATTTCGGAAATAACAAACAAAATAGAATCGTTTACACTTGCCCGAGAAGTGCTGCTTCCTAAGTTTGATATTCCCGAAGCGTTTCAATCTACCGAAGACAAACAAGATGGCGGCAAGAGAGGTGAAAATGCCTATTTAAAACACCTTACTTATGAAGGTGCAAAACAACGTTACAAAGAAATTACTCCCGAAATACAAGAACGACTGGATTTTGAACTGGAAGTAATTGCAAACACCGGTTATCCCGGATATTTTTTGATCGTACAAGATTTAATTGCCGAAGCTCGTAAAATAGGTGTTTCTGTAGGACCCGGAAGAGGTTCGGCAGCGGGAAGTGCTGTTGCATATTGTTTGGGAATTACCAATATAGACCCCATTGAATATGACTTACTATTTGAGCGGTTTCTTAATCCGGACAGGGTTAGTATGCCCGATATCGACATTGATTTTGACGATGAAGGAAGAGGAAAAGTAATGGATTATGTAATTAAAAAATACGGAAGTAATCAAGTAGCACAAATTATTACCTACGGAACCATGGCTGCAAAGTCGGCTATTCGCGATACAGCTCGGGTCTTAGATTTACCTTTAAGCGATGCCGATAGAATTGCCAAGCTGGTTCCAAATATGACCAAGCTAAACAAAATATTTGGTCTGGAAGAAAAAGAATTACGAAGTAAATTTAGAAGCGACGAGCTGCCAAAAATAAACGAATTACTTAACCTCTCGGAAGGAGAAGACTTAGAGGCACAAACCATTAATCAAGCAAAAGTTCTGGAAGGATCGGTTCGCAATACCGGAATACATGCATGCGGAGTAATTATTACTCCGGACGATATCACTAATTTTGTTCCGGTCGCCACGGCAAAAGACAGCGACTTATACGTTACCCAATTTGACAACTCGGTGGTAGAAAGTGCCGGCTTGCTTAAAATGGATTTTTTGGGTTTAAAAACACTTACGCTCATTAAAGACACAGTAAAATTGGTAAAACACATTCATCAAGTAGAACTCAATCCGGACAACTTTCCCTTAGATGATCAAAAAACATTCGAGCTTTTTCAACGAGGTGAAACGGTTGGTGTTTTTCAGTACGAATCTGCCGGAATGCAAAAATATCTCAAAGAGTTAAAACCCACTGTTTTTGCAGATCTAATAGCGATGAATGCTTTGTACCGACCGGGTCCTATGGATTATATTCCGAGTTTTATCAGAAGAAAAAACGGTGAAGAAACAATCACTTATGATCTTCCGGCAATGGAAGAATACCTAAAAGAAACTTATGGGATTACAGTATATCAAGAGCAAGTAATGTTACTCTCACAAAAACTTGCCGGATTTACCAAAGGAGAAGCAGATGTGCTTCGTAAAGCAATGGGTAAGAAACAAAAAGCCGTGTTGGATAATATGAAATCTAAATTTATCTCACAAGCTGAAGCAAAAGGTCATGACCCAAAAATATTAGAAAAAATTTGGAAAGATTGGGAGGCTTTTGCCAGCTATGCCTTCAATAAATCGCACTCTACCTGTTATGCTTGGATTGCCTATCAAACCGCTTATCTAAAAGCACATTATCCGGCAGAATATATGGCTGCAGTACTTTCAAACAATATGAGCGACATTAAAACCATCACCTTTTTTATGGAAGAATGTAAACGTATGGGATTAAAAGTATTGCCTCCCGATGTTAACGAATCGTTTTATAAATTTACCGTAAACAAACAAGGAGACATCCGATTTGGGATGGGAGCTGTTAAAGGTGTGGGAGGAAACGCAGTGGCAACGATTGTAGAAAACCGAAAAGAAGGAAAATACAAAAGTGTTTTTGACCTTGCAAAACGTGTTGATTTGCGTGCCGCCAATAAAAAAGCATTTGAAAATCTTGCCCTTGCGGGAGGTTTTGATAGTTTTGGTGCGCATCGGGCTCAATACCTTCACGATACCGGAGACGGCGTGATGTTTATTGAAAAAGTTCTTAAATACGCTGCAAAATACCAAGCCACGCAAAACTCTGCACAGGTAAGTCTGTTTGGTGATTCCAGCGAAGTACAAATTCCCGAACCGGATATTCCGCAATGCGAAGATTGGGGAACAATGAAAAAACTCAAACTTGAAAAAGAAGTAGTAGGCGTTTATATTTCCGGTCATCCCTTAGATGATTTTAAACCCGAAATGAATTATTTTTGCAACGTAAAAGTAGCCGATTTTAATAACCTAAATAAATACATCAATCGCGAATTATCTTTTGGAGGTATTGTTACCGATGTGCAACACAGAGAAAGCAAAAAAGGAAAGGGTTGGGCGCTTTTTACCTTAGAAGATTTTGAAGACCACCACGAGTTTAGAATTTTTGGCGAAGAGTATTTAAAATACCGACATTTTTTAGTCCCTAACTCCTTTATTTATATAAAAGTATTTGTTCGTGACGGCTGGATAAACCGAGATACCGGAAAAAAGAGCGAACCCAGAATTCAATACAACAGTATGCAAATGCTTCATGATGTAATGGATACGCTCTCTAAAAAGTTAACGCTTCATTTACCTATAAAAAAATTACAAAAATCACAGATAAAGCAACTAAAGGATCTCTTT
>WFXA01000007.1 GCA_015490835.1 Flavobacteriaceae bacterium | reverse complement strand
CAATAAGGATTATTCCGTTGTGAAAACATTTACTACGGTCCGCCTCAGGCGGATCGTTTTTATTTTTCGGCAATAACTCTTCCACAAATAAAATCCCCATCAATATAATTGCCCTAAAAACAATTATACTGTGGGGAGTCTTAGCTAAGATATAAAAATTTTTGAAAAGTATAAAGAAGTTAGCCTTTTAAACTTTTTCTTACAAAAACCTACAATGTAAACACATTGTTATTTACAAAAAAGAGCGCATTTACAAAAAATAGTTTTCCGTTTTCCCAAAAAGAGCGAAACAATACATTGTCTGCCAGATAAATAATGCTTCCTTTTCCCAATCGTTCTTCGCCAAAAACCAACGAATTTTTTAATCCTTCCTTGGCATCTTTCCCTGAAAAACCGGATACACTAACCGCATCGCCTTTTATATAACCAACATTGTATCCTTTTTTTAAAAAACTATAGGATGTATTTCCCAATTTAAGACTGTAATAGGTTTTGTCGTAACCAAAAGCCAACGGGTGAGTGTTGTCTATACTTATCTTGTAGATACTTCCGGTAATAAAATCTTTTATGCTGTTGCGTTCTCGCTGGTCATAAGGTATGAGTAAATCATTGCTGTTGTCTTGATTGTCTGTACCTTGGCTGTAGTCTTCCTTTTGAGAGGTTTTTTCTTTGCTGTTATTAGTTGTTAATGATAATTCTTCCACATTTTTAAAATACTGTACAGCGCTACCTAAGGCAATAATTTTTCCACCTTTTTGCACCCAATTTTTTACTTTTTTAAAGGTATATTCGTTTAATGAACCTTGGTAAAACCCTTCAGGAAGGACAATCACATCGTAGTTATTGAGATTAATACTCGAAAAATAATCGGTATCAATAGAAGTGATTGGGTATTTGAGTTGGTTTTCAAAAAAATGCCAAATCGCACCATAGCTTAATGACGAAACTCCTTTACCTTTTAACACGGCAATACGTTGTTTGTTAACCATTTTGATATCGGGCGAGCCAAAATCGGTTCGGTTATCACTAAACCCGGTAGGAGAGGCATATAAATTTCTTTGATGTGAATTAGCAATTTTTGTGATGGTTTGATTAAAATCCCGATTGGTTTTATTGTCGCTTTGCGTAATTACCAAGCTTCCTTTTTCAAAATGTTTTCCGTTAAATTGAAGGTCTTTTTCTGTAAATCGAACGATAATATTGTTTTGTAACAAATCGGAAAGAAATGCTGCATCCTGCAAACTATTCCATTTGGCAATATAACCTGCAATGTGTTGCTGAAGCGTATTGGGTTTAAATGAAAACGGATTAGCATCCATAGCCGGTACCAACGAAGATGAAGCTACGGTTTCCAATCCATACGCATACGGTATACTCCAAGAGGTAATGTCGTAAGTGAGCGGGTCGGTTAACTTGGCGTTGGGTTCAAACATTACCTTTACCATTTTTCCTTTAGGCTGATTGGTACTTACTACAAGTGCATTAGTAACATTTATTGTGCTGTTATTTTGAGTAAGAAAATCATATCCGCTTACTTTTTTGTTGGAAAGAAATCCGTATTTTATTTGATGCCTGTCTAATAGTTTGGTAAGTGCTTGAATTTTATCGGTATTTCCTTCTAAGATGTAACTTTTATATTTAAAATTGTGATTATGAAAGAATGTATTAAACTCTTTATTAATTCTTTTCGCATTTTTATGTCCCATTTCTACTGTTGAAAGTCCTGTAGTAGTATGATGAGCCACACGGTCTTTAAGAGTAAGCACATAACCATCATCTGTCTTAATGCCCAAGCCAGAACGTCCATGTCCTGCCTGTTCGTATGTCATTCCTATTGCACCCATAAAAGTAGGGTAGGTGTCTCCGTAACTGGGATAAAGCAAATCAAACCGCTCTCTTGTAAAATAAAGCCAACCGTTTTTGTCAAAGTATTTGGCATTATTTTTACCTATTTGGGTTTGAAATTCACGCTGCCAAGGCGTAATAATTTCGTGAAACGGTTCGGCTGCAGGAGCAAAGTAATACGGTTCGTTTATGCCTTGTTCATGAAAATCTACGTGAATATGTGGCATCCATTGGTTGTAGAGAGCAATACGTTGTTGACTTTCTACTTGTGTTGTCCAAAGCCAATCGCGATTTAAGTCAAAAAGATAGTGATTGGGTCTTCCACCGGGCCAAGGTTCGTGATGTTCGGTCGCATCTTGATTGATATTATAAGGAGTTGCTTTTACTTGATTGTACCAATTTACGTAACGATCTCTTCCGTCCGGATTTACACAAGGATCAATAATTACAACGGTGTTTTGCAACCAATCTTTTTTTTCGGTAATGAGTTTGTAAAGTGTGTTCATAGCAGCTTCGGTGCTGGAAGCTTCGTTACCATGAACGTTATAACTTAACCAAACAATAGCCGTTTCAGGTTGCGCATTTCCGGGTAGTATTCCGGCATTTTTAAGATTGTTCTTCCTTATTGCTTCCAGGTTTTTTATGTTTTCTTCCGAAGAAATAACAGCATAGGTTAGTAAGCGTCGCTCGTTGGTTTTTCCGTAGGTTTTATATTGAACCATTGCACTGTTTTTCGCAACGTATTCAAAATAATTAATTACATCTGCCTCTCGAGTAAACTGTGTTCCTAGTTCGTAGCCTAAAAATTGAGAAGGTGATTGTATTTGTGCATTTATAAAAAAAGAAATAGTGAGAAAGAATAAAGATAAGTAACGTTTCATCTATAATAGGGATTAATTTTTCGGGTGTTAAAACTACAAAAACTTTTCCGATTGACGATTTTTTCGATTGCGGATTTTTTCAATTGACGACTAAGATTAATTATGTGTCATTCTGCAAGGTTTTAAAAGGAAGAAGCAAAGGCAACCTTGTAGGTCTGAAATTAGAATTTTATTAATAAGAATGAAGAATTTACGATTGTTTCGATTTTTGACTGAGTATTTGAAATTTATGATTTTTTACCTCACCACTTCACCACCTCACGACTGCCCACTGCCCACTGAATACTAAATATTGCCCCTTATTATAATCTTTGTACCTTTGCGTAATCTATGACTAAGCAAACCATTTCATATAGAGATACCGGATATTTTTCTAAGTTAATCTGTGATTACATCGAACAAAATGATACGTTAAAACCTTTTTACGGTCGTTTTCCTTCGGTTGAAAATTTAATGCTTCAAGCTAACGAAAAATCGCTTTCTTTTTCTGAAGAAAATCGAAGTATTTTAGTAGAAAGATTGCTTTTTCAGAATAAAAACACAACCCTTTCAGAAGCTACAACACTTAATATTAAATCGTTACGTAATAAGCAAACCTTTACGGTAACCACAGGGCATCAGCTAAATTTGTTTACCGGTCCGTTGTATTTTTTATACAAAATTATTTCGGTTATAAATTTAACCAAGCAACTTAAATCTGAAAATCCCAACTATCACTTCGTTCCAGTGTATTGGATGGCAACCGAAGATCACGATTTTGAAGAAATTAATTATTTTAACCTTTTTGATGAAAAAATTAAATGGGAACGCGAAACTTCGGGAGATGTTGGAGAGCTTTTTACAGAAGGATTGGATAAGGTATTTGAAAAATTTTCTTCTCTCACCGGGAATTCCGATACCGCCATATCGTTAAAAAATCTTTTTTCTGAAGCGTATTTTAAACACAATACCTTAACCGAAGCTACCCGTTATCTTGCAAATGAGTTGTTTAAAAATGAGGGTTTGGTAATTATTGACGGAAACGATAGTGAACTAAAAAAACTATTTATACCCTTTGCTAAAAAAGAGTTAAAGCAAAACAATGCTTTTTCTGCTATTGCAAAAAGTAGTCAAAAGCTCATTCAAGCCGGTTATCACGAGCAGGTGCATCCGCGTGCTATAAATTTGTTTTATCTTCAAAAAGGAATTCGGGAGCGAATTGTAAAAGAAAAAGAAGGCTTTAAAGTTCTTAATACCACGATTGTTTTTAGTGAAAAAGAAATACTATCCGAGTTGCAAAAGCACCCCGAACGATTTTCGCCCAATGCTTTGCTTCGCCCGTTGTATCAAGAGGTTGTGTTACCCAACTTGGCGTATGTGGGTGGCGGTGGAGAGTTGGCGTATTGGTTTCAGTTAAAGGATTATTTTGAGGAAGTTGGTATTCCGTTTCCGGTGCTTATTTTACGAAATTCAGTTTTGCTTATTCCTGAAAAGCTTTCAAAAAAATTAGATAGATTAGAAATGCCGGTTGAGAAGTTATTTCTTTCGTCTGAAGAACTTTCGGCTTGGTTTATTAAAAAAATATCGGATATCCCAATTGATTTTTCAATTCAAAAACTGCATTTAAAGCAGCAATTTAAAGAATTATATGACTTGGCTGAAAAAACCGATAAATCTTTTCTGGGGGCTGTAGCTGCCCAAGAAAAAAAGCAACGTAACGGATTAAATAAACTGGAAAAACGATTGCTGAATGCCCAAAAACGAAAATTGAAAGACCAATTGAATCGTTTGCTTAAAATACATCGTCAATTATTTCCCGACGGAAGCCTGCAAGAACGAAATAAAAATTTTAGTGAGTTCTATATAGAAATGGGCGATAAGTTAGTAAATACGCTTATAAGTACTATTGACCCGTTACTAATGGAGTTTATGATATTGGAGTGTACAAATTAGAAATAAATTTCTAAGTCAAATTTCGATGTTTATTATTCACACCGTGACTTTGAGTCACGGTGTGAATAAATTTCATTTATCCGTGTACAGTTTCTTTAGTACCGAGATTTTTCATTATATCAGCTTCAAATTTTAGTAATTCTTCCCATTTTTTATCAACTTCTTTTCGATTACCGTATTTACGGGCGAACTTTAAAAACAAAGTATAATGTCCGGCTTCACTTTTCATTAAACTACCAAAGAAATTTGCTAATTCTTCATCCTGTAGATTTTCGCTAAGTATTTTAAAACGTTCGCAACTTCGTGCTTCAATTAATGCAGCATAAAGCAACCTGTGTACTAATTGTGTGGTTCTGCTTCCTCCTTTAGGGAAAAATTTTACCAGTTGATTTACATAGTGGTCTTTGCGATCTCGCCCCAAAACCCAACCTCGCTTTGTAATAAGTTTATGCACTTGCTTAAAATGATCCATTTCTTCTTGTGCCAATGGAGCCATTGCTTCTACCAAGTCGGTATATTCCGGAAAAGTTACAATAAGAGAAACAGCAGTTGCAGAAGCTTTTATTTCGCAAAAAGCGTGATCGGTAAGGATTTCTTCAATATTTTTTTCAACGATAGTAGCCCATCTGGGGTCGGTAGGAAGTTTTAAGCCAAGCATATTAATTGTTTTCTTGCAAAGATACTAACTAAACTATTGCAACAAACTATTTAAAAATAAAAATCCGCCTTGCAGCTAAAGCTACAAAACGGATTTTAAAAACTAACCAACCAAAAATTTATGAATTATTTCTATGAAAATAATTTTTAATTTTCAAATAGTTAAATACAATCACTATGCCAAAAATTATTAGATATCATTTTTTGGGCTTTCTTTAACAATAAAGCGTAACAGGGAAAAAATGAATACATTATAATTTATACGCCAAATAATTACCGGTAAAAGATTTTTTTTGTTTTACAACCTCTTCTGGAGTTCCTTGAGCTACAACATATCCGCCTTTTTCTCCTCCTTCGGGACCTAAATCAATAATGTAGTCGGCACATTTAATTAAATCTAAATTATGTTCAACTACCATTATAGTATGCCCGTTTTCTAAGAGCGCATAAAAGGAGTTGAGCAATTTGTTGATGTCATGAAAATGCAGTCCGGTGGTGGGTTCATCAAAAATAAAAAGTGTTTTTTCTTGTGAATTTCCCTTACTTAAAAAGGAAGCCAATTTAATGCGTTGTGCCTCACCTCCGGAGAGGGTAGAAGAGCTTTGTCCCAGCTGCACATAGCCCAAACCTACATCTTGAAGCGGTTGTAATTTTTTTATAATTTTGCTTTGATTGTGTAACATAAAAAACGCAATAGCTTCATCTACGGTCATTTGCAAAACATCGTGAATGTTTTTATCATGAAATGTAATTTCTAACAGTTCTTTTTTAAATCGTTTTCCCTTGCAAACTTCACACTCAAGATGAACATCTGCCATAAATTGCATTTCTACGGTTACTTCTCCTTCTCCTTTGCAGGTATCACATCTGCCTCCATCTATATTAAACGAAAAATGCTTGGCTGCATAGCCTCTAATTTTGGCTAATTTTTGCGAGGCAAATAAGGAGCGAATGTCATCATACGCCTTACTATAAGTCACCGGGTTAGAACGGCTGGAACGTCCAATAGGATTTTGGTTTATAAATTCGATATTCGAAATTTTTGATATAGCTCCGGAAATATCGGTAAACTGACCTGCCTTTTCGCCATAACCACCAATTTTTTTAAGCAATGCCGGATAAATTATTTTTTTAACCAATGTGCTTTTTCCACTTCCTGATACACCTGTTACAGCTGTAAAACAGTTTAACGGAATGGTGATATCAATGTTTTTTAAATTATTATGGCGTGCGCCTGTTAGTTGAATCGTTCCGCTATGAGTTCTTCTTTTTTCGGGTATCGAAATTTCTTTTTTTCCGTTAAGGTAATCGGCAGTTAGTGTTTCGGCTTTTAGTATTTCGGTGTATGTACCGGTAGCCATAATTTCACCACCAAAAGTTCCGGCTTCCGGACCAATATCGATGATGTAATCTGCTGCTTTCATGATGTCTTCATCATGTTCAACTACAATTACGGTATTTCCTATATCGCGTAACGACTGCAAAACCTGTATTAATTTTTGTGTATCTTTAGGATGCAAGCCTATGCTGGGTTCGTCTAAAATATACATAGAACCAACCAGACTACTCCCTAAGGAAGTAGCTAAATTTATACGTTGTGAT
The DNA here is from genome assembly GCA_015490835.1 of Flavobacteriaceae bacterium. GTDB lineage: Bacteria > Bacteroidota > Bacteroidia > Flavobacteriales > Flavobacteriaceae > Marifrigoribacter. Next base: position 31,094 of record WFXA01000007.1, on the reverse strand, counting down.
TCGCCTCCTGATAAGGTATTGGATTTTCGGTTTAAAGTTAAATAAGAAAGACCGACATTAATTAAAAATGAAAGCCTGTTCTTAATTTCTAATAAAAGTCGTTTGGCTATTTGTTGTTCGTGGTTGGTAAGTTTTAAGTTGTTAAAGAAAATAATAAGTTGATCTAATGGTAGTTCAACCAATTCTTGTATGGATTTACCACCCACTTTTACATATTGTGCTTCGGGTCTTAGCCGTTTTCCGTTACAGGCTCTACAAATCGTTTTTCCGCGATAACGGGAAAGCATAACACGGTTTTGAATTTTATAACTTTTAGATTCCAATTCTTTAAAAAAATCGCTTAAACCGGTAAAAAAGTCATTTCCGTCCCATACCAACTGTTTTTGTTGTGGTGTAAGTTGATACCAAGGTTTGTGAACAGGGAAATCAAATTTATAGGCATGGTTTACCAATTGGTCTTTATACCAGCTCATACGCTCACCGCGCCAAGGAAAAATAGCATTTTCAAAAACCGATAGTGCTGTGTTGGGAATCACCAAATCTTCGTCAATACCTATTACATCACCGTATCCTTCACAAACAGGACATGCACCATGTGGATTATTAAAACTAAAAAGATGCACATTGGGTTCAAGAAAAGTAATGCCGTCCGCTTCAAATTTATTCGAAAATTTTTCGATACTATTAGTTGTAATATTTTCGATAAAAAGCGTTCCTTTTCCTTCAAAAAAAGCAAGTTCAATCGCATCGGCAATTCGGTTTAAAAAATCTTCTTCTTTTTTAATAATAACACGGTCAACTACTAAGAATAGATTTTCTTGTAATGGTTGTATTTCTTCATTTAAAATAGTGTTTATTTTAACAATCTCATCATCTATTTTTACTCTGGAAAAACCCTGTTGCACCAATGCATTTAATCTGTTTTTAAGAGGTCTTCCTTCTTCCAAAATAATTGGAGCAAGTAATAGTAATTTTGAAGATTCTTGTACGGTTTTTAAGTAGTTAACTACATCGGTTACGGTATCTTTTTTTACTTTTTTGCCTGAGGTGGGAGCGTAGGTTATTCCAATTCGAGTGTAAAGTAATTTTAAATAGTCGTATACTTCGGTTGATGTGCCAACCGTTGATCGCGGGTTTGTGGAATTTACTTTTTGCTCTATTGCAATAGCCGGAGCGATTCCTTTAATAGCATCTACTTTTGGTTTGTTTAGTCTGCCAAGAAATTGTCTGGCGTATGAAGACAAACTTTCTACGTACCTGCGTTGTCCTTCTGCATATAATGTGTCAAAAGCTAAACTTGACTTACCACTACCCGATAAACCGGTGATAACCACAAGTTTATTTCTGGGAATAGCAACCGAAATATTTTTTAAATTGTGTAGTTTTGCTCCCTGAATTAAGATATTTTTTTTTGAGTCTAGAACGTTGATGTTCACAGGTTTTATTTTGAAAAATTAATACAATGCAACCTAAAGATTTAGTTAGAAAAATCTTTAAAATAGCCTGTTAGTTGAAGCGGTAATATTAAAATCTTCTTCCACCGCGACCGGAACGACCGCCTCTGCCAAATTGTTGTTTGGGAACACTCATTTTTTTCATTTGTTGCTGCATCATTTTAATTTGTTCATCCAGCATATTGTGCTTGTCCAATTTTTTAGCTTCGGTAAGCAGCGATTGCGCTTCGCGTTTACGATTCTTGGTCATTGCAATTCCGGCAAGATTTAATTTTGCCATTGCCAAATCGGCATCCATCGATAATCCCAGCGAAATAGCTTTCTTAAAATATTTTTCAGCTTCATTAATATTTGTTTGCGAAACCATAAGTCCGTTAAGATAATTAAGGTAACCTTGTTGTTTTTTTACAAGTGCAGCTTCCGGATTTTTAATTTTGTCTAACCATTTTTTGGCACCGTCAAAGTTTTGTTTTCGCAATTGAAGGAAAGCTAAAAGAATTATTTCATTTTTAAAATAAAGAAACACAAATACCGAAGCCAGAAGTATGTACATTATTCCGTTACCTATATTGCCTTCGGTAAATTGCCATACAGCAAGACCAACAATTAGTGTAGCGAGGACCAATTTTATATTTTTATTAAACATAGCCGATATATTTTTTTAGCCTACAAAGGTATAAAAAACAAATAGAAATATTTTAATAAATACGTTTGGCAAAGTAAAAAATGATTGTATATTTGCACCCGACTTTTACCGGCGAAGGTAAAGATAACTAGAAGCGATTATTTTTTAATAAATTAGTAATGAAAAGAACATTTCAGCCATCAAAAAGAAAGAGAAGAAATAAACACGGTTTTAGAGAGCGTATGGCTTCTGTAAGCGGAAGAAAAGTATTGGCTTCCAGAAGAGCTAAAGGTCGTAAAAAATTAACTGTCTCGTCAGAGCCACGTCACAAGAAATAATGTTAATAACTTATATATAAAAAGGGTGTTGTTTTATAAACAGCACCTTTTTTTTATACCTAAACCATTGTATTTTTATCCACCGAAAAAGTTTTTAATTATGCCAAAAAATCCTAACGTTTCATCTGTTCTAATAATAGGTTCGGGACCTATTGTTATAGGACAAGCCTGTGAGTTTGACTATTCCGGATCTCAAGCACTTCGTTCGTTGCGTGAAGATGGAATAGAAACCATACTCATAAACTCGAACCCGGCAACCATCATGACTGATCCCACAATGGCTGATCATATTTATCTTTTACCACTTACAACAAAATCTATTGTAAAAATTCTTAAAGAACATCCGCAAATTGATGCTGTGCTTCCTACTATGGGTGGACAAACAGCCCTTAATTTATGTATAGAAGCCGATGAAAAAGGAATTTGGCAAGACTTTAATGTAGAAATAATTGGTGTGGACATTGCCGCTATTAATATAACCGAAGATAGAGATCAATTTAAAAATTTAATGAAACGTATAGGTGTGCCGGTTGCTCCGGCAAAGATTGCCAATTCGTTTTTAAAAGGAAAAGAAATTGCACAAGAATTTGGTTTTCCGTTAGTAATTCGTCCTTCCTTTACTTTGGGAGGAAGTGGCGCATCATTTGTACATACCGAAAAAGATTTCGATAAGTTACTCACACGAGGTCTAGAAGCATCACCCATTCACGAAGTATTAATTGACAAGGCATTATTGGGCTGGAAAGAATATGAATTAGAATTACTTAGAGATAACAATGACAATGTCGTAATTATTTGTACCATCGAAAATATGGATCCAATGGGCATACATACCGGTGACTCTATTACTGTAGCGCCGGCAATGACACTTAGTGATACGTGCTATCAACGTATGCGAGATTTAGCCATAAAAATGATGCGAAGCATTGGCGATTTTGCAGGTGGTTGCAACGTGCAATTTGCCGTCAGCCCAGATGAAAAAGAAGATATTATTGCTATTGAAATTAATCCAAGAGTGTCGCGATCTTCTGCTTTAGCATCTAAAGCTACCGGTTATCCCATTGCTAAAATTGCCGCAAAATTGGCAATTGGTTACAATTTAAACGAATTACAAAACCAAATTACAAAATCTACTTCGGCATTATTTGAACCTACGTTAGACTATGTAATTGTTAAAATACCACGCTGGAATTTCGATAAATTTGAAGGCTCGGAACGCACACTCGGGCTACAAATGAAATCGGTAGGTGAAGTAATGGGCATTGGTCGCTCGTTTCAAGAAGCTTTACACAAGGCAACGCAATCATTAGAAATAAAACGAAACGGAATAGGTGCCGATGGCAAAGGATATAAAAATTACGAACAAATAATTGAAAAATTGAAAAATCCCAGTTGGGACAGAGTGTTTGTAATATATGATGCAATACAAATAGGAATTCCGCTAAGCCGTATTTATGAAATCACAAAGATAGATATGTGGTTTTTGAAACAATACGAGGAATTATATCTATTAGAAAAAGAAATAGCAAAATTCAATATAGATACACTCGAAAGAGATTTATTGCTGGAAGCCAAACAAAAAGGATATGGTGATAGACAAATCGCTCATATGTTGGGTTGTTTAGAAAGTGAGGTTTATAAAAAGCGGGAAGAATTAAAAATAAAAAGGGTTTACAAATTGGTAGATACCTGTGCCGCCGAATTTAAAGCCCAGACACCATATTATTATTCGACTTTTGAAAATGATATGACAACTAAAAATGGTGAAACCTTAACCGTTACCGATAGTACAGTAACCAACCGAAAAAAAGTTGTGGTTTTAGGCTCGGGACCTAATCGTATCGGGCAAGGAATTGAGTTTGATTATTGCTGTGTACATGGTGTATTAGCAGCTAAAGAATGTGGCTATGAAACCATTATGATAAATTGTAATCCCGAAACCGTCTCTACCGATTTTGACATTTCAGATAAGCTCTATTTTGAACCTGTTTTTTGGGAACATATCTACGATATTATTCGTCATGAAAAACCCGAAGGTGTTATCGTGCAACTCGGAGGACAAACCGCACTAAAGTTAGCCGAAAAATTAGATCGTTATGGTATTAAGATAATGGGTACCAGTTTTCAGTCCTTAGATTTAGCCGAAGACAGAGGTAGTTTTTCAACCATTTTAAAAGAAAACAACATTCCTTATCCTAAATTTGGTGTTGCCGAAACTGCCGAACAAGCCTTAATACTAGCCGATAAATTAGGTTTTCCGCTACTGGTTAGACCTTCGTATGTACTGGGCGGACAAGGAATGAAAATAGTAATAAATAAACAAGAATTAGAAAAACACGTTGTTGATATTTTACGTAAAATGCCGGATAATAAATTGCTGTTAGATCATTATTTAGACGGTGCAATAGAGGCTGAAGCCGATGCCATTTGCGATGGTGAAAACGTCTATATCATTGGTATTATGGAGCATATAGAACCTTGTGGAGTACACTCGGGAGATTCTAATGCAACATTACCTCCTTTTAATCTGGGCGAATTTGTGATGCAACAAATTAAAGACCATACCAGGAAAATCGCTTTGGCTTTAAATACGGTAGGACTTATAAACATACAGTTTGCAATAAAAGACGATACGGTTTACATTATTGAAGCCAATCCACGGGCTTCGAGAACCGTTCCTTTTATATCAAAAGCTTATGGTGAACCCTATGTAAATTATGCAACTAAAATTATGCTTGGACACAATAAACTTTCAGATTTTAATTTTAGACCTCAGTTAGACGGCTATGCCATAAAACAGCCGGTATTTAGTTTTAACAAATTTCCGAACGTAAACAAACAATTAGGTCCCGAAATGAAAAGTACCGGAGAAAGTATTCTTTTTATAGACAGCCTAAAAGACGACGCATTTTATGAACTTTACTCGAGAAGAAAAATGTATTTGACTAGGTAAGGAATATTAAATTTCCAAATCAAATTCTTTTCGTAGTAAATCTAAGTTAGGGTTTATTTCGTTTAGTTTTTCAAACTTTTCTCTAGGCGTGTAAACAAACTTTTTCTCGGCAGTTTCATTTACTTTAATCGAAATATCTATAAAATGATTGCTTAACTTGTTTTGTAAAAACGCTAGTAATTCTCCCTTTGCGCGTTCTACTTCAACTTTAATTGTATTATTTGGGTATTCTAAATATAAAGTGGTTTTTTTTAAAACCGGTGTACACATTTTTAGATGAGAATAAAAGTTTAATTGCCCTTTCTTTTTTACTCTTTCGGCATATTCATTCCAAGCTTCTTCTAATTCTTCTTGCGAGAAAGCAGAATCTAACTTGGCTGTTTTGGTTATTTGTTTTGCGTCTAATTCTCTTTGTAGTTCGTTTTTCTTCTGAATGCTTTTAATCGAAAACGCTGATACTTTCTTTTTTTCTGTGATAACCTTTTTAGTTGCTTTAGGTTCAGTAGGCTCTTTTTTTTCAGATGTTATAATTTGTTTAGTATCTGTACGAAAAGATTGTGTGTTTTGATTAGCTTGCTTGCTAGTATGCTCACTATTTAGCACAAGCAAATTGGGCGGAATTATTATATGGCTAGGCTTTTTTTTTTCACCTTCAAAAGTAAGAGAGGCTAGTTTTAGTAAGGTAAGTTCAACTAACAGGCGTTGATTTCGGCTTGTTTTATATTTTAAATCGCAGTTGTTTGCCAGTTCAATAGCATCAATTAAAAATTGATGCGTTACGTCATTACTTTGTTTTAAATACATTTCTTTTACCCCATCACCAACTTCTAATAAATTAATGGTGCTTGGATTTTTACAAACTAATAAATCTCTAAAATGTGAAGCCATACCCATGATAAAATGGTGCGCATCAAATCCTTTAGAAACAATAGTGTCAAAGGCAAGTAGTAAAGAAGGTATGTTATTGTTAATTATTAAATCTGTTATGTTAAAATAATAGGTGTAATCCAGTACATTTAAATTTTCGGTAACGGCTTCTCGTGTTAATTTTTTACCCGAAAAGCTAACAACTCTGTCAAAAATAGATAAAGCATCTCGTAATGCTCCATCTGCTTTTTGCGCAATAATATGAAGTGCGTCATCTTCGGCATCAACTCCTTCTTTTTGTGCAACATTTTTTAAATGATTTTTTATATCAGTTACGGTAATTCGTTTAAAATCAAATATTTGACACCGAGATAAAATGGTAGGAATAATTTTATGTTTTTCGGTAGTTGCAAGAATAAAAATAGCGTGTTTTGGTGGTTCTTCAAGTGTTTTTAAAAAGGCATTAAAAGCTGCCGACGATAGCATATGTACTTCGTCTATAATATAGACTTTGTACCTGCCAACTTGAGGCGGGATTCTAACTTGGTCTATTAAATTTCGAATGTCATCTACCGAATTGTTAGAGGCGGCATCCAACTCGAAAATATTAAAGGCAAAATCTTCATCCGGATTGTCGAGACCGTCTTCTTGATTTATACGTTTGGCTAATATTCTGGCGCAACTGGTTTTTCCAACACCTCTAGGACCGGTAAACAAGAGAGCTTGTGCCAGATGATTACTGGCAATGGCATTTTCAAGCGTATTTGTAATAGCTTGTTGTCCCACAACATCCTTAAATTCTGTAGGACGGTATTTTCGTGCCGAAACAATAAAGTGTTCCATTAATTTTGCCTTTTTGAGAGAAACAAATATAAAAATGAATACCTATTATATAAAAGAAAGGTTTTTATATTTTTCGATAGTTATTAACATTTCGAATAAATATGTAACTTTGCACCGCAAGTCGTCTCATCGTTCTATTGGTGTTTATCACCTTTAGGAAGGAAAGTCCGGACACCATAGGGAAGCATAGCGGCTAACAGCCGTCGTTCCGATTTATTTTCGGGATAGGACAAGTGCAACAGAAAGAATGTACAGGTAATGCTGTAGTGAAATCGGGTAAACTCTATGCGGTGAAATGCCACGTAAACTTGTGCTTGAGAGTTCCCGCTCGATGCAAGAGGGTAGGCAGCTAGAGTTTGTTGGTAACAACAAACCCAGATAAATGATGAGAAGCTTGACTAACATCAAGGTACAGAATCCGGCTTATAGACTTGCAAAAAAGGCTACTCTTTTTTTAGAGTAGCCTTTTTTTAAACGTTTTCTTAGTCCCCGTTTCCGCACGATTGCATCGTGTGGTAAATAAGCAAACACAACAGTAAGCAGTTGTTGCAAAACAAACACCAAAAATCGAGAAAATCTTGTATATTAGTAGCATCAATGCAATTTTAAGTTCAACCGAAAGATGCTGAAAGACGATTTATTAAACCTACATGAAATAGTAAATAATTTTCATCCTATCAGTTAGGTATAAATTTTACAGATAAAAAAAGTATCTTTGTAATATAAAAAGTAAAATTATGGGAGTATTAGAAATACGAGAAGAGCTGCATAAGTATATCGAAATTGGAGACAAACAATTTTTAAATACATTATACAAAACAGCCAAATCATATATCGAACAAAAAAAGTTAGATAGAATGGTTGCAGAGGGCGAAGAAGATATAAAAGCTGGACAAGTTCATAGTCAAAGTGAAGTAAAAAAAATGATTGACAATTGGACAAAGTAATTAAACCAGTAGTTTGGTCTACAAGGATTTAGATAAAATCACAAAGTTTTATATTGAACTTTATGGACGCTCTAAAACACGAAAGATAATCACGGAACTGCAAAAAAGTACAGAAATATTAGAACAAGAAAATTTAGATAGTTCAAAAATTGGAGCAATAGACGAAAGTTTTTCACATCTAAAAAAAGAATATCGAAAATTGATTAATCATCATTGTAAAATCACATATCGAGAAGGAAAAACAAAAATTTATATCGTAAGAGTTTTTGATACAAGACAGCATCCTAACAAGAATAAATGACAGCAACTGAATAAATCCCACAAAACAAAACACCCCCCCGCTCCCACAAGATTGCAAAGTGTGGTAAATAAGCAAACACAACAGTAAGCAGTTGTTGCAAACCAAACACCAAAAATCTAAAAAATCTTCAGTTAGCAGTCTTCAGTTTTTAGTATGTAGTTTTTTGGATGTCCTTGATTTAGGTTGACCAAAAATATCGCAAATCATCTAATTTCCAACCTGCAAGGTTTCCCGTGCTTCTTCCATCTGAAACCTTGCAGGATGATATTTAACTCAATTCGTAATCGAAAAAATTCTTTTATTTAATCATTTCATAACTGCGTTTAATAAAAGAAGTAAGTTCTTCTCCTTTTAGCAAGTTTTGCGAAAGTTTTGCTAAATCTAAGGCTTGATTAATTAAGCGTTCTTTTTTCTTTTTGGTTTTGGTTTGTAAAATATCCGAAATAAGTTGGCTATTGGTATTTACAACCAAATTATACATTTCGGGGAAATTTCCCATACCAAACATGCCACCGCCTCCGGTTTGTTGCATCTCTTTCATACGTCGCATAAACTCGGGTTGAGTGATGATAAACGGATTGGCATTGCTGTCCATCGCTTCTAATTGAACACTAAATTTTTCTTGCGGAATGACTTCCTCCAACATTTTTTTAAGCGCTTCTTTTTCTTCATCACTTAATTTAGATAGCTGTGTATCTTCCTTTTTTATTAAGTTTTCGATGTGATCTGCATCTACTCGTGCAAAAGTGATGTTTTCTTTTTCGTGTTCTAATTTTTGAATAAGATGCGACACAATAGGAGAGTCTAATAACAATACCTTATAGCCTTTTTCTTTTGCAGCTTCAATATAAGCGTGTTGTTCGTCTTTATTAGAGGCATATAATAGTACTGTTTTGCCGTCTTTATCGGTTTGGGTGTCTTTAATTTTTTCAAGTAATTCGTCAAAAGTATAGTACGTATCATCAACGGTAGGATATAGTGCAAATGCTTGTGCTTTTTCAAAAAATTTGTCTTCGGTTAGCATTCCGTATTCAATAATCACCTTAATATCGTTCCATTTACTTTCAAAGTCTTTTCTATCTTTATTAAATAAACTTTTTAGCTTATCGGCTACTTTTCGGGTAATGTAGTTCGATATTTTTTTAACTGCCGCATCGGCTTGCAGGTAACTTCTGGAAACATTTAGCGGAATATCGGGCGAATCAATCACGCCTCGAAGCATCGTTAAAAATTCGGGTACAATACCTTCCACATTATCGGTTACAAATACCTGATTTTGATAAAGTTGAATTTTATCTTTTTGTACACTAATGTCCTGCGTTATTTTAGGGAAGTATAAGATTCCGGTAAGATGAAAAGGATAGTCTACGTTAAGGTGAATCCAAAATAAGGGTTCTTCTAATTGCATGGGATACAATTCTCTATAAAACGCCAAATAATCTTCATCTTTTAATTCGCTTGGTTTTTTGGTCCAAATAGGATTTGGATTGTTGATGATGTTGTCCACTTCCTTAGTAGGAGCAGGGTCATCTTCTTTAGCTCCTTCGGGTTTTGGAAGTGTTTCGGTGCGTGTTCCAAACTTAATAGGAACCGGCATAAAACGATTGTATTTTAAAAGTAGTTGGCTAATACGAGATTCTTCTAAAAACTCTGTAGAGTCTTCTGCAATATGTAAAATTATTTCGGTGCCAATTTCTTTTTTCTTTGCTTTCTTTAGGGTATAATTTGGTGAGCCGTCACATTCCCAATGCACAGCCGGCGCATCTTCTTTGTAGCTTTTTGTTATAATTTCTACTTTATCTGCAACCATAAAAGCCGAGTAAAAACCAAGTCCGAAATGTCCTATAATACCGGTATCATCCGCTTTTTTATCTTTGTATTTTTCTAAAAATTCTTCGGCTCCGGAGAAGGCGATTTCGTTAATGTATTTTTCTACCTCTTCTTGAGTCATTCCCACTCCTTGATCTATAATGTGAAGTGTTTTTTTATCCTTGTCTATTTTTACTTCAATGATGGGGTTGTAATTTTCTATTTTGGCTTCTCCAATGCGGATTAAATGTTTTAGTTTTAATGTTGCATCGGTTGCATTCGAAATTAATTCGCGTAAAAATATTTCGTGATCGCTATATAAAAACTTTTTTATTAACGGGAATATATTTTCTACCGTTACATTAATAGTTCCTTTACTCATAATTCTATATTTTTAAATGTTTTTTATTTGATTTCTCCTATGACAAATAAAGTACCAAAACAGATGAAATGACAAGATGGCATATTTTGACGAATTGTATTTGTATTTTGAAACTAAATATCTTTTTATCTTTTGTTTAGATTTAGAGTTAAATATGTACCTTTCGGCACTTTAAATAAAAATATTATGTATACTTCAAAAATAATAGGTCTTGGAAAGTATGTGCCGGATAATATAGTAACAAATGATGATTTGTCTAAAATAATGGACACCAATGATGAATGGATTCAAGAACGTACCGGAATTAAAGAACGTCGCTGGGCAGAAAAAAGTAAAGGAGAAACCACTGCGACAATGGGTATTAAAGCTGCGAAAATAGCGATTGAACGTGCCGGAATAGATAAAGATGAAATTGATTTTATCGTTTTTGCTACATTAAGCCCCGATTATTATTTTCCCGGACCCGGAGTTTTTGTGCAAGAAGCTCTCGATATTAAAACGGTTGGAGCCATAGATATACGAAACCAATGTTCGGGCTTTATTTATGCACTTTCGGTTGCCGATAATTTTATTAAAACCGGAATGTACAAAAACATTTTGGTTATCGGAGCCGAATTACACTCCTACGGATTAGATAAAACCACAAGAGGACGTGGGATTTCGGTAATTTTCGGTGATGGTGCCGGAGCTGTGGTTTTAAGTAGAAGTGAAGACGATAAAGGAATACTTTCTACGCATCTTCATTCGCAAGGAAAATACGCAGATGAGTTGGTACTTAAGGCTCCCGGAATGGGAAACAGATGGGTGAGTGATATTGTAGCCGATAACGACCCAAATGATGTTTCGTACTATCCGTATATGAACGGACAATTTGTATTTAAAAATGCTGTTGTTCGGTTTTCGGAAGTTATTAATGAAGGACTGCATACCAATAATCTTAGTGTAAGTGATATAAACATGTTAATTCCTCATCAAGCAAACTTGCGGATTTCTAAATTTATTCAGCGAAAATTTAAATTAGAAGACTCACAGGTTTATAACAACATACAACGATACGGAAATACAACAGCGGCATCAATTCCTATTGCGTTAACCGAAGCTTGGGAAGAAGGTAAAATAAGCGAAGGCGATTTGGTTGTTTTGGCTGCTTTTGGTAGTGGTTTTACGTGGGGAAGTGCTATTATTAGATGGTAATAAAAAAAGTGCTTCAGAAGAAAAGAAGCACTTTTTTAAAACCTAACACAACAATATTCTTTTGTTAAAGCATCGAAAGATTAATCCCCAAAAAACATCGAGTACTTAAAATTTGTTATATTTCAAATGTAGTGGGTATTTAAATACTTTACAATGCGTAGAAATACGTATTTTTTAATTCTAAAAATTTGCGTCTAAATAGCATAAATTAATTACAACAAGAACCTTCACCGGATTCCTGAATAGGAGGGCAGGGTACGCTTCCATAGGAGCAATACACACAACAGTCTCCCTCTTTTGGTCTTAATATGGTTTTGCATTTTGTGCATTGGTAAAAAAACTCGCATGCATCGGTAGGCATTTCTTCCTCTTTCTTAAAACCACACACAGGACAAGTTATAACAGAGTTTAGTTGTATTTTCATAATAATTTAATTTAAAATAATGGGATTAATCTTACTCAACTTTATAACCGCTATTAGCTATATTTTTTTTTATGGCTGAAAGGGTAACCGTTGTTGAGTCATATCTTACCGTAGTTAATTCTTTTTTATACGAAGCCTGAGAAGAAAGTACTCCTTTTAGCTTTATCAAATTTGTATTTATCGTGGTTTCGCAACCAATACAAGTCATTCCTTTTACCTTTAGTTGCACGGTATTAACGTGTTCCTTGTTACTAATAGCAGTTGTCTTGGTGTTATTTGCAAACAAATACGAATAATACGGATACCCTATAGACAATACAGCAAACAGTGTAATTGCTATTAAATAGCCTTTTGTTTGATAAAACTTAGGTTTACCCACACAGCAACTTTTTGTATTTTTCTTTTTTTTAAAATAAGAATACCAAGCATACCCTATTGCAAGTATAGCAAAAGCAATTAAAAAAGGACGTGCAGGTTCTATCCATGAAAAAGCACTTGCGCCACCGCCAATACCTGCTACTAAAGCAATAAGAGGTGGGATACAACAAGCCGAAGATGCTACAGCGGCAAGTAAGCCCGTAAGAGCCGATTTGTTAGCTAACTTTAATTTCATAATTAATTTTTTTAGTTTCCGGAAAGAGTTCTAAAATATGCAAAACCAGTTTTTTATTTGCAGGTGCTAAATAATAAAATAAGGTTTGTTTTTTTCGATTAAAATGAATGATATCCAAGTCTTTTAATTTGCGTAAATGCTGTGATACTGCCGGAACACTCATTTGTAAAATATCTGCTAAATCGCAAACACAAAAGTCATCTGTTGCAAAAAGCCAAAGTAGTTTAAGCCTAATTTCATTTCCTATTAAACCTATCATTTTTGCCGTTTTAGAAAAAGCAATAGCATTTTCAAATAACTTGGCTTCCTAAGCCACAATTTTTTGTTGGTCTATTTCTTCCCGTTTACACAATATGTTTTTCATAAGAATCAATTTTAAGAAATACTAATGTATTACTTAGTAATTAATTACTCAAATACTTAAATAAAAAAAATAAAACAAATTATGAAAACTGTATAAAATAGTATTATTTTAGCTATCCAAATGAAAAACAGAGAAATTAAAAAAATAGGTGTATTAACAAGTGGTGGCGATTCGCCCGGTATGAATGCAGCCATACGTGCCGTTGTGCGTGCAACGGCATATAATAATTTAGAATGTATTGGTATTTACAGAGGCTATCAAGGACTTATTGAAGGCGATTTTATACCGCTAAATGCCCGATCGGTAAAAAACAAAATTAACAGAGGAGGTACGATGCTTAAATCGGCACGCTCTTCCTTATTTAGAACAAAAGAAGGACGCAAAATAGCATATCAAAAATTAATCGATGCATCGGTAGATGCTCTTGTGGTGATAGGAGGCGACGGGACATTTACAGGAGCCAAGGTTTTTAACGAAGAATTTAATTTTCCCATTGTTGGACTTCCCGGAACCATCGATAATGATATAAACGGCACTGATTTTACCATTGGTTACGATACGGCTTTAAATACCGTAGTAGAAGCCATTGATAAAATTAGAGATACCGCAAATTCGCACAACCGATTATTTCTCGTTGAAGTGATGGGGCGTAATGCCGGAGACATTGCCTTGAGTGCAGGAATAGGTGCAGGAGCCGAAGCTATTATTATCCCCGAACAAGATTTAGGAAAGGATTATTTGGTTAGTTCATTACGAAAGAGTAAAAAATCGGGTAAATCATCTTCAATAGTTGTTGTATCTGAAGGTGATGAAATAGGAAAAAACATTTTTCAAGTCGCAAAATACATCGAAGAAAATTTAAAAGAATACGAAGTACGAGTAACGGTTCTTGGTCACATACAGCGAGGAGGAACTCCAAGTTGTTTTGATCGAGTTTTAGCAAGTAAATTAGGAGTTGCAGCAATCGACGCATTATTAGAAGGAAAAAAAGATTGTATGATTGGTATTCACAATTCTAAAGTAGTTGCCGTTCCTTTTGCTAAAACAATTCAAGGTGAAAACGAAATAGATAGGGCGTTACTGCGTGTAGCGGAAATTGTTTCGATATAAAATATAAAAATTAAAAAGAAATATAGTATTATGACAAAAATAGGAATTAACGGATTTGGACGAATAGGAAGATTATCTTTTCGTATTGCAATGCAACACCCCGAAGTAGAAGTTGTTGCAGTAAACGACTTATTGGATGTAAACCATTTGGCTTATTTGCTAAAATACGATTCGGTTCACGGAGCTTTTAAAGGGGAAGTTTCTGTTCAAAACGGAAATTTGGTAGTAAACGGAAAAACCATAAGAGTAACAGCAGAAAGAAATCCCGAAAATTTAAAATGGAATGAAACTCAAGCCGAAATAGTATTGGATTGCACCGGAATTTTTAAAGAAATAGATAGTGCTTCGGCACACCTTAAAGCCGGAGCAAAAAAAGTGGTTATCTCGGCTCCGTCTAAAACCGCTCCTATGTTTGTAATGGGTGTAAATCATACCCAAATTAAACCTGAAGATACCATCGTTTCTAATGCTTCGTGTACAACAAACTGCTTGGCGCCAATGGCAAAAGTAATTCATGACGAATTGGAAATTGTAGAAGGATTAATGACCACCGTTCACGCTGCTACGGCAACACAATTAACGGTAGATGGACCTTCTATAAAAAATTATCGTTTAGGAAGAAGTGCCATAAATAATATTATTCCGGCAACTACGGGAGCAGCTAAAGCAGTAACCAAAGTAATCCCCGAGTTAAAAGGCAAACTAACAGGAATGGCATTTAGAGTGCCTACAGCCGATGTTTCGGTGGTAGATTTAACCGTTAGAACCAAAAAAGGAGCAACTTATGACGAAGTGAAGCAACTTTTTAAAAATGCGGCTTTAACCAATTTGAAAGGAATATTAAAATACGTAGAAGATCCCGTGGTCTCTCAAGATTTTGTTTCGGAAGAACACACTTGTAATTTTGATGCCAATGCCGGAATTGCCTTAAACGATAACTTTTTTAAACTCATAGCTTGGTACGATAACGAATACGGATACTCTTCAAAATTGGTAGATTTAACCGCATATATTGCTACAATTTAAATTATGTTACTTTTTACAGACGGAGGGTCAACAAAATGCGACTGGGTTGTTTTAGATAATAACAAAGAGATTATCTTAAAAACTCGTACCAAAGGTTTAAATCCCGCAGTACTTCCTTATAAAGTTTTAACAAACAGGATTTTAGAAAATAAAGCATTACTCTCGGTTGCAAAAAAAATTACGAAATTAGATTTTTATGGTGCTGGTTGCGGTACGGTGGCTCCTTCAATAATATTAAAAAACATACTACAGGATATTTTTGTAAATGCAACTATAACAGTAAAAGAAGACACCTTGGCTGCTGTACACGCCATAGCAAGAGAACCCTCGATAGTATGTATTTTAGGTACCGGTTCCAACAGTTGTTATTACGACGGTAATAAAATTCATTTGGCAATACCCTCATTGGGATATATTATCATGGATGAGGCAAGTGGCAATTATTATGGTAAAAGATTAATTAGAGATTACTTTTATAATAGAATGCCTACAGAACTTAGAGAACCGTTCAAAAAAAAGTTTGATTTAAACACCGATTCAATTAAACGACATCTATATAAAGAGCCAAATCCAAATACATATTTAGCTTCTTTTGCAGAATTTATTTTTGCAAATGAAGAGATGAACGGATATTTTTATAATCTCCTTTCCGAAGGGATCAAAAATTTTATCGAATCAAGAATCCTTTGTTATAAAGAAGCGCAACAAGTTCCTATTCATTTTATAGGCTCTATCGCTCATTTATCTAAAGAGATAATTGAAGATGCTATGAAACCGTACCATCTTAGTCTGGGCAAAATAGTTCGCAGACCAATAGACGGATTAATTAAATACTATCAAAAACAATCCCTATAATAATTAACCTTATGGCATTTCCATCAGTAAATCCTACAACCACAGAAGCTTGGAAAAAACTTCAACATCATTTTGAAGAAATAAAACACGAGCATATGGTAGATTTATTTGCTGAAAATTTAGACCGAGAAAAGCAATTTTCGGTTACACTTGAAGAAGTTCAGTTAGATTATTCAAAAAATCGCATTACACAACAAACCAAAGATTTATTGCTTCAATTAGCCGAAGAATGTAAATTACAAGAAGCTATAGAAGCACAATTTTCGGGAGAAAAAATAAATAAAACCGAAGATAGAGCTGTGTTGCACACAAAATTACGAGATTTTGGTGAGATGAAGTATTCGGTTAAAAAAGTACTTCGGAAAATGAAACGCTTTTCGAACCATATTATCAAAGGAAAATGGACCGGTTTTTCCGGAAAAAAAATTACCGATGTAGTAAATATAGGAATTGGCGGAAGCGATTTGGGTCCCAAAATGGTAACCAACGCATTGTCTTATTATAAAAATCATTTAAACATACATTATATATCTAATGTAGATGGTGACCATGTACAAGATATCTTAAAAAAAATAAACCTCGAAAACACTGTATTTATAATAGTATCTAAAAGTTTTACTACCCAAGAAACCATGGCAAATGCCAATACAATCAGACAATGGTTTTTACAAAAAGCTACGCAATTAGATATCGAACGCCATTTTGTTGCTGTTACGGCAAACAAAAAAGAAGCCGAAGGCTTTGGTATTTATTCCGAAAATATTTTCCCGATGTGGGATTGGGTAGGAGGAAGATTTTCTTTATGGAGTGCAGTGGGACTTTCTACTTGTTGTGCCATAGGTTATAAAAACTTTGAATTCTTACTTCAAGGTGCATACAAAGTAGATACCCATTTTAAAAATGCACCATTTTCTGAAAACATACCGGTTTTAATGGCGTTACTTTCTGTATGGTACGCTAATTTTTTTGATTTTGAAACCGAAGCCGTTATTCCCTATTCGCAATACTTACACTATTTTGTAGATTACTTGCAACAAGCCTCGATGGAAAGCAACGGGAAAAGTACAGACCGCACCGGAAATCCTGTTACATACCAAACTGGAACCATAGTTTGGGGAAGCACAGGAACCAATGCCCAACACGCTTTTATGCAATTGTTGCATCAAGGAACAAAGATCGCTCCGGTAGATTTTATTGGTTTCAATCAGTCGCTTTTTAATAACAAATTACATCACAATCTGTTAATGGCAAATTTTTATGCACAATCTACTGCCTTGATGAAAGGAACATACAAAACCGATGTAGCGAATAAGTATAATTTTTTTACCGGCAACAAACCTTCAAATACCATTTTATTTAAAAAACTTACTCCTTATACATTGGGTATGCTAATAGCGATGTATGAGCACAAAATTTTTGTGCAAGGTGTTATCTGGAATATCTTTAGTTACGACCAATGGGGTGTAGAATTGGGTAAAAAAATGGCAAAAACTATTTTGCGTAAGTAATACCAATTAGATGCCATCAATCCTATCATTATGAGTAAGTTAGGCTTTTTTATATAGTGCTTCATATTGAGGCACTATTTTTTTTGTGTCAAATCGAGAAGCTACTTCTTTGGCGTTTTTCTTAAACCGGCTCAATTTTTCTTCATCTTTAAGAATTGAAATAGCATTTTTAGCCATTTCTTCTACATTCCCTACATCGCTTAAATAGCCACTGTAACCTTGTATGTTTACTTCGGGTAAACCGCCGGTATTACTTGAAATAACCGGTGCGCCACATACCATAGCTTCGAGTGCAACCAATCCGAAGCTTTCTTTTTCGGAAGGCAATAAAAACAAATCGCTAAAACACAATATTTTGTCTATCTCGCTACTGTTTCCTACAAAAAACACCTTTTCTTCAATGTTTAATTTTTTGCATAATTTTTCTGCAGATAATTTATCGGGTCCTTCTCCCACTACAATTAATTTAGAAGGAATTTCTTTTTGAATTCGATAAAAAATTTCTATTACATCTTTAATTCGTTTAACAGGACGTAAATTACTAATGTGCGTAATAATTTTTTCATTGTTGTCTGCCATAAGTTCTCGCTGACAAGGAGTAAACGGGTTAGTAGACTTGGACATATCGATAAAATTAGGAACCACATAAATTTCATTTTCAATATCAAAAAGTCGCAGAGTGTCTTCTTTTAAACTTTGAGAAACCGAGGTTACAATATCACTTTTATTAATACTAAAGGTAACTGCAGGCTTGTAAAACGGATGACTTCCTACCAGTGTAATATCGGTTCCGTGAAGTGTTGTGACCATAGGAACAAAAATACCTTCTTCGGCTAACATTTTTTTCGCCATATAACCGGCGTATGCATGGGGTATGGCATAATGAACATGCAGTAGTTCTATATCGTATTTTTTAATCATATTTACCAACTTACTTGATAGAGCTAACTCGTAAGGCTGATAATGAAATAACGGGTATGAGGGAACTTCTACTTCGTGGTAATGCACATGCTTATGTAGTAGCTCTAATCTAACCGGCTGTTTGTACGTTATAAAATGTACTTCATGCCCTTTTTCGGCTAATGCAATACCTAATTCGGTAGCAACTACACCACTTCCTCCAAAGGTTGGATAACAAACGATAGCTATTTTCATTTAGGAGTTTATTGGATTTATTGTTTTACTTTATACTTCATTAATTTTTCATATTCAAACCTATCGATAGCGTCGTAAATGGCTTGCTGTATGTTACTTCTTAAATTATTTTTAATAATTTTTCTGTTTGTTGCGGTAGGATATGTTCGATTCGATAAAAAGACATACACCACTTCTTTTTCGGGATCTGCCCATGTAAATGTTCCTGTAAAACCACTATGACCAAAACTTAACATAGAAACACATCCACAAGTAGGACCTACATCTCCCAGTTGCGGTTTGTCGAAACCTACGCCTCTCCTTACATCTTTATCGCAAAAATAGCAGGTGTTAAATGCGTCCAGTGTTTTGGGTTTAAAATAGCGCACTCCTCCGTAAAATCCTTTTTGAAGATACATTTGCATAATTTTTGCCACATCGTTTGCATTACTGAAAAGTCCAGCATGTCCACTTACTCCTCCCAACATAGCAGCACCTTGGTCATGAACATATCCGCGTACGGTTTGTTGCCTAAAGTAGTCGTCATCTTCGGTGGGTGGAATTTGATTTATCGAAAAACGTTTCAGTGGTAAAAAGCCGGTATAATTAGCACCCAGACTTCTGTAAATACTTCGTTGTACTACTTCCTCAAGTGGCGTACCGTAAAAGTCTTCGATGTATTTTTTTAACAAGTAATACGGTAAATCGCTGTATTTATACCCAACCCGTTCGCGCAATTCGCTTTCTTTTATTAATTTATAAATGCTGTCTTTATAATCGGTTCGCATGTATAAATCTTTAGCTACTTTATATTTAAATTCTTTGGAGTATTTCTTCGCATAATACTTCTCTAAAGGTTGCTTGGTTACGCTATCTACCGTATGAATATAATACGGAATCCAGGCTTTAAAACGCGCATAATGCGAAAGCATTTTTTTAAGGGTTATCTTAGACTTATTACTGTTTTTAAACTCGGGAAGCAGCTCACCTACTGTGGTATCCATCGTAATTACACCTCTATCATAAAGTTGCATAATAATAGGTAAGGTAGCCAATATTTTGGTTAGTGAAGCCAAGTCGTAAATGGTATTATCTTTTACTCTTGTCTTATGTTTGGGAGTAAAATACCCGAAGTTTTTTTGATAAATCACCTTTCCCTTACGGGCAACCAGAATTTGTGCACCAGGCATCATTTTTCCCCAAAGTCCAACTTTTGCGAGTGAATCTATTGATTTTAAACCCTCAGAACTTACTCCTACACTTTCGGGAGTACCGTATTGAAGCCTTTTTAACGATTGTGTTTCAAGAGAGGTTCCTACAGGAAAAGTTTTGCCTATTGAAACCGGTAATACTCCTTTAGCTGCTCTGGCTCCAAAAATAATTTGAGCAGAAATACTCTGGCTTATGTTACTGTTTTGGTACGAAACCATAATAGCTTCAATAGAAGAAAAATCTTTTATATCGAGTAAGGCATAAGGTTTTGCAAATACATCCAGAATAACTTTATTTTGTTGGGCAATTTTCGAAATTAACTCCCGTTCTTTTTCGTTAAATTTATAGCTTTCCCAAGGTGAATTATTCGGTTTATGAAAGCCTAAAATTACGTAATCGTATTTTTTTAATTTTTTTAAATAATCGGTAATATTTTTTCCTTTTATCCAACTTACAGAAGTATATTTCCGAAGGGTTTTAAAAAACTCTGTTCCGTCTGAATTTCCAAGATTAACATACGCAATTTTTGTGTCTTCTACATTTTTTATAGGAAGAATAGCTTCTTTGTTTTTAATAACTGTTACCGCATTAGCGATAATTTCTTCGTACAAAACATCGTCAAAAGGTGTGTTTAAATCTTTGATTAAATTTTTTGAAGAAACAGGTTGGTAGTTATTTAATCCTACTTTGTATTTTGCTTGTAAAATTTTCTTTACCGAATGTGCCAATCGTTTTTCGGAAATTACACCTTCACGGTAAGCATTTACAAGAAGTTTATGTGCTTTAGGTACATTTTCGGGAATTAACAGCATATCGTTTCCTGCAAGAAAAGCTGCCAAATCTATCTCGCCGGGTTCTTTAAAGTTAGAAGCTCCCTTCATACTTAAAGCATCGGTAAAAATAAGCCCGTTAAAACCTAATTTTTGTTTTAATAAACCGGTAACAATCTTTTTTGAAACCGAAGAAGGCAAACCTTCTTTCTCTTCTATTGAAGGAACATTAAGATGTGCTACCATAACGCTACTTAACCCTTGAGAAATAAGTTGTTTGTATGGGTATAATTCGACACTGTCTATTCGTTTTTCAGAAAAAGAGACAGTAGGTAATGTTTTATGAGAATCGGTACTGGTATCGCCATGTCCCGGAAAGTGTTTGGCGTTTCCAATAATTCCGGCACGTTGCATTCCGGCAAGGAAAGCCAGCGACTTACGGGTTATATTTTCTTTATCTTCGCCAAAGGATCGGTTTCCTATAATCGGGTTTTTAGGATTGGTATTAATATCAACTACAGGTGCAAAATTAATTCCCATTCCCATTCTTTTAACTTGCTCGCCTATCCTAAAACCCACTTTTTCAACAATACTGTCTTCTTTAA
Organism: Flavobacteriaceae bacterium; assembly: GCA_015490835.1. Taxonomy (GTDB): domain Bacteria; phylum Bacteroidota; class Bacteroidia; order Flavobacteriales; family Flavobacteriaceae; genus Marifrigoribacter. The sequence goes on along the minus strand of WFXA01000007.1, from coordinate 9,760 downwards.
TAGCACCAAGAGTCATATTATAAGGAAACGCATAGGTAGAATCTAATCGCATTGCCAAACCCCACTCGGCATCCATCGCCATTAGTAAAGGTACACGACTAAGAGATTGAAACTCATTGTTGAGTTTTACTTGTTGTTTGGGTCCTCCTTTTGAAAAAATAATGCCTCCGATGTAATAGTTTTTAATCAAGGATTTTATTTTATCGACTTTTTCTTTCGGATCGCTGGAGTAAATATCAACCATAAACAACTGCCCAACTTTTTCTTGTAACGAAAGTGTACCGTACACACTATCTACCCATTTTTTTTGTACTTGGTAGTCTTTAACAAGCAATGGATTAATTTGCTGTGCCGAAATGGTAAAACACAATAGTAGAAAAAATGCGGGAGCTATTATTTTTTTCATATCACATACATCTAGGATATAAATCTGCTATGCCAACTGTCTTTAGCCGGTACTTCCCAACTTGTGAGGTATTCGGCTTTTGTGGTAACCAAATTGTTAAACACTACCGTATCTTTAGATATCGAGCGTGCTTTTGCCATTTTCTTAAAATCCAGTAATGATTTATGTGCAATAAACTCACCGTTGTAAAAAGTAACATTCATTTTGTCGAGTAAATCAACTCCTAATTCTTTCTCTAACGATTGCATAAATTTTACTGAAGCATCGATACTGCATCCGGAAGCCGAAGCATTTTGTTGATTGAGTCCAATGATGATAAACCGGTTGTATTTTATTTCAAATCCGGCTTCCAAATCTTGCCCGTGCGCCGTCCAATTTTCAAGAAAACCGGTAGTTTTTTCTTTAATAAAAAGTACTTCTTCATCAGTTAATTTTCTGTTGGCTTGATATATCCATATACGAGATTCATCCGGTAAATACTCAAATTTTGTTAACATACAGTTATTTTGTTTCCGCTATTTATTTGGTTTAATTTAAAAACTTAGGTCAAAAAATATCCCTAATTGTTGTTATATCCCATTTTCACCAATGCGCTTAATTTTTCTTTAAACAAATCACGGCTCCAATGACCGGATATTTCAGAAATGTCTTTTGCCAGCGCTTCTTTAACATCTAGGGTTTTCTTTCCTACCTCTCCGGTAAAAAAAGCAGCAATTTCTTCATTCTGTTCTTGCGTTAATCCGGCAACATCAGTAAGCATTTGCTTTGCGGCATCGGTTTTATAAAATTCGGTTAAGGCTATAATATCGTCTTTTGTAAAATGGTTTTTATAAGCAAAGGTTAAAAAGTTTAAAATATCGCTTATGCTTTTTTGTTTTCCATCGTTATGCAATTTTGTCCAAACTTTTTCGGGTACATTGGCATTTTTAAACTGTTTTTTTAGCACATCAAACATATTATCATAGGCAAGGCTGTATTGCTCTGGTGTACCATTTATTTTTAGATATTCGACAATAATTTTACCAAAATCGTCTGTTTGTGCGTTTCCTGTAAAACAAAATGTTAAAAGGAACGTTAAAAGAAGGAATGTTTTTTTCATTTCAAAAATTTTAAATTAAGTTTGTAGAACAAAGATACTATAATGCGAATTAACAATACAATATTTTTATTTTTCATTTTATTTGGTTTCATTTTTACTTCTTGCAAAAAAGATACCGAAAGTGTAATTGATGATAGTAAAGCTGAAAACTTGAAGGCACTGGGCGTTTCTGCCGAAGATTTATTATCTGACGACATCTATAAAAGTATGACTGTTGAGTTGGTATATACACAATCATACAGACCGCTTCAGGAGAGTATAGATGCTTTTAAAAATTTTTTAAATGAACGTGTTAATAAACCGGAGGGAATAACGTATATAGAAAGAACCATACCCGATATTTCAGGATATCCCTTTACACTTGCTGAAATAAAAGAGATTGAAAATCAAAACCGATCAGAGTTTACCGTTGATGACAATATTGCCGTTTATGTTTTTTTCTCGAACGGAAATAGCAGTTCCGACACAAACACATTAAAAACTTTGGGGTCTGCCTACAGAAATACTTCAATAGTAATTTATCAAAAGACCCTTGTTGAAGTTAGTGCATCACAAGGCATCATTCTTTCTACTCTGGAGGCAACCACGCTAAATCACGAATTTGCTCATATTTTTGGACTCGTAAATATTCAGGATGATGATATTCATCAATATCATGAAGACATATCGCATGACAAGCACTGCAAAGTTGAAGGTTGTTTAATGTATTATGAAAGCAATAGCAGAAGTGCTCAAATACTAAAAGGGAGAAGTGTACTCCCGCAGTTAGACCCGTTGTGTATTGAAGATTTACAAGCAAAAGGAGGAAAGTAATTAAAGATGAAAGTAACAAAATAACTATTTTAACAAACAATTATTATAAATCCAGTAAAACCTCTAATAATGAAAAAACAATTTATCTCAAAATTAATACTATTGCTTTTTGTGTTTTTAGTATCCAATGCTTTGGCACAACTAAAGCAAACCGCACAAGTAGAAGGCATTACCGAATATCAACTGCCTAATGGTCTTAAAGTTTTACTTTTCCCTGATAATTCTGCACAAACAATTACCGTAAACATCACTTATTTGGTAGGATCAAGACATGAAGGATATGGTGAAAAAGGAATGGCTCATCTATTAGAACACATGGTTTTTAAAGGCACACCCAAACATAAGGATATTCCGAAAGAACTCTCCTCACGAGGTGCCAGACCCAATGGTACTACTTATTACGATCGAACTAATTATTTTGAAACATTTAACGCTACTAGCGAAAATCTTGAATGGGCTTTAGATTTAGAAGCCGATAGAATGTTAAACTCTTTTATAGCGAAAGAAGATTTAGATAGTGAATTTAGCGTTGTGAGAAATGAATTTGAAAGTGGTGAAAACAATCCAACCGGAGTATTGATGCAAAAAGTTATCGACGCAGCCTATATGTGGCATAACTATGGAAATTCAACCATTGGAAACCGGTCGGACATTGAGCGCGTTCCTATTGAAAATTTAAAAGCCTTTTATAAAAAATTCTACCGTCCCGATAATGCCGTTTTAATGGTGACCGGAAAATTTAATAAAGAGGAAGTATTAAAATTAATTGAAGAAAAATTCGGAAATCTCAAAAATCCGGAAACACCTCTTCTTCAATCTTACACAGAAGAGCCTCCCCAAGATGGAGAAAAAAGAGTAACCGTAAACCGAACCGGAGATTTACAAATTGTTTCGGCTTTGTACCATATTCCCGCAGGTTCGCACATAGATTATGCTGCAATGATTGTCGTAAAAGAAATACTTACCGATACCCCTTCAGGAAGATTGTACAAAGAATTAATAGATACCCAAAAGGCTTCCTCACTTTGGGCTTTTGCACCTTTTACTAAAGAACCGGGGTTTATGTATATAAATATTGATGTTCCAAGTGATAAAAATTCAGAGGAAGTAGAAATCATCTTAAAAAATACTCTGGATAACATTAAACCCATTACACAAGAAGAACTGGATAGAGCTAAAGCTACAATTTTAAAACAAATAGACCAAATGAGTCGAAACTCCGCTTTTTTAGGAACTTATATGAGTGAATTTATTGGTGCAGGAGACTGGCGATTAGCCTTTATTCATAGGGATAGAATTAAAAACATAACTCTTGAACAGGTAAATAAGGCAGCAAAAAAATATCTCATTCCAACAAATAGAACGATTGGACGTTTTATTCCTACTAAAGAACCGCAACGAGTAAAAATAGATCGCACCGAAAATTTTGAAAAATTAGTTACAAACTACAAAGGAAAAAAAGGGTTTGATGCCGGTGAAGCCTTTGATGTAAGCTATGACAATATTACCAAAAGATTAGATCAAGGTACACTTAAAAATGGAGTTGAATACGGAATGATTGAAAAAACCAATAGAGGAGAAACCGTTTCATTGAGTTTTAATTTAAGAAATGGCGATGTAAAATCGCTAACCGGAAAAGGACTTATTCCTTCATTTACAGCATCTATGCTTAATAAAGGAACAAAATCTAAAACCAGGCAACAAATTGAAGACGAATTAAGTAAATTAAAATCTTCTATCTTCTTTTATGCCAAAGCCGGAAACATATATGTAACGGTAAATTCTACTCGTGAAAATTTAATGCCCACGCTTCAATTAATGGCAGAGATGATTAAACAACCCAAATTTGACGAAGCCGAATTGGAAAAACTCAAAACCCAGCGATTAGCAAGAATAGAACAAAATAAAGCCAATCCGCAGTTTTTAGCATCTAAACGGCTTAGAATTATTAATAACCATTATCCCAAAGGACACCCTTTATACAATATGACAATTGATGAGGAAGTTGATGCGATAAAAAATGTGACCGTAAAAGATATTTCAAAATTCTATAACGAATTTTATGGCTTAGGACGAAGTACATTAATTGGAATTGGTACTTTTAATAAAGATGAAGTTAAACAATTTATTGAAAAAGAATTTTCTAATTTTAAAAGCAAACATCCATACAAGGAAATAAAAGATCCTTATACTCCCAACAAACCGGTAAATGAGGATATTATAACTCCAGATAAGAAAAATGCGACTACTTTTGGAACATTAGCCGTTAAAATGTGTGATACCGATCCTGATTATCCGGCTATACGAATTGCTTCATCTATTTTAGGAGGCGGTTTTTTAAATTCCAGACTGGCAGACAGGTTACGCCAAAAAGATGGTGTTAGCTACGGTGTAGGTGCTAATTTTAGCGTAGATGGAGATAAAGAAGATAAAACTTCTTCTTTCTTCGTGTATGCCATTTATGCGCCTGCTAATTATGATAAAGTACAATTGGGACTTAAAGAAGAAATAGATAGTCTAATTAAAGACGGAATAACACAAGAAGAATTGGATAATGCTATAAACGGTTGGGTACAAGGACAAGCTGTTTCGAGAGCAAAAGATGGAGAACTATCTACTTTAATCAACAATAATTTATATTATCACCGAACTATGGATTTTCAGAAAAACCTAGAGAAAAATATCAAAAAACTTACGGTAGATGATGTTAATAAAGCAATTAAAAAATATTTAAAACCTTTTAAAGAATGGACAGTTGTTAATGCAGGAGATTTTAATAAAGAATAAATAAACGGTTTTTCTAAAATCATAAAATGGGATTTTGATTACTATCAATAAACCATAAATAAAACATTTTTTCTTACTGTAATTATCCTGTGTGTTACTTCGGTAATTGCACAGGAGTTTTTTTTAAATTATTTTTTAAAATTATAACTCATTTTCGTTTTCTTTTTGTCCGGTCATCATTAAGTAGGCTTTTAAAAATTCGTCAATTTCTCCGTTTAAAACAGCTTCGGTGTTTCCGGTTTCGTAGCCTGTGCGTAGGTCTTTAACTAACTTATATGGGTGAAGTATGTAGTTTCTAATCTGAGAACCCCATTCAATCGCCATTTTGCTTGATTCTATTTCGGCTCGGTGAGCTTGTCTTTTTCTTAGTTCAATTTCATACAATTGCGATTTAAGCATTTGCATGGCTTTTTCTCTGTTTTCAAGTTGCGACCTGGTCTCTGAGTTATGAATAACAATTCCGGTAGGACGGTGGGTAAGTATGGCTTTGGTTTCTACTTTATTAACGTTTTGTCCGCCGGCACCGCTACTGCGGGCAAAATCCCAAGAAATATCCGCCGGATTTATTTCAATTTCAATACCATCATCTGCAAGCGGATACACATACACCGACGCAAAACTGGTATGTCGCTTGGCATTGCTGTCAAAAGGAGAAATACGCACCAACCGGTGTACACCGTTTTCACTTTTTAACCAACCAAATGCATATTCGCCGTCTATTTCAAGCGTAACGGTTTTTACACCTGCTACATCGCCCTCTTGATAATTTAATTCTTTTACTTTAAATCCTCTTTTTTCTGCCCACATTAAGTACATTCGCATAAGCATTTGTGCCCAATCGCAACTTTCGGTACCACCTGCACCCGCAGTAATTTGCAATACGGCACTCATTGAATCTCCTTCCTCGCTAAGCATATTTCTAAACTCTAATGCTTCAATTTGTTCTAATGCGTTATGATATGCTTTTTCAAGTTGCTCGGGCGTTCCTTCCCCTTCTTTTAGGTATTCAAAGTAAATTTCTACTTCTTCATAATAAGTTTCGGCTTTTTCAAAATCTATTACCCAACTTTTTTTATTCCGAAGCATTTTCATAAACGCTTTCGCTTCTCTGGGGTTGTTCCAAAAATTAGGGTCAAAAGTTTTTTCTTCGTCGTTACTTATTTCTATTTTCTTTTCGGCAATGTCAAAGATACCTCCTTAACGCATCCAGGCGTTTTTTAAGATTATTTACTTGGTCAATCGTTATCATAAGTCATTTTTTATTTGAAGCAAAAATAGAATTTAACAGTGTATCTTAAAATTATTTGCAAGTAAATTTATACATTTCGGGAAAATATTTTGATATGAGTTAAAATCTTGCATTAACTATATGTTTATTGAGTGTGTTTTTGGTTTAGGCACAATTGCTTTTAAATAATTAAAAAATATTCAAAAATGATTATAGATTTACGAAGCGATACCGTTACAAAACCAACACCTAAAATGTTGGAAGCTATCTTAAATGCCAAAGTGGGTGATGATGTTTTTGGAGAAGATTCAACTGTCACTAAGCTTGAGCATTATATGGAAGAATTATTTGGGATGGATACTGCGGTTTATTTCCCTACCGGAAGTATGGCTAACCAAGCTGCAATTAAATTACATACCCAGCCGGGAGATGAATTAATATGCGATATTTGGGCACATGTGTATAATTTTGAAGCCGGTGGAGCTTCCTTTAACAGTGGTGTTTCGTGCAAACTCATTCAGGGTAATAGAGGCATGATAACTGCAGAACAAGTTGAAGAAAGTATCAATCCACCCGACTTTTATCACAGTCCGCTAACTTCTTTGGTTTGTTTAGAAAACACCACCAATAAAGGAGGAGGAGCCTGTTATGATTTTAATGAAATACTTAAAATTAGAGAAGTTTGTAATAAACATAAGTTAGGTTTTCATTTAGATGGTGCCAGATTAATGAATGCTATTGTAGCAAAGGGACATACACCAAAACAATATGGCGAAGTGTTTGACTCCATATCGATTTGTTTAAGTAAAGGACTGGGCGCTCCCATAGGTACGGTGTTAATGGGAAATACTGAAGTAATGAAAAAAGCAAGGAGAATAAGAAAGGTTTTTGGAGGTGCTATGCGACAAATTGGATTTATGGCAGCAGCCGGTTTATACGGAATAACAAAAAATGTTGAACGCCTGCAAGAGGATCATCAAAAAGCAAAAGAAATAGAAGAAACTTTAATAAGCCAAATGTATGTAAGTAGGGTAGAACCGGTAGAAACCAATATTATTATTTTTTATTTAAAAGAAGGCTTATCGCAAGAGTTATTTTTGAGTAAAATGAACGATTTAGGTGTAAAAATAAGCAGTATGGGACAAGGTAAATTGCGATTGGTAACTCATCTGGATTATTCACCCGAAATGCACAAAAGATTTTTAGAAATAATAAATTCTGTTGAATTATAACACAAAAGGTCGCCCAACTGGCGACCTTTTACATTTTTAACCAATGGTTAATTAAGCTTCTATTTCTTTAACAGCTGCTCCCGGAGCATTTTCTTTAATAGATTTTATGCCATTTTCCATTCCGGACTCTCCAGCATACATTTGGCTTGAACCAATGATTTGTCCATTTGTAGACTTTAAATTAAAGTAATGTTTACCATTTTTAGCAACTTTGCGTTCCCAGCAATTATCATCACCGCAATTTTTCTTTACTGATTCAATCCCGTTAAGTGCGCCACTCTTACTTGCGTACATCTGACTGGATAAAATTACTTGACCGTTTTTTGCTTTAAGTACAAAGTGGTACTTATCGTCTTTTTGTTTTAATTCGAACATATTTTTGAGTTTAAAATTATACATTATTTCAGAGTATAAATATCATAAAAAAAAATAACATATAAAAACAACGTAAAAAGTATGGAACTAACAAAACAATACACTTAATCGATGTTTTGATACTGGTTAACGAAAAATATTTTTAATAGTTAATACTTTATTAAAATAAATTTTGTATGTTAGTACCTTTGCAAAGTGAAATTTAAACAAAACATCAACGATTATGAAAAAAATTATTCTTTTCGGTATTGCGTTATTTATTGCAAACATTGCACAAGCGCAAGATTTACCACCCAACCCAACTACCGGGAAATGTTATGTACGTTGTACAACTCCAGATGTGTATGTAAATGAGACAGTTCAAATTATGACCCGTCCTGCTTACAAAAAATTACGTGTTGTACCAGCTTCTTACCGTACAGTAACAGAAAAAGTATTGGTAAAAGAAGCAAGTAAAAAATTACGCATTGTGCCTGCAAAATGGGGAACAGAAACAATTAGTTATGTAAAAAAAGAAGGGGCTTCTACGATAACGATTACACCGGCTTCATTTACATCAGATTCTGAAACTATCGAAATTAAACCAGCTTACGCACAATGGGAATTAGGCGCTCCGGCACCCGACTGTGCTTCCGGAAATCCGGATGATTGTCGCTATTGGTGTTATAAAGGTTATCCTGCAGAGTTTACCACTGTTTCAGTTACACGTTTAGCAAATGATGCTTCGTTTAACAGAAATCCAATACCAGAAAAAACAGCTACCTATACAAAACGAGTAGTTATAGAACCAGCTAAAGTAATAGAGGAAGAAGTTCCTGCAGAATATGCAAACATAACAAGAACTGTACTGGATAAAGATGCTTCAACAACGGAAGAAACTATCCCTGCAGAATACAGAACAGTAACTAAAGAAGTACTCAAAACCAAAGGTGGATTAACTACTTGGAAAGAGGTAGAATGTGCATTAGTTGAATACCAAGCTCTTCCAATAAGATGGAACTTAGGTAGTGCTACATTAACTGCAGAAGCAAAAAGACTTATAGATACTCGATTAATGCCGGTATTACAACAAAATCCGGGTGTTAAGTTAGAAATAGCTTCACATACCGATTCTAGAGGTTCTAAAGCTTCTAATCAAGACCTATCTGAAAGAAGAGCACAAGCTGTTGTTAGATATTTAGAGTCCAAAGGTGTTAACCCTAGTTTATTAGTAGCTAACGGTTATGGTGAGACCAGACTTAAAAACAGATGTGCAGACGGTGTTTCTTGTACTGAAAGACAACACGCTGTTAACCGTAGAACAGAATTTAGATTAATTAATAACTAATAACTTTTTTAGTTAGTCATTACGTTAAAACCATCAACGTAAGAAGAAAGAGAATTCTCAAATTTTGGGAATTCTTTTTTTTATTATAAATTTGGCATAAATTATGCTAAATAAGTAATGAGCAATTGGATGTTACATATGAAAAAAATATTTTTATTAGTAGTCTTAGTAACCACCACGTATTCTTTTTCGCAGGCGTCGAATATAAAATTAGGCTGGTTGACCAATCTTGAAAAGGCTCAAAAAATATCGAAAAAAACAGGCAAACCCATACTAATGTACTTTACTGGAAGTGACTGGTGTGCCCCTTGTAAGATGCTTAAAGAAGATTTTTTCTATACAAAAGAATTTGAAGAAAATGCAAGTAATTTTGTTTTGGTTATGATTGATAAACCTCGACGAATCGATATAATTTCTGAAAAGCAGATGAACTATAACGATAACATGATTGCTAAGTATAACAAGCAAAAAACATTCCCTAAAATATTAATTC
>WFXA01000006.1 GCA_015490835.1 Flavobacteriaceae bacterium | reverse complement strand
GTAATATGTAGGGTGTAACTTCTTTGGGATTGTACCAAGATTCTAACGGATAAAAATTACTACTTACCGATGTTTCATATTGCATCTTACCTTCTGAAAATGTAAAGGAATAAGAAAAGGAAATTCCTGAACTTGTACTTGCCACAAAATCGTTTTGAGGTTTTTGTTCGGCTTTAAAATCTGCCCAAGTGAGTTTTCGGTTTTCTTGCCAAGTAATTTTTTCGTTTGCAGGAAAAATAAACAAAAACAAACAAATAAACACAGTAACTAATAACTTCATAAAAATCTAACGTAAAAAAACTTAATTATTTTTTTATTGAATTACCTCAATACTTAAATCCGGATTGTATTTTAAGATGTAACATGCTTCATTTTGGTATCCGGTAAACATCTTTTTGGTGTATTTAAATTTGTTCTCGATATATTGAGTCGGGTATTTGTAAGCATCGTAAATGTTATTGGCAACCGAGAGCCGTAACAACACGTCGTACATTACATCAAAACCGCGTACGGCATAGCGGTTTGGCAATACACCGTATTTATTTTTATAACTTGCTATAAATGAGTTTACATCTTTATGATCGTAGGGTTTTTGAACCGATGGAAAAGTAAAGTTTAGGTTTCCTAAGTGCATATTAGAAATGTCATGGTAATCGTATTCCTTGTTTTTTTCAAGTGTAAATAAGCGTATTTTCTTTGTTTTAGGTATTCCGTTTAACAACCCAATTACGTTACTTAATATTACCGGATTTGTTGTTTCTAAGATCACCCAATTTGGTTTTGTTTCATCTATAATATTCTCAATATCGGTAGCGTACAAAAACTCTCCTTTTTTGCTTGTTCGCAGGTCAACGACTTTAGACTCCGGAAGAATCTCTAAAAGTTTTTGTTTTTGAGCACCTCTTTTACTGTCTGCTATGATAATTATATTTTTTTCTTCGCTATTATTTTTTAAAAATTGAAGCATTTTGTTTTCCAATAATTCCTGTGAAGGAATGGTTTGAAAAAAATTAGCATATAGTTTTGTTTTTCGATTACTTAAGGGTGAAAAAACCGGAATATTTTTTTCTTCTAAAAGGTATGCGGCTTTTGAAACATTTTTTTGTAAAAGCGGTCCTATAACCACGTCGGTATTTTCAAAATTATTTTCGGAAATTATTTTACCTACCGTTTTTTCGCTGGCTTTTGTATCGTACACTGTAACATTTGAAGAAATACCAAGTTCTTTTGCAAAATCGAGTGCCATTAATACTCCCGAATAAAAATCTATCGCTACTCGCAATCGCTTACTGCGTTTTATGACTTGCTTATTTGCCTCGGTTGAATCGGTTAATTTTTCGAGCTGAAAAGGGAGCATTACTACTACATTTTTTGTAGAAAAATTGGATAATCTATTTTCAAGATTAACGCTTTCTATTAGATTGTCATCATTTATTTCTTCGTTATTGCGTTTTGGAATCTTTAAAATCATCCCTTCTTTTAATCCGTTTTTTGCATAGGGATTAAGTGCTATTATTTCTGCTTTTGTAAGTCCTAGTTTTACTTTTAGTCTAAAAAATCCTTCTTTGGGTTGTACTTCGTAAAATTTAAAATTATCATTTTCGATCGTGGCAGAATCTGTAACCGAATTTTCGGGTACAACGAGCTTCATCCCAATTTTAAGTCCGTCTTTAATTTGTGGGTTTTGTGTTTCCAATTCGGCAATTGAGATTCCATATTTACGAGCAATGCCGTATTTGGTTTCTTTGGCAATAACTGTATGATAATTTTTTGATGAAGATGACGTGGTTGAAGCACCTTCGGTTGTTGTTTGTGAAGTTGTTTTAGCAATGCCTACCGGAATGCGTAATTTTTCACCTTTTTTAAGCGATTTGCTATACAAATGCTTGTTGTACTTTTTAATATCGTCTATGCTTATATTGTATTTTTGGGCAATGCTAAACAATGTTTCTCTACGACGAACTTTGTGTTTTTTAAATTTTACCTTTTCGGAAGCAATGATATTATCTTTTGTAGGTATTACTAAGATTGTGGTAACTCCTATTCCGTTTTTAGCATCGGGGTTTAAAGCATAAATTTCTTCGACTGAAATATGGTATTTTTTTGCAATACTAAAGACTGTTTCACCTTTTTTAACGGTATGGCTTATGTATTGCTGTGCTTGAAGTGATAATGTAAGCAGACCAAAAATAAATAGGATTATTATTTTTTTCATTTAAATAATTGTTTTCAAAAAGGTATATGCAAGGTTTGTGCCTAACTGTTTTTGATTTTTCAAATATAGTGATTTTAGTTTCTATTTATATTAAATTACGGAGAGCTACAGTTGTTTTCCATCGAGTTTTATTCCCATTCAATGGTTGCCGGAGGTTTTGAACTAATATCGTACACTACTCTATTAACGCCTTTTACTTTATTTATTATATTGTTTGATGTTTCTTGTAAAAATTTATAAGGTAAATTCACCCAGTCTGCCGTCATTCCATCTGTAGATTGTACGGCTCTTAACGCAACTACTTTTTCGTAGGTTCTTTCGTCTCCCATTACACCAACACTATTTACCGGTAACAATATTGCTCCTGCTTGCCAAACTTTATTATATAAATTCCATTTTTTAAGTCCGCTTATAAAAATGGCATCTACTTCTTGCAGAATACGAACTTTATCTTGAGTAACATCGCCGAGAATTCTAATGGCTAATCCGGGACCGGGAAAGGGATGCCTACCAAGTAATTCAGCATCAATCCCCAATTGTTTTCCTACTCTTCGTACTTCGTCTTTAAACAACATACGAAGCGGTTCGACGATTTTTAGTTTCATAAAATCTGGTAATCCTCCAACATTATGATGCGATTTTATAGTAACCGAGGGACCGTTTACCGAAACACTTTCAATTACATCGGGATAAATGGTTCCTTGCGCCAACCAATGTACGTTTTGTATTTTATGTGCTTCTTCATCAAATACTTCGATAAAAGTATTACCAATAGCTTTTCGTTTTTTTTCGGGGTCGCTTAAGTTCTTTAAAGCTGTAAGAAAACGTTTTGAGGCATCAACTCCTTTTACATTCAATCCCATATCTTTGTATTGATGCAGTACGTTTTCAAATTCGTTTTTACGTAGTAATCCGTTATTTACAAAAATGCAATATAGGTTTTTATCAATGGCTTTATGAAGCAGTACGGCAGCCACGGTAGAATCTACACCTCCGCTTAAACCCAGTACTACTTTATCGTTTCTTAGTTTGTTTTTTAAATCCTGTACTGTGGTATCTACAAAAGCAGCAGGTGTCCAAGTTTGTTTTACTTTTGCTATGTTTACTAAAAAATCGAACAGCAATTCTTTTCCGTGTGTTGTGTGGTACACTTCGGGATGAAACTGTATGGCGTAAGTTGGCTCGTTATTAAACTTGTAGGCTGCATTTACAACATCTTCAGTACTGGCGATAAGGGTAGCATTTTTAGGGAGTTGTTTAATGGTGTCACCGTGACTCATCCATACTTGACTACCTTGTGGTATGCCTTTAAACAGCCCTGTTTTATCATAGATTTTTGTAAGGTGCGCTCTTCCGTATTCGCGTGAATTAGAAGCTTCTACGTTACCGCCAAAATTATGAGCCAGGTATTGTGCACCATAACAAATTGCCAGAAGTGGTTTGTGTCCTTTTATTTTTGAAAGGTCCGGGTGCGGAGCATCTTCTGCTCGTACCGAAAACGGACTGCCGGATAAAATAACCGCTTTAAAACCAGATAAATCCTCGGGTATATGATGATAAGGATGAATTTCGCAATAAATATTTAACTCTCTAACTCGTCTTGCAATAAGTTGCGTGTATTGAGACCCAAAATCTAAAATAAGTACGTTGTTTTGCATAGGCAAAAATAGTATTTTAGATGGAGTTCGGAATAATTTATTTAGAAAATAATTATTAAAATCAAAAATTCATTCTTCAAAATAATCCTGTAATTCTTCTTCAAAATATTGAAGCGCATTTCGTACAGGTAACGGAATTCCTCCCCCGTGAGCGCAAAGCGATCCTTCTTGGAGCGTTGTTAACAAATCGTCAAATAGTATCTTGTTAATTTTATAATTTTGCGTTAACGCTTTGTTTGTAAGTTCGTGTGCGCGTTTGGTTCCTAAACGGCAAGGAAAACATTTTCCGCAACTTTCGTATTGTGCAAAATCGAAAAGATGCTCGATAAATTTCATTATGGGAAAATCTTGAGGAATACTTACCACCGATGCGTGTCCCAGTAAAAATCCGTTTTGCGAAAAGGATTCAAAGTCGAGTGTTAAATCATTTATTTTTGAAACCGGAATCAAACCTCCTAACGGACCTCCTATTTGAATTGCTTTTATCGGCTCTTTAAACCCTCCTCCTAATTCATTAACAACTATTTTAAGTGGGGTTCCCATTTCTACTTCATAGATTCCCGGATTATTAAAAAAACTGTCGAGCGATACCAATTTTGTTCCGGAAGATTTATCGGTACCGATGTTTTTCCATGATTGTCCTCCGTTACTAATTATATAATGCAACGCAGCTAGCGTCTCGACATTATTTACGATTGTGGGTTTATTAAACAATCCTTTTTGTGCAGGGAAAGGCGGACGAACACGTACTTCGGGACGTTGCCCTTCTATTGAGTTAATAAGTGCTGTTTCTTCACCGCAGATATACGAACCTTGGGCTCGTATAATTTTAAAATTAAAGCAAAAATTGCTCCCGTTTATGTTGTTTCCTATGAGATTATTCTTTTTTAAATCTGCTATTGCGGCTTCAACAATTTGAGCAGCTTCGGGATATTCGGCACGTATGTATAAAATTCCGTATGAAGCACCTGTAACATAACCGGCTATTAGCATTCCGAACAAAACCGAGTGGGGTTGTTTTTCTAACAAGTATCTGTCGGAATAAGCTCCGGGATCTCCTTCGTCTGCATTGCAAATAATAAACTTTACATCACTTTGTGCTTTTCGGCAAAAGTCGAGTTTCATCCCCATTGGAAAACCGGCTCCGCCTCTTCCTCTTACATTAGAAATTTTAATCTCTTCTAATACATCTGTCGGTTCTTTTTTTAAGGCATCTAAAAAAGGTTGGTAATATTTTTCAAAAGATGTAAAAGCTTGAGTAAGTATTTGTTTACCCGAAGCTTTTACGTGGTAATCGTCTTGATTTGCTTGCTTGTTATCATTGATGATTTCATCTAACTCATTTATGGCTTGCCCCGAATAGTTTTTGTTGTTATAATGAAAAGCACTGTTTTCATGACAACGCCCCAAGCAGGTCATATGACCAATTTCTTCGGCTTTAAACTTGTTTTTTAATGTTTCTATAACATTATTTTGGGTACCGGCACAAACGCAGGCAGTTCC
Source organism: Flavobacteriaceae bacterium (assembly GCA_015490835.1). GTDB lineage: Bacteria > Bacteroidota > Bacteroidia > Flavobacteriales > Flavobacteriaceae > Marifrigoribacter. The sequence continues at coordinate 402 of WFXA01000006.1, read as the reverse complement.
GTTACAAACATATATTTTTTTACCTTTGTTTTCGGGTTTTAAAAAATCGTAAAAACTGGCAGTCCCAAATGTGTTCGCTGCCCCAATCAAAAAATCGTTGGCTAATGCTTCCAATTCTTCTGCCGAAGGAGTTCCTTCTTGTTCTGCTTCTTTACCAAGTTTTTCAAAAAGATTTTCTTGAAGTCCTTTTCTTCCTAATAATTCGCTTAAATTGTTTGACATAATACCAAAAATTGTTGATGCAACGAAGTTAGTAAAATTTGATTTATATAAAATAAAAAAAGCATTTTAATACGCTTTCTATAACAAACTACTGTTTTACAATTTTTTTAGTAATATATCCTTGTTTTGTGTTTAATCTTACAAAGTAAACACCCTTTGATACATCTGAAAGGTTTAGCA
>WFXA01000005.1 GCA_015490835.1 Flavobacteriaceae bacterium | reverse complement strand
GGGTATTGTTGAGTATCGAACTTCTTTTAAGTAATTTTGCAGTAGCTTATCCCTTTAAAAAGAATAATCATGAAATACCGAATTGAAAAAGACACTATGGGCGAGGTAAAAGTACCTGCCGACAAATTATGGGGCGCACAAACCGAACGTTCCAGAAACAACTTTAAAATAGGCAAACCCGCATCTATGCCGATAGAAATTATTTATGGTTTTGCATATCTAAAAAAAGCGGCAGCTTATACCAATTGTGAATTAGGGGTTCTTGCGGAAGAAAAAAGAGATCTTATTGCTACCGTTTGCGACGAAATACTACAAGGTAAGCATGACGACCAATTTCCGCTTGTTATTTGGCAAACCGGAAGCGGTACTCAAAGCAATATGAATGTTAACGAAGTAATTGCAAATAGAGCCCATCAACTAGCAGGAAAAATAATAGGTGAAGGCGAAAAAACATTACAACCCAACGATGATGTAAATAAATCGCAATCGTCTAACGATACCTTTCCGACAGCAATGCATATTGCCGGTTATAAAAAAATTATGGAGGTAACTCTACCCGGCGTAGAACAACTTTATAAAACATTAAAACAAAAGTCGGAAGATTTTAACAATGTTGTAAAAATAGGAAGAACCCACTTGATGGATGCAACACCTTTAACGCTCGGTCAAGAATTTAGTGGTTATGCTTCCCAATTAGAACACGGAATTACAGCCTTAAAAAACACTTTATCTCATTTATCTGAAATTGCTTTAGGTGGTACCGCAGTAGGAACCGGAATAAACACTCCCAAAGGTTATGCAGAAAAAGTAGCCGATTATATTTCAAAATTTACAGATTATCCGTTTATTACGGCTAAAAATAAATTTGAAGCACTTGCTGCTCATGACGCTATTGTAGAAACGCATGGAGCCTTAAAACAACTTGCTGTTTCGCTTAATAAAATTGCTAATGATATTCGTTTACTTGCCAGTGGTCCCAGATGCGGAATAGGTGAAATTACAATACCTGCCAACGAACCCGGTTCTTCTATTATGCCCGGAAAAGTAAATCCAACACAAACTGAAGCACTTACAATGGTTTGTGCACAAATAATAGGTAATGATATGACAATTACAGTTGGAGGTATGCAAGGACATTTTGAATTAAACGTATTTAAACCCGTAATGGCTGCAAATTTCTTACAGTCTGCACAATTATTAGGTGATGCTTGCGCCTCTTTTAATATTCATTGTGCAACCGGAATAGAACCTAACAAAAAGGTTATTAAAGAAAAACTTAATAATTCCTTAATGCTTGTAACAGCTCTTAATACAAAAATAGGGTATTATAAAGCTGCCGAAATTGCAACTACTGCACACAAAAAGGATATTACCCTAAAAGAAGCAGCAGTTGAATTAGGCTATTTAACCGAAGCGGAATTTGACCAATGGGTACGTCCTGAAAAAATGGTTGGACTATAAAATAACGTTAATAACAGTAATTTTTTCTATCGTTTTTTCAAAAGAAATTATGTTAAGTAATTAGTATTTCATCGATTAAAAGCATATTTATTAGGTAAAATGTATTTTTTTAGTATATTGTGATACCCAAATTTGAAAACCTATACTATGAAAATACAAGTTAACTATTTGCTTATTTGCATTGGTTTGTTGTTTTTTTACATTGCAATCCCAACAACAATTCACGCCAAAACATTAAATTATTCCACTGAATACAAGCTAATTAATGTTGATTTAGCTTTAAATAGAAATAACAATAATACCCCTACTAGTGCTGTTACTTATAATAGTCTAGCAGCCACTAAAAACGAAAATTCATTTAATAAAACAACAGCAAGCAGTATTGAAAATTATGCTTCAATTAAAGAAAATTCTTACAACTATGCAGAAAACTTTACGTTTGGTAAAGGAATATTATTTGGATTTATAATAACTATGATTTTGTTAAACATAGCCGGTTATTTTTTATTTAATGAAAAACTTTTTTTATATTTTTCCGGTTTAGTTTCTTCAATTGCAAGTGTATTTTGGTTATTTGATTTTACCGCTGGTGTAGCTTCAGGAAATCTTATAGTTCAATCTGTATCAGTTTTATTACTTGGAGGTATTTCGCTTGTATTTGCGTATTTATTCTTATCGCTAAACAAATTTTTACCTACTGTAAAAATTCCATCTTACTTAGCCATTGGCATCTCTGTTTCGTTAATTATAAGTGGAATTTTAACTAAAAATGTTATTCTTTATAAAATTGCAAATGCTCTTACCATTTCTATTATAGGACTTTATTTTGTTGTTAGCATTACTCTTTTTAATAAAAAAAATTACGTTAAATTTTATGTAATTGCTACCGCCATTCCCCTATTGTTTATGATAGATTATTTCGTGTTACAGCCTTTTAACATTAATTTTTTAGGAGCAACACTGCTACATATTGAAGTAGCAACTGTTTTTGAAATCCTTATACTTACTTATGCCATACTATTTAGAATGAATGCACTAACAGAAGAAGTAGAAATTAAAAAAACTGAAATGAAAATATTCTTAAAACAACAAGACACGCTTATGCGAAGCAATGTAGAAAGATTAGTAGAAGATGTTTACTTGGAAAATCTTATTATGCATTATGATTTAACCGGTTTAGAGGTAAAATTATTGCAGTATATTTCGGAAGGGAAATCCAATAAAAAAATATCCAGAAAATTAAAACTGTCAGACACCGAAGTAAAAGAATACACACAAACGCTTTACGAAAAGTTAGAAATAAACGAAAGAGTACAAGAAGATCATTCATTAGTTGCATCTCAACCCGATTATATCTACAACTAAAACCGTGTTGTAATTCACTGAACCTTCAAAAATTAGCTAAGCAAGCACCTTTTGCAGTGCAACGCCAAAACTCTATTGCTTCTTTTTCAAAATAAAGAAAAGCTACTTTATAACCGAAATTTATCTTTTTATTAATATCTCTTTAACTTTAAAATTAAAATAAAAATATATCTTGCGACAACGTTTGATAAGGCTAGCAACCTTTTAGCCAAAATAATCGTCTCTCTATTAAAAAGTGTTTATGAAAAAAATAGTATTTCTCATTGGGTTTATCACCTTATCAGTTTCAGCAGTAGCACAAATTCAAGGAACAATAACAGATACTAAAGGCGCATCATTACCTTTTGTAAATGTGTATATAGAAGGTACTTATACAGGCACTACTTCCAACGAAAACGGGGTTTATAAATTAGATGTCTCTCAGAGAAAAGAATACCAATTGGTTTTTCAATATCTTGGTTACAAAACAAAAAAAATTACCATTAACCCGGACAAATTTCCTTTAGAGCTAAATGTTGTGTTAAATGAAACTTCAACACAGTTAGATGAAGTTGTTATCGACACATCTGAAGACCCAGCCTACCCGATTATACGAAACGCAATAGAAAAGAGGAAAGAAAACTTAAACAAAATTAAATCTTTTACTTCTAATTTTTACTCAAAAGGTTTATGGAGAGTGAAAGATATGCCAAAAAAAATAATGGGACAAGAAGTAGGTGATTTTGATGGTGCTCTAGATTCTACACGAACAGGCATTATTTACTTATCTGAAACCGTTTCTAAAATTGCCTTTAAAAGACCTCATGAATTAAAAGAAACCATCATTGCAAGTAAAGTGAGTGGAAATGACAATGGATTTAGCTTTAATACCGCACAAGATGCCGACTTTACTTTTTATAACAATACTATAGATATTAGTGCATCAATCGTCTCTCCCATTGCATCAAATGCTTTAAACTATTATAACTACAAATTGGAAGGTGTTTTTTATGAAGACAACCAATTAATTAATAAAATAAAAGTAACTCCCAAACGTCCTAACGATAGAACTTGGAGCGGTATTATTTATATTGTAGAAGATTTATGGCAATTATACGGTGTTGAGCTTACCACAACCGGCAGTGCTATACAAGTCCCTATGGTTACACAACTGGTTTTTAAACAAAATTTCAGCTACAACGAAATCCTTAAACGGTGGGTGAAAATCTCACAAACTATTGATTTTGGATTTGATTTTTTTGGATTTAAAGGCGCAGGTAGATTTGTAGCTGTATATAGTAATTACAACTTTAATCCCAGCTTTGAAAAAAATGAATTTACAAACGAAGTACTTTCTTTTTTACCCGAAGCTAATAAAAAAGATAGCTTGTATTGGAAACAATACAGACCCATTCCGTTAACTTTGGAAGAGAAAAAAGATTACGTTAAAAAAGATAGCATTCAAACCCTTAGAAAATCTCAAAAATATTTAGATTCTGTTGATGCAAAAAAAAACAGGTTTAGCTTGTTAGATCCGTTAATGGGTTACACCTACACCAATACCTTCAAAAAATGGAACATTTCCTATGATGCGCCTTTATTAAAAACACAATTTAATACTGTTCAGGGATGGAACTCGAAAACCGGGATTTCGTACTTTAAATGGTACGACCAATATTATAACAAATGGTTGCGCATATCGGGAAATATAACTTATGGGTTATCAGACGACAGGGTACGTGCCACCGGAAGCATTGCCAAAAAGTTTAACAACATTAACAGACTTACCTTATCGCTATCGGGAGGAAGTAAAGTGCAACAGTTTAACGCCTCGCAACCTATTTCGCCATTAATTAATAGCATTGCTACTTTGTATTTTGAAAGAAATTATATAAAACTATACGAATTAAATTACCTACAGGCTTCCTATAGCCAAGAAATTAGCAATGGTATTACGTTTGCCGCAAAGCTAAGTTACCAAGACCGAAGACCGCTTTTTAACACCACAAACTATGTTACATTACCACAAGAAGATGTTTCATACACGTCTAACAATCCTCTTGCTCCTACTAATTTTACTACAGCTGGTTTTGAAAAACATTCAATCTACAAATCAAATAGTTCTGTTTTTATTCGGTTTAAGCAAAAGTATATGAGTTATCCGGACGGAAAATATTATATTGGCAATTCCGACTATCCAAACCTTTCTTTTTCTGTTGAAAATGGTTTTGGTGCATCAAATTCAAAATACAACTTTACCAAAGTATCTTCAAGAGTTTCTCAAAGCGTAGCATTAGGTAACAAAGGAAGGCTTCGATACAACTTGCATGCCGGAACTTTTATTAATGCTAAAGATATTTCGTTTATCGATTACCAACACTTTAACGGAAACCAAACCCGCGTTGGTACATCTTCAAATTACAGTAATGTATTTAATTTAATGCCCTACTATTTGTTTAGCACTAATAAATCTTATTTTGAAGCACATCTCGAACATAATTTTAAGGGGTGGGTTTTAGGAAAAATTCCCGGTATTAATCGATTAAACTATAATTTGGTTTTAGGAGCTCACTTATTAAGCACTAAAAACAACAAACCGTATACCGAGTTTTCTATAGGACTTGATAATCTTGGTTTTGGAAAATTTAGATTCTTACGCTTGGATTATGTAATTTCTAATTTCAATGGTAAAACTCAAGGGCATTTTGTTTTTGGATTAAAATTTTTAAGAATGCTTAATTTATAACACTAAAATCAAAAATCAATATTATAAAGTGTACCAAGAAAGTTTTGTTATAGAGCGCGGCTAGTATCTTACACAAAAATTAAAATGTTTTTGTTTCAGTAAAACCTAAATAATCAAAAAGACCTGCTAGGTTTTTACTTGTCCGCCTTAGGCGGAAAACCTAGTAGGTCTGCTATTTTAAAATAATAATTTGAAATGTATTATTGACGGATTTATTTTTGTTCTCCTACAATCTCAAGTTCAAAAATTAAATCTGCATTAGGAGGTATTACGCCTCCGGCTCCTTTTTCGCCGTATGCAAGATGTGAAGGTATAAAAACTACTGCTTTATCGCCAACTTTCATACGTAAAAGAGCTTCTTTAAATCCGGGAATTAATTGTGCATCCTTGCTATAATCCATTGGGATAGGAGCATATTGCCCGGCTGATTGTCTGCGATGGTCAAAAACATCATATTTTTTGGCTACTTCCGGAATATTAGAATCAAACAACGCACCATTAGTAAGGTAACCTGCATAGTTAACCAATACTTTTGATCCTATTGCAGGTTTATTAGCGGTTCCGGTTTTAGTAAATTTCATTTTTAATCCGGATGCTAATTTTTCAGCTTCTCCTTTAATGGCTTCGAAAGATTGTGCAACATCTTCAAGCATTTTTAATTTTTTAGCTTCTTTTTGTTTTTGAATTTCTTCAGCTTTCGCTAATTCATCTTTAAAGGAAGGCACGGCTACTTTACCTACATTTATTATGTTCACTTCATCCATTATTACAGGAGAAACAGGTTTATTTCCGGGATTTGCCGTTTTTACACTTCCTATAGAATCAACTATTTCTTGACCTTTAACAACTTCTCCAAAAATAGTATGCTTACCATTTAACCAAGGTGTTTCTTTTAATGTTACAAAAAACTGACTTCCGTTTGTTGCCGGACCTGCATTTGCCATTGCAAGAAGACCTTTTCTGTCAAATTTTAATGAATCTACAATCTCATCCGGAAATTTATAACCCGGATTTCCGCTTCCATCTCCTTTAGGGTCGCCTCCCTGAATCATAAAATCCTTTATTACTCTGTGAAATGTAAGACCATTGTAAAACTTTTTCCCTTTATAGGTAGAGTCTACCATTGGATTTGTTCCTTCGGCAAGCTCTACAAAATTGGCTACCGTTAATGGTGTAGCTTTCTCATAAAGTTTTAAAACAAAGGTTCCTTTGTTTGTTTTTACTTCGGCATAAATGCCATCTTTTAAATCCGGATACTTCTGACTTTTACAGCCAATAAATACAAGTAGTGTAAGTGCAAGTGTAAAAAACGCTAGTTTTTTCATAATTGTTTGTTTTCTTGAGTTTTAGATATTGATTTTAATTTTACCGTGCTTTGTACGGGTATATTTGTTCCTAATTTATTTTCTATTCCGTAGTATCCATATGCTTTATAAGACGGAAATAAAAAGGTTACAACCTCTCCCTCTTTCATTAGTTTAACTCCATCTCTAATACCCGAAATTAATTCTTGGTTTGTTTTATCTACAATATAATGTTGCACCCCTACTTCTTCTTCAGAAAGTATAACTTTTCCGTTAAGGTGTTTAACATCATAAGTAAAAACTATGGTGTCTCCCACTTTAGGTCGGTTGTTGTTTAAAGAATCTTTTTTATTGTAATAATACCAAAAACCTTTTTGTGAAGCAAAATATGTTTGTAACGAATCATTTTTCATTAGCTGCTTAAACAACATTTCTTCTTGGTTGTATATTTCTTTGTTACGTTCGGCACTTTTGTTAATAAAGGAACCGGACGAATGGGTTACCGGTCGCCTGGGCTCGGGTGCTTTACAGGAAGCCAAAAATAAAATACCGATACTAAATATTATTAATTTAAACATTTTTAAGCAGGTCATCTTTATAATTTGCCAAGATAGCAATAAAATTTGAGATGGTTTTTTGTAGGGTTGTTTCACTTCTTCCTCCGGCTGCGTTGGTATGACCGCCTCCGTTAAAATGATTTCGGGCAAATTCATTAACCGAAAAATATCCTTTACTTCTAAATGAAATTTTAACAATTTCTTCTTGTTTATTTTCAATAAAAATTGCGGCAAAAATTATTCCTTTTATTGAAAGCGCATAATTTACAAATCCCTCTGTATCTCCTTTTTTAAAATTATGTTCATCCAATTCTTTTTGAGTTAGCGTAATATAAGCTGTTTTGTAATCGGACAGAATCACCAAATTATTTAAAGCTGTTCCCAGCAACTTAATTCTATCCGGCGTATTGGTGTCATAAACATTTTGATGTATTTCTGCGCTGTTAGCTCCTGCTTCAATTAAATTGGCTACAATTCGATGTGTTTTTGACGTAGTTGAAGGATATCGAAATGAGCCGGTATCGGTCATAATTCCGGTGTATAATTGCGTAGCTATATTTTTATTTATCTTTTTGGTTCCGTCTAATGCTTCAATGGTTTGAAATACCATTTGTGAAGTAGAACACATTGTTATATCACTATACGTTACAATGGCATAATTTTCAGGTTTTTGGTGGTGATCTATCATTATAAAATCTGCTTCCGATTTTTCTAATAAAGGTTCTAAATCTCCCGTACGATTAAGCGCATTAAAATCGAGGGTGAAAATAATATCGGCATGGTTGATTAATTTTCGTGCCTTTGAAGTTTTTTTTTCAAAGTTTACAATGGTATCTGCTTCGGGTATCCATTTTAAAAATTCGGGGAAATCGTTAGGCATAACTACTGTTGCACAATGCCCTATTTGATTGAGAAAATTACACAACCCTAAACAAGATCCTACGGCATCACCATCTGGATTTTTATGTCCGACAACAACAATTTTTTTGGGTTGAGAAAGAAGGGTTTTTATTTGCTTTATTTGTTGTGTGGTCATTAAATTGTTAGTGGTTTGTGAGTTATTCTCTATTTTCTTTTAGTTGTCGTTGTCTGGCTATAAGTGTGTTTTTTAATAACATCGCAATTGTCATAGGTCCTACTCCACCGGGAACCGGTGTAAGAAAATCTGCTTTTCTGCTTACGCTGTCAAAATCTACATCTCCTTTTATGGTGTATCCTTTTGCTTTAGTGTCATCCGGTACTCTAGTAATACCTACATCTATCACGGTTACTCCTTTTTTTACCATATCACCGGTTAAAAATTCGGGTTTACCCAGCGCAATAATAATAATATCGGCTTGCTGGGTAATTTCAGCTAAATTTTTTGTCCGGCTGTGAGTGAGTGTTACGGTGCTGTCTATTCCTTTTTGGCTCATCAAGATGCTCATTGGTCTTCCTACTATGTGGCTACGTCCTATTACTACGGTGTGTTTTCCGGAGGTTTCTACCCTATAACGTTTTAACATTTCCATAATTCCAAAAGGAGTTGCGGGAATGTAGCTTTCCATATCGAGAGCCATTCGTCCAAAATTTTCGGGATGAAAACCATCTACATCTTTTTTAGGATTTACGGCTAACAATATTTTTTGCTCGTCAATATGTTTGGGCAAAGGTAATTGTACTATAAATCCATCTAACGTATCATCGTTATTTAGTTCGTCTATTTTTAAAAGCAAACTTTCTTCGGTTGTATTTTCCGGAAGATGTATTAATGAAGATGTAAATCCTACTCTTTCGCAAGCTTTTACTTTACTTCCTACATAAGTAAGACTGGCTCCATCATTTCCTACCAATACAGCAGCCAAATGTGGTGTGCGCTTGCCTTGTTTTTTTAAAACAGTAACTTCTTGGCTTATTTCCTCTTTTATTTGGTTGCTTATTTTTTTTCCGTCGAGTAGTATCATTATATGGTCTTAGTTCTTAGATTTATGCTGTTAGAGTAAATAAATGCAATATTAAACTATCGCATTTTTCCCATCATCTGCATCATTTTTTTTCCGCCGCCACTTTGCATCATTTTCATCATTTTACTCATTTGGTTAAACTGTTTTAGCAGTTGGTTTACTTCCTGTACCGAAGTTCCGCTTCCCTTGCTAATTCGTTTTTTTCGGCTGGCATTAATAATTGCAGGTTTTGTACGTTCTTCGGGTGTCATAGAATGTATAATCGCTTCTATACCTTTAAAAGCATCGTCATCTATGTCTACACCTTTTAGTGCTTTTCCTGCACCGGGAATCATACCAATAAGGTCTTTCATGTTTCCCATTTTTTTAACCTGTTGAATTTGTTTTAAAAAATCATCAAATCCGAATTGGTTTTTGGCTATTTTCTTTTGAAGTTTTCGTGCTTCTTCTTCATCAAATTGTTCTTGTGCTCTTTCTACTAACGAAACCACATCGCCCATACCCAAAATTCGTTCTGCCATACGGGAAGGGTGAAATACATCTATTGCATCCATTTTTTCACCCGTACCTACAAACTTAATGGGTTTACTTACAACCGTTCTTATGGATAAGGCAGCTCCTCCTCGCGTATCTCCATCTAATTTTGTAAGAACAACTCCTTCAAAGTTAAGTTTATCATTAAATGCTTTTGCCGTATTTACAGCATCTTGACCCGTCATTGCATCTACCACAAATAAGGTTTCGTGCGGTTTTACAGCTTGATGAATGTTGGCGATTTCGGTCATCATTTCTTCATCTACAGCCAATCGTCCGGCGGTATCTACAATAACAGCGTTAAAACCGTTTTGCTTTGCATATTCAATAGCTTTTGTTGCAATCTCAACCGGATTTTTATTACCTTCTTCACTATAAACCGTTACACCAATTTGATCTCCAACTACGTGCAATTGATTTATCGCTGCAGGTCTGTACACATCACAAGCTACCAGTAATGGTTTTTTAGATTTTTTGGTTTTTAGAAAGTTAGCCAATTTTCCTGAAAACGTAGTTTTACCACTTCCTTGCAAACCAGCCATAAGGATTACCGTTGGATTTCCGCTAAGGTTAATTCCTGCCGTCTCTCCACCCATTAATTGGGTTAGCTCATCTTTTACTAATTTTACCATTAACTGCCCGGGATGTAGCGTAGTAAGTACGTTTTGTCCCAGCGCTTTTTCTTTTACTTTGTTGGTAAAATCTTTGGCAATTTTAAAGTTAACATCGGCGTCTAATAGTGCTCTTCTTACTTCTTTTAGCGTTTCGGCTACATTTACTTCGGTTATACTTCCGTGTCCCTTTAGTACATGAAGTGCTTTGTCTAATTTATCGCTTAAATTATCGAACATATTGTATATATTATTTTAATTCTTCAATTGAAAATATAGAATTTTCCACAAAGATACTAATTGCATATTGAGTTACAAAGAAGTATTTATACCGAATACGAATGGGATTGAGTATTTATGAATTACGAATTATGAATTACGAATTATGAATTACGAATTATGAATTACGAATTACGAATTTTTCTATTTAGGATTGATGATTTTTAAAAAACCTCTCCGCCTCACTGCCGACTAAGGATTGAGGATTGAGGATTTATGTTTATGAATTTTCTCTAACTATAAACTAGATATCATAAACCAGACTTGCCTACCGCATATAGCAACTAAAAAGGTATTCGAGCCTGTCTACAAATAGGCAGATATTAACTTGTTGAATGTATCGAGAATACCGAGAAATTATGATTTTTCTCGATTTAGGATTGATGATTGTCTCTAAACTCTGACTTTAGTAAACGTTCTTAAAATAAACTTTTAATGATTTCTTCAATAGTAAGCCCCTCTGCTTCGGCTTTGTAATTTTTTATTAAACGATGACGAAGAATACCAAATGCTACTTTTTGAACATCTTCGATATCGGGTGAAAATTTTCCGTGCAATGCGGCATTTGCTTTTGCGCTTAAAATAAGATTTTGTGATGCTCTTGGTCCTGCTCCCCAATCTATATATTTTTTTACTATTTCGGGTGCAGCATTACTTTTTGGTCTTGTTTTACCCACCAAAGTAACGGCATATTCAATTACATTGTCTGCAACCGGAATTTTTTTAATTAACTGTTGGTAGTTCATTATTTCGTCTGCTGTAAAAAGCACACTCACTTTTGGATTTGCACCTACGGTGGTTGCTTTTACCACTTCTACTTCTTCATTAAAACTTGGATAATCTAAGTTAATAGCAAACATAAATCGGTCTAATTGTGCTTCTGGTAACGGGTAAGTACCTTCTTGTTCAATTGGGTTTTGAGTTGCCAGCACAAAATAAGGCTGTGTTAATTTGTGATTTTGCCCGCCAATGGTTACCGACTTTTCTTGCATAGCCTCAAGGAGTGCTGCTTGCGTTTTAGGTGGTGTTCGGTTAATTTCGTCTGCCAGAATAATGTTAGCAAAAATAGGTCCTTTTATAAATTTGAATTCTCTGTTATTGTCCAATATTTCGGAACCTAGAATATCGCTGGGCATTAAATCGGGTGTGAATTGAATGCGTTTAAAATCTAATCCTAAGGTTTGAGCAACGGTATTTACCAATAATGTTTTTGCCAATCCGGGTACACCAATTAAAAGTGCGTGACCACCGGAAAAAATAGCAAGCAACACTTGTTCCACGACTTGATCTTGCCCTACAATAATTTTTTTTATTTCTTGTCGTAGATTTTCATATTTAATTACTAATTGTTTTATGGCTGCTACGTCTGACATAGTTATTTGATATTTGTGAGGTATTAGTTTTCTCCTTCTTTTAACCAATTACTTGTAAAATCGCAATGACGAAATTCGTTATTTACTTGAATAAAAGTACTTTTAATTGTTTTGTCTTGCCATTCTTCAATAGCTTTAATTTGTTTTTGTTTTAGTGCCAATTCTTTTACTTTTTCATAATCTTTAACAAAGTCTGCCGGATGTTCGTCGTGCCGTTTTGTTACGGTTAGTATTTTAAATTTTATTCTACCGGCATAATCTCTTTCTTGCAAAATTTCGGAAACATCACCTTCTTGTAAGTTATAAACCTGCGCTCCAAGCTCGGGATCCATTTTTGTTAAATCAAAACCCGTATCGAGATTAACGGGATTTACCAATTGTCCGCCATTATTCCGCGTTTCTTTATCGGTTGAATAACGTTTTGCGGCATCTGCAAAGGTTATTTCTTTATTGATTATTTTGGTTCGAATACTATCTAATTTAGCACGTGCTTCTTTAACCGATTTTTCTGAAACTTCGGGAAATAATAAAATATGTCTTACATCTACTGCTTGACCTCTTATCCTTTCTACATATAATATATGAATACCAAATTGAGTTTCAAAAGGTTCACTAACTTCTCCTTCGAGTAATGAAAAAGCATGGTCTTTAAATTCTTTTGCAAAGGGAGCATCGCGAGTAATTCCTTCAATTAACCCTCCTTTTGAAGCACTTCCGGGATCTTTTGAATACAAAACGGCTTTGGTTGCAAAACTAGCTCCGTTATCTATTACATCACTCCGAAGCACATTAAGCCTATCGATTACTTTTTGTTTGGCTTCTTCGGTTATTTCCGGTTCAATAACCAATTGAGCTACTTCGACTTCTGCACCAAAAATAGGGCGTTCTTCTTTAGGAAAACTGTAAAAAAACTTTCTAACTTCTTCCGGTGTAATTTCAACACTTTCAACTATTTTAGACTGCATCTGACTGGCAAGTGCAAGAGTTTTATTTACTTCAAAAAGATCATTTCTTACTTCTTGAATATTATCTTTTTTATAAAATTGAGCAACTTTTTCTTCGGTTCCAAGTTGCGAAATCATGTACTGTATTTGTTGATCTATCTTCGCGTTTATTTGCTCGTCCGGCACTAAAAGACTGTCTATCTTTGCTTGGTGCGCATAGAGTTTGTCTTCCATTAATTTTCCTAAAAGTTGGCAACGGGTTATTCCTTCAATAGATATGCCTTGTTGCTTTAATTCTAAATAACTTTTATCTATATCGCTGTCTAGGATAACATATTCGCCTACTACGGCTGCTACTCCTTCTGCTCTAAAACGCTTAAAAGGTTTTACGGTATCCGTTTCAGTTATTTTCGTTTCTTTTGTAAGAGTTGAATCTTGTATTACATTTATTTGCCCTTGCATAGATGAAGCAAATAGTATAGCAACAAACAGGCTACTGAGGTGAGTAAATTTCAAATTTTTTATTTTTAAGTGCATCTTTGGTAATATCTTTTTCCAGTTTTTTAATTAAATCTAGTTTTCTTCTGTTTAGTATTATTTGCTTAATTGTAGGTTTTACATACGTTAACGGCGCTATATCATTAATAGTCAGTACATCTTTAATTTTGACCAAATATACTCCTATTGAATCTTGTAATTGTACAAAATTAGATTTTTTTAACAATTGTTTTTCTTGATTTTTTAAAACAGGTATCTTTTCAATTATGTTTTCTTTTTTTATCCAAGTAGAATCGTTAAAGTTATAGGCTTTAAATGTTAGACTTTTTTCTTTTAACAATTGTTGATCTTCTTTTTCAAAATTTTTAATTTGCTTTTTTACGGCATTAATATCTGAAAAATTATGGTCTAAATACACATACCGTAGTTTAAGTAAATGATCGTTAAGTCTAAAGTTTTCTTTATTGTTATTATAAAAAGTTTCGTACTCTTGTTCTGTAATCGTGCTATCCAGTTGTTTTGATACAATATTGCTTTTATAGGCTTCGGTATATAATTCGGTTTTATAGTCTTTAACGAGTTTATCAAATACCTTTTGTTGTTTTACAGATAAATTAATTTGAGATTGATCTAGCAACAATTGTTTTGTTGCCCATCTATTTATAAAATTGGTTACCAGCAACGCACTATCTTCTTTAGTAGTTGCTTGAGAAACTACATCTTTTATGTCGTCGATGTACAAATAACTATCTTTTACTCTTGCTATGGGCATTTGCTTGGTATCTTGTTTAAGATACTCACAAGAAAGTAATGTTAACAATAATATGAAAATCAGTACCTTTTTTTGCATTAAGATTTAAGTTGTTTTTTTAATTTTTTTAATGCTTTTTTTCGAATCGATACATTGTATTTTTGATGAAGTTGCGCCATCCATTGTTCTTCAAGATAGTTTTGATAATCACTAATAACTTTTCCTTTAACATCTTCTAAAGGCTTTATTGATGGTGGCAAAACGTCGTTTACTTGTACTATAACAAACGAATCTTCTTTATTGTATATTTTTGATATTCCCAATATAGGTTCAAATCCTTTTGGCAGCTCTTTTTGGTCTGTTTCAAAAATGCCTTTACTTATAATAACCGCTACTTTTCCGTCTTTGTTTAATGTTTCTTTTATTTGGTCTGCAGTTTTATTCTTGGTTAACATTTGCTTTACTTGTTGTGCAACGTCTTTATTGGTTGCTGAAAATAAAACCGCATCTACTCTTGTTTTCCAAAGGTAATTTTGTTTATTGTTTTGATAAAATTTTTCCAAACCAATCGAATCATTTTTAGCTTTATCCCAGATGTTTTTTTCCATTACATCAAAAATAAGTAATCCGCTTCTGTATTCATCAAGAATAGCCGCATATTCGGGATTTTCTTTTTCTAATTGTACTTTTGAGTAATCTTTAATGGTTGTGGCTTCAAAATCTTCATACAGAGCTTCAATTTTAGCTTCCTTGGTTTTATAGCGTCTTGTTGTTATTTGCTTACTTTCTATAAAGCGAGCAAAATTGTCAAAATACACCTTTTTATTTCCAATTGTAAACAATACTTTGTTGTCTTTACTTGTTATTGGCGTGTATTTCCATTTTAGTTTTAAGATGCTATCGGAAACATATTCATTAAAAAAGGAGGTGTATGCTTCACCTTGTATAAATCCATATTTTTCTTTAATACGCTGTATAACACTTTGATTAATTACTTTTGAACGTTCTCCTTTAGAAACTTGTTTTTCTAATTCTGCTTTTTGTTCTTCAAAAGATTTTATGGGAAGAATTTCATTTAATCGGATAATATGCCACCCAAATTTAGATTGTATGGGTTTGGATATTTCTCCTTCTTTTTTTAGTTTAAATACTTCTTCTTCAAATTTTGGTGCTCGCAATTGTCCTTTTCCGAAAGGTCTTAATTTTCCTCCATTTTTTCCGGAAGCTTTATCGTCTGAAAATTGTTTGGCAAGACTTTCAAAAGATTCGCCTTGTTGAAGCATTGCGTAAATCTCGTTAATGCGTTGCTCGGGATTAAAAGTAGAGTCGTTTTTTTTAGGCGAAATCATAATATGTGATACGCTTACTTCATTTCCTTTAGTACGTCTGTCGTTAACTTTAATTATGTGGTAGCCGTAAGAGGTTCTAATAATTTTTGAAACCGCCCCTACTTTTGTATTATATGCGCCCGTTTCAAAAGGATATACCATTTGAAAAGCAGAAAACCACCCCAACTTTCCGCCTCGTTCTTTTGCTCCCGGTTCTTCCGAATATTTTTTTGCCAACCCGGTAAAATCTTCACCTGCAACTGCTTTTTTTCTAATCTCTGCAATCTTATTATACGCCTTTAAGGTGTCCTGTGGCAAAGCATCATAATTTACTTTAATTAATATGTGATCTGCGTTAATTTGCTCAAGTCCTCTGTTATACGCTTCTTTAGCGACTTCTTCTTTAATGGCATCTTCATATATATAAGTACGGGCTAACTGGTCTCTATATTTGTTAAACTCTCTGGTATAGGCAGTAGTTGTATCTAATCCTTGTGCATAAGCTTCGGTTATTTTAAGTTTGTAATCAATAAATAAATTTAAGTAACCATCTACACTTTTTTGAGAATCATCTTGAACCAAATCTAAATTCTTTTTAAAGACTCTCTTAAACTCTGAAGCAAAAACCGGTTTGTCGTTAATGGTTAGCAAAACTTCTTCCTTTTTTTGTGAATAAGAAAGAATTGAAATAAAAACAAAAAGAGCTGAAATTATTTTTTTTATTGCCATGATTTAATGAGTTTTTGTTTAAGCAGAGCAAAAGTAATAAATTCCTACTGCTACACAACAAATCAAACGATTAGCTTACGTTAAAATTGTTATAATTTTTTTAATTAAAAAAAAACATATTATATTTACCCTATATAAAAAAAGTAACAATATAAGTTATGTTAAACAACATTTTTAATAATAATAATAATAATAACAAGATGCAGTAGCAAAAACTTGTCGCAATATTTATGCCCGTCAGGTTTTTGAACTTGACGGTTTTTTTTTTGAATTTAAATTAGAATAAGAAACAAACCATTATTAACTAACTATTAAAACTTACTATTATGTGTGGAATTGTATGCGCTTTTGACTTAAAGCAACCTTCTGAAGAATTA
>WFXA01000004.1 GCA_015490835.1 Flavobacteriaceae bacterium | reverse complement strand
TCTTTAATCATAGGGTATTTGCATTGGATATTTATTGGCGTTATAAGTACAAGCTTGATTCTATTCTTAATTTATTACAACTTTATATCTGTTAATTTAAAAGTGTTATTATTTTTTATTTCTTCATTTTTACTAACCGAAACAATCCTTTTTTATAAAGGGATAAGTATTTGGTTAGTAAATAGTACTTTTCCAAATTATTTGTGGTTTTTAGCCGGAGCTACATTTCTTCTTTTTATTTCAATTTTAATTATTTTTATAAAGGTGTTTGGAAATGAGCATAAACTTTTAAACAGATTATGACTTAGCTATTTGTCTTTTCCGAAGATAGCTATATTTAATTCTCCTTTTGCGTTCATTGTTGCACGGTACATTCCTGCTGTATTAAACTCCATTGCAGTATTTCCGTTTTTATCGATGGCTATAATTCCTCCCGTGCCACCCATTTTAGTTAATTTATTTTGTATTACCTCTTTTGCAGCATCTTCTATAGTAACCCCTTTATATTCCACCATAGCCGAAATATCGTGCGCAACAACACCTCTAATAAAATATTCTCCCCAACCGGTACACGAAATTGCACAGGTTTTATTATTTGCATAGGTCCCGGCTCCGATAACAGGAGAATCTCCTATTCGGTTCCATCGTTTATTGGTCATTCCTCCGGTTGAAGTTCCGGCAGCCAGATTTCCATTTTTATCTAATGCGACACAACCAACCGTTCCAAATTTAGTATCGTTAAAAAATGGGTCTTGAAAATTATCGAAATCTTGAAAAGTTAGTTTCTCTTTTCTTCTTTTCTTTTTTTCTTTTCGCTTTGCCTTTTTTATAGACTTAAATCTTCTTTTGGTATAAAAATAGGAAGAATCTACCCACTTAAATCCTTGCAATTTTGCAAACTCCTCGGCTCCTTTTCCATAAAGCATCACATGAGGGGAATCATTCATTACAGATAATGCCAAATTAATAGGATTTTTAATTTTTGTTACTCCTGCTACCGCTCCTGCATTTAGGGTAGCGCCATCCATAATAGATGCATCTAACTCGTTGGTTTCATCGTGTGTAAACACAGCTCCTTTTCCGGCATTAAAAAGCGGTGAATCTTCCAATACATTAATAGTTTTAGCAACAGCTTCAAGAGCAGTTCCTCCGTTTGATAAAACGGTGTGTCCTACCCTAACAGCCTCTTCAAGTTTTAATCGATAGGCTTTTTCAAGCGAATCGGACAAATTTTTTCTCTTTATAGTTCCGGCTCCTCCATGAATTACAATTCCAAAAGCAGGCATGTCTTTGTCTTTTTTAGATGCTTCTACATCTAGTTTTGGTGTTTTTTCAACAGACTGATTGTTGTTTTTACAACCAATTATGCTAATTAATACCAGAAAAAGTGTTAAAATTTTGTTCATTCTTAAGTTTTTTTGAAGACTGCTAATATAGTACAAATACCTTTATTTTCTAGGCTTTCACGGATTTTTTAAACGTAAGAAAATTGTCAATAAAACTCTATTTGTTCGATAAAAAGTATAAAAAATCCGATTAAGTGTTGTTTTTTATAATTTTTTTCTTACATTTGACTCAACATCATGCCCCAAATTTGATGTCCCCGCATTATGAAACTTATGAAAACCAGCCTACTGGCTATGGTATTTTTTACCCTAGTTACGTCTTGTTCAAAAGACGATGTGACTGCCACCGAAGAGGCAAACTACGCTATTGATCTTAATCTTGCTCAAGAAACCGACTGGGTTTTTGCGGATCAAGTATTGGATTTAGTTAATCAACACAGAACATCTATTGGTCTTGAAACATTAAAAAAAGACAGGCAATATGCTTCTGCTTATTCAGTAGAACATACCAAATACATGATTAAAAAAGAAAAAATAAGCCACGACAATTTTAACGTACGCTCTAAAGCATTAAAAGATCGTGGTGCCGAAACTGTGGGTGAAAATGTTGCCTATGGTTACACCAATGCAGAAGAATTAGTAAATGCATGGCTAAACAGCCCCTCTCATAGAAATATTATTGAGGGTCCTTTTAACTACTCAGGTTTCGGAATATTAAAAAACAACAAAGGACAATATTACTTTACGCAACTCTTTTATAGAAAGTAAACCTTACTCCTACTTTTTAAATTAACCTTTTTGCCGTATTTTTACAAAAAATAAAAATACGGCATGGCTATTTTAAAACCTTTTAATCTTCAAAAATGGATTGATGAAAACCGAGATTTATTAAAACCTCCGGTTGCAAATAAAAACCTCTACGCACAATCTCAAGACTATATCGTTATGATTGTTGGTGGACCAAACGCTAGAAAAGATTACCATTATAACGAAACGGAAGAACTATTTTATCAACTTAAAGGAAATGCAAAAGTAACTATTCAAGAAAACGGCGAAAAAAAAGTAATGCACTTAGGTCCGGGTGATATGTTTTTGCTTCCGGCTAAAACACCACATTCTCCGGGAAGAGAAGAAAACTCGGTAGGTCTGGTCGTTGAGAGAGTAAGAAAAGGAACCGACTACAAAGATGGTTTACTCTGGTATTGCGATAAGTGTAACCACAAATTACACGAGGTTTACTTTACATTATTAGACGTAGAAAAAGATTTTTTACCGCATTTTAAACAATTTTATAATTCAGAAAAATTACGTACTTGTGATAATTGCGGTCACGTTATGGAAACCGATCCCCGTTTTACAGGCGAGTAATTTTAAACAAACCGAACCTTAATATGGATATTAAAAAACTAAAATTTCCTATAGGAGAATACGTTATTAATAAAAACCCTTCTAAATCCACAATCGAAAGTTGGATAAAAGACATAGAAACATTTCCTGCAAGCCTTGAAAAAGAAATAACCCATATCACTAAAGACGCATTAAACTGGAAATACCGACCCAATGGTTGGACGGTTAAACAGGTAATTCACCATTGTGCCGATAGCCATATAAATAGCTACATACGTTTTAAACTTGCAATAACTGAAGAAACTCCCACCATAAAACCTTATTTTGAAGACAAATGGGCAGAACTCTTAGATGCACAAGACAACGATGTATCGCATTCCTTGAGTATTTTAAAAGGCTTGCATTATAGATGGGCAAAATTGCTAAGGAGTTTAACTAAAGAGCAATTAAAACGTACATTTTATCATCCCGAAAACAAATCAAAAATAAACTTAGCAGAAAATATTGGTTTGTATGCTTGGCATTGCAACCATCATTTGGCACACATTAAAAATGGTTTAAAATCCAATAACAAATACAAATAGTATTTAAAAATAAAATTGAATTTTCTCGGTTAGTCTCACTATTCAGCAACCACACAATCCTGCCCCATTAAATCGATAAACACAGCGTTTTTTTCAGAAATACTATTGGGTTTAAACACAAAGTTACGTTCGTATAACTTATTATCTGCAAAAAATGTGACCAAATATTCGTTTGTAAAACTCAAAACCTCTTCCGAAATGTATTCAATTTTTATTCCGCTATGTGGAGGGAGGCTTCCAATACTTCTTCGTAATGTACTTGTTTTTTCAGTTTCCGAATTACCTCTTGAAAGCACTAAAATTGTTTCAATAACATCGTTTCTATTATTTATTACATACACATTCCAAGTTTGCATTAAAAAATCTTTATCCCATTCTTTTACAGCAACAATTTGTATGTTTTTAGCAACAGGAATAAGAATATCTTTTTTCATAAATGTTATTTTTAAAAACCCAAAGAAAAATATATTTTGATCAAATAACTAAAAAATTATAACTAATTTTATCAATCTTAATGTTAGTAAACATTCCTATAATTAATTAAAAAATCTTTTTTAACGTTGATTAACAAACGGCTTCTTATAAAAAACTTACTTGCTCATAATGATGAAAGTAGTTTTTATGATAAAAAAAGAAAAATAGATTTAAGCCACAAAGAGGGTAAAGCAAAATTTTTAAAACACATTTGTGCACTAAGCAACAGCAACCCTAAGAATAACAGCTACATTGTAATTGGGGTTGAAGATGAAACCAACGAAATAAGAGGAGTCGATTTTTTTGACGACAGCAAACTACAAAACCTTGTTAACGCTTACCTTACCAATCCGCCGTTAATTATGTACGAAAACGTTGCTTTTCCGAACCTCCCAAAAGACAAAGTAGTAGGATTGGTAACCATTAGACCTAATAACAAGATAACGTCTCTTAGAAAAAATATATGGAAATATTGGGGAGGCTCCATTTTTTTAAGAGACGGGAGTATCTCTATGCCAAAAGATTTTGATATTGAAATTAAAGATGTAAACTCAACTATTGTAAAAGCAATAGAAAATAAGGCGAAAAACAACATTCAGCACACATTAGATGCCGTAATAGATTTTATTAACCACAGACACAAAGACTTGAACTCACATTATCAGGTTTTCAAAGAACAGTTTGTAGTTTGCTGGGCAGGAATCACCAAAAAAATTAAAGATAAAACCTATTACTCCAGAGTAGATATCGAACTCATTAACGAACAAGTTAGATTGTTTTATTCGGCTTTAGACGAAGTGCAAATCACTTTTTCTGAAGACAATTTTATAATCACCGAATATGTTCAGTTAGGGATTAACAAACAACACCAATTTTATCCGTTAGAAGAAGTGGTTATTACTTTTAACGAAAACGGCTCGTACACCATTAAAAGCACACTTTTGTTTAAACCTCCTCGATTTAATAAAAAAACTTTATATCATATTTTTAATGCAAACAACGCCCTACTTCAAAAATTAAAAACACAAGCGCCTTTAACAGTAAATGAAAAAAAGGACATTGTAAACCTTCCCGAAACCTATTTGTTATGTTATTTAAACAGTTTTTCTGAAGCAAAAACAAAACTTCAAGAACTAAAACCTATATTAAAAACCAATTATCCCGAAACATACAAAAAACACAAAGAAGCATTGCGTATTTTACGTAAAGTACGTTATAACTAATGCTTCAAATTAAGTCCGTAAATTATACTTATTCTTAATATAAAATAGTCCAAAACTATTTTATATTTTAGAATAGTTAATGCCTTTACAGAATGAAAATAGTTCAATGAGAGAACTTGAAATTGAACTATATTAAATTCGTATTCGGTATTAGTACTTTTGGATGATTTTTTTATCCTTGCAG
>WFXA01000003.1 GCA_015490835.1 Flavobacteriaceae bacterium | reverse complement strand
GTCCGATAAAGTCCGATAAAGTCCGATAAAGTCCGATAAAGGGAAAACGCATGGGTGGCAGGTGGGTTATAGATTTTTTATTTGTGGTACGGGTTACCATGTTCTTTATATAGCACACGCAGGCATTTTTCGGTAAGCAGCCTGCGGTCGGTGGGCAGGCCCAGCGCCTTCATCCAGCGATACAGGGTTTTGGTGCTTATCCCGTAAGCCACAGCTAATTCTTTGCGGGTCTTGGGAGCATACTCATCGATCAAGGTTTTTTCCCATACAAGTTGAAGTGTATCGGGCCCGTTCACTTCTAAAGGTATATCCAGCCCGGTATATCGAACCTGTCTGCATTTAAGCGAGGAACTTCCCTCAGGCTCCCATTCCCCGATTTTGAAATTAATAGGGAGCTGGTCCAAGCAAGTAAAAAGTAGCAACAAAATTAATTTGGTGTTGGCAGCCGTTTAACTTGTTTTTTCGTAAATTATTTCAAATTCCATGTTTTTCAAACCATTATCATTAAAATTAAAATACTTCTTTCTTAAAACCATTTTCATTTGATTGTTATTTTGTTCAGTAAAATTTACCAAATAATTTTCACTATCAATTTCCATATTCTCTATTGAAAAAATGTCCTTGTCCAAAATTATAGTAAAGCCATTTCTTGAGAATTCCACATAACCATTTGGGCAGCAGTTTAAATCATATTGTATGTTTTGATTAGGTAGATAAAATGAATACAATTTTTGATTTTTTAAACTTTTTATTTCTAAATCATAAGGATAATTAGAGTAATTTGTTAATTCCTTTAAAATATTGGAGTTAGAGATACTGTCATTATTTAGGTCTATTTCGGAGTTATCTATAGTTTCAAAACTTATAATACGATAATAACTATCCTGAGATATTGTATTACTTTCATCCTCACCACAACCAAACATCGAGACTATTGTTAATATAAAAAGGAAATATTTTATTTTTTTCATAATTTAAGTTTTAAATATTGTGTCAATAGATGATCTATCAACTCAACTAAATTCCTATTGTACTCGTTTTGGCTCTACACTAAATTTGCAATATCCTAAGCCTGAAGTATAATCTCTTGTTTTCCATCGTATTCTTAGTGGGAATTTTGACACTTTTCTTTCTAAGACTACTTTATCTGCAAAATTAACAATAGCTTCTCCTAAAAAGTCATTACCTTGTGTAAAAGTCTTTTGAACTGTATGTGTTTGTGTAGTTTCTAAACTAGCTCCAAACTTTAATCCAAGTTTTACTTTTTCTCCAAGACTTGGTGAAATTCCAAAATTTGTAGCGAATTTAACAGTTCTGGTATCTGTTATTATTGTTGTTGTTGTAAGATCAACTTCTTCAATCTCTATTTTGATAGAAGATGCATACTCGTCCAAATCCCAGTTTATAATAGGAATGTCAATTAAAATAGTTTTGTTATAAATATTTTTTAATCTATAATATGTTTTTTTCCAAAACCACCAACCAGTAGTGTATGTTTCATACTCTAACTGAAATAATTCAGATGGACTAACTGTAAAACCATTTATTAATTCATTTCCTATACCATTTTTAGCATTAATAATTGTTCTTACCTTAAATTCATAAAAACCTTCAGTCCAGTGGCTTGTATTTATTCTGTGATTATTATTGTATCTTGGATCTCCAGTTTGGTCTGAAATTTTGTTGTATGCATTCATTGCATTGCCAGTCATACCAAAACTTCTTATATGTTCTTGAAAATCATATTTAAAAGGCCCATCTGGGTTTGATGGTTGAATACCATAATATACATAATCTCTTTGCCAACCATTTAGACCTGGATATTGTTGTTCATAAATATTATATGCTTCGTTTAAAACTTGGTCTATATTTCTCGTGCTTCTCTGTAGGTAATTTTCATTTTTTTTATTGTCAAATGAGTCAGACCAGAACCTAAATTCAATACCGTCTTTATCATAAACTATTCTTGTTTTGAGATTATAATAGTCTGCATTTTCAATGTTGGAAGTAACCCTTTCGTTATTTTTTATAACTAACACAGGAAATCCCGGTATCGCATCATATGGAATCATTCCAATTTCACTCTCAGGTGTTATTAAGGGAATTTCATTTGTATTATTAGTTCTAATTGCAATAGCGGGAATTTCATTAACAGCATCCCATTTTTCCGCAGAAAACGAATTCATGGGAAGTTCGGGTACTAAAATTGTCAATGTTGGCTCTAAATCCAATAGAGACTGTAAAGTGAACTCGTCATCAGCATAGCTGTTTATAATCTCTTCGAAAGTCATTCCATTTTCTAAACGTCTATCTAGCATAGAATATACTAGTACCTCATAATCTTTATTAAACATTCTTAGAGCTTCTTCTTTTATCATTTCTCTAAGTATTTGGCTTTCTGTTAAACTATTAACAAGAGCAAATCCAAATTTTTCTTTTAAAACATTTTTTTTACTCATTAACTCTGATTGGTTTTGAGTTCCTTCAACGATTAAATCATCCTGATTACAGGAATAAAATAAAAGAGCGATTAAAGAAATTGTTGCAATAATTTTTGTTTTCATTGTTGTTATGCTTTTGTACCTATCTTCAAGTTAAAATTAAATATTGATTGCTGTTTCGGTATTAATTCCAATAGTTTGGTTTACTATTTTCTTTCCCAGAGGGTAATTTCCTTTTTTGTTTTCTAAGTTCAGTAAATCAGAAAGCATTAAATTTTCTCCTGTTTATTCGATTTAATGGCTATCAACTACCGAATAAACTGACATATTTGGTATTTAAGCATTCCTGCTACCAGAACAAATAATCCTTTTTACGATTTACTCACTTTTGCATTTGTATTTTGTTGATGCATCACAGCTACATGCTGCACGTAAATTGGGCGCCAATGCCAATATAAAAAGAAAACCATATCAGGAAAGAAACGAACTTTTTCATCTGTTTATAATTTTGTATCTTGTTTATGTTCAATTAATTATGGTCATTCCCTTGTATGTTTAATAGCAATCATGGATGTTTCATAATAATAATTTTTTGGTTAAACATAAATTTCCCCACTAACCTCCGTACATTTTTTCTAACATGCAAATGCTATGTCCGATAAAGTCCGATAAAGTCCGATAAAGTCCGATAAAGTCCGATAAAGTCCGATAAAGTCCGATAAAGGGAAAACGCATGGGTGGCAGGTGGGTTATAGATTTTTTATTTGTGGTACG
>WFXA01000002.1 GCA_015490835.1 Flavobacteriaceae bacterium | reverse complement strand
GGGGGCACTGGTACTATACTTCCTGGAAAGGCGACATCAGCAAATCAGGTGGCATTGCTTCCAATATCGGGGTACACTTTTTCGATATGCTTACCTGGATATTCGGAGACGTACAGCGTAATGTGGTGCACACTCATACCCACGACCGGGCCGGGGGCTACTTGGAGCTTAAGCGCGCCCGGGTGCGGTGGTTTTTGTCGATTAACGAAGACCTGCTGCCGGCAATCGCCAAAGAAAAAGGCCAGCGCACCTACCGCTCTATTACCATAGAGGGGGAAGAGCTGGAATTCAGCGGGGGCTTTACCGACCTGCATACCCGTACCTACGAAGGTATCCTGGCCGGCCAGGGCTATGGTATCGAAGAAACACGCAGCGCCATTGAACTGGTGCACGCCATACGCAATGCCCAACCGGTGGGTCTGCAGGGCGAGTATCATCCGTTGGTGAAGCACGAACAAGCGGAGCATCCGTTTGGGGGAAATCGGTACAACCGTAACTAAGCTAAGATATTTATCGCAATGATTGAGAAAAACTTAGATATAATATTTATGACCAGACCCTTTCTGCCTGATTTGAATAACGCCAAAGGATTTGAAAGACACTGTTTGGATTAGGGAGATAAGATTATAACCTTGATATAGGCAGCTTGAACTTAAGAATTTATATTTTTGGTTGGAATAACAAACTTTAACATAAAAACAGGTGCTTAACTTAATAGGTCGCGATAAAGAACTTTTTGCAGTTGATATTTCTACCAATGAAAATGAGTTGAGCAAGATTGTAAAGGAGTCACGTTTTCTTGTGTTGGGAGGAGCAGGCTCTATTGGGCAGGCAGTTACTAAAGAGATATTTAAAAGAAATCCCAAAAAACTACATGTTGTTGATATAAGTGAAAACAATATGGTTGAACTAGTACGAGATATAAGAAGTTCTTATGGATATATTGATGGGGATTTTCAGACCTTTGCAATAGATATAGGATCAATTGAGTATGATGCTTTTATAGAAGCAGACGGTGAATATGACTTTGTGTTGAATCTTTCTGCACTTAAGCATGTAAGGAGTGAGAAAGATCCATACACATTGATGAGGATGATAGATGTCAACATATTAAATACGGACAAAACTTTACAGCAATCCATACAAAAAGGTGTTAAAAAATATTTCTGTGTTTCTACCGATAAAGCAGCTAACCCTGTAAATATGATGGGGGCATCAAAAAGGATAATGGAAATGTTTTTGATGAGGCGTAGCAAAGATATAGATATTTCAACTGCACGTTTTGCTAATGTAGCGTTTTCAGATGGCTCTCTTTTACATGGGTTTAATATGAGATTGCAAAAAAAACAACCAATAGTTGCCCCTAAAGATGTTAAGCGCTATTTTGTCATACCCAAAGAAGCAGGTGAATTGTGTTTAATGTCTTGTGTATTTGGTGAGAATAGGGATATATTTTTCCCAAAATTGAGTCCGAAACTGCATCTGACAACTTTTGCGGACATTGCTGTAAGGTATTTGAAAGATAGAGGGCTTGAACCATATATCTGTGAAAGTGAAGATGAGGCAAGAAGTTTTGCAAAACGGCTTCCGGTTGAAAATAAATGGCCTTGTCTTTTTGTTGCAAGTGATACAACCGGGGAAAAGGATTTCGAAGAATTTTTTACAACTAATGAGGTGCTGGATATGGACAGATTCAATAATTTGGGTATTATAAAAAATGACTTTTTTGTTGAATTGGGTAAATTGGAGATGTTTGAAAAAAGAATAGAGCAGATGAAAGTTAATTTAAAATGGAACAGGAAACAGATTGTTGATTTGTTTAATGAGATACTACCAGAGTTTAACCATAAAGAAACAGGTAAGTTTTTGGACAGCAAAATGTGATATTTGAGTGAAAGCCTTTGAAGAGTTTGTTGATTTTGTGCGTAGGTTGTATAATGTTAAGAATGACTTTATCCATTTACATGAACCACGTTTTAGTGGGAATGAAAAAAAATATGTTCTCGATTGTATTGACAGCACATTTGTATCTAGTGTAGGGAAGTATGTCAATCTTTTTGAAGAGAAAGTGGCTGAATATACTGGGGCCAAATATGCTATTTCTACAGTTAATGGGACCTCCGCTTTGCATATCTCGCTATTGCTTGCCGGAGTAAAATCAGGTGATGAAGTGCTTACACAATCTCTTACATTTATTGCTACTGCAAACGCAATTAGTTACATAGGGGCTAAACCAGTTTTTATCGATGTTGATAAAGAAACACTCGGCCTATCATCACTCAAACTTTCTGAATGGTTGTCTGAAAATGTGATAATGAAAGAAAAAGATGGTAAAAATGTTGCTGTAAATGTTAGAACTGGCAATGTGATTTCAGCTTGTGTTCCAATGCATACATTTGGACATCCTTGTAAAATTGATGAGATTGTTAATATATGTGATAAATACAATATAGCTGTCGTTGAAGATGCTGCCGAAAGTATAGGGAGTTTCTATAAGGGTAAACACACTGGTACTTTTGGAAAATTCGGAACATTAAGTTTTAATGGAAACAAAATAATCACAACGGGCGGTGGAGGTATGATCTTAACGAATGATGAGAGGTTGGCAAAGCTGGCAAAGCATATTACTACAACGGCAAAAGTCCCTCACAGGTGGGAGTTTGTGCATGATATGACAGGATATAATTACCGCCTGACAAATATAGCTGCTGCTCTAGGTCTTGCTCAGATTGAGCAATTGGATGAGTTTGTTAAATCTAAGAGAGAATTAGCAGCTAAATATGCAAGAATGTTCAATGGATTAGGACTCCAATTTATTGAAGAGCCAAAAAATTCAACATCTAATTATTGGCTAAATGCTCTGTTAATGAGAGATAGAGAAGAAAGAGATAGATTTTTGAAATTTACAAATGATAAAGGTGTCATGACTAGGCCTGTATGGGAGCTGATGAACAGATTGAATATGTACAAGGATTGTCAGACAGGGGACTTATCAAATTCTGAATGGCTGGCGGATCGAATTGTTAATATACCTAGTAGTGTGATATAAATGAGTAAAGAGTCTATTATATTGGTTGGCGGTGGGGGACATTGTAAATCTTGCATTGATGTAATTGAATCAGAAAATAAATATAACATTATTGGAATCATTGATTTACCTGAAACTAAAGGGAGCAAGATTTTAAGCTATGATATAATTGGCGATGATGGGGATATAGAAACATTTGCAAAAAAAGGATATAATTTTTTAATTACAATTGGTCATATGGGAAATGCCAAACGAAGAGCTGTGTTATATGACTTAATAAACTTCTATGGAGGAAAAATGCCAACAATTATTTCACCATATGCCCATGTGTCACGTTTTACGCAAATTGGAAACGGCACAATAATAATGCATAATAGCATAATAAACTCTAACTCCAAGATTGGCCATAATTGCATATTAAATACCAAGGCATTATTAGAGCATGATACTATTGTTGGGAATAATTGCCATATTTCAACAGATGTCAATGTTAATGGTGGATGTGTTATTGAAGATAATGTATTTATTGGAAGCGCTACAACCTTAATAAATGGCATTTCTATTTGTTCAGAAACAATTATTGGAGCCGGTTCTCTAATATTAGAGTCTATTGTAACACCGGGTAAATATTATGGGATACCTGCAAAGGCACCAAATGAAAAAGAAAGTAACGATAATAGCTGAAATCGGAGTTAACCACAACGGAGATTTGGATTTAGCAAGAAAGCTAATAGATGCTGCTGTAATTGCTCAAGTTGATTATGTTAAATTTCAAACTTTTCGTGCAAATAGAATTGCTAGTCAAGCAGCTAAAATGGCTGTTTACCAAAAAGAAAATGCAAAATATAGCGAAGGTTCGCAATATAATATGTTAAGAAAACTGGAGCTGACAGAAAATGATCATATTGAATTACAAGCATATTGTAAAAGAAAAAATGTAAAATTTTTATCTTCTGCTTTTGATATCGATAGTTTAGACTTTCTGAATAATCTTGGGTTGGAGATGTTTAAAGTTCCAAGTGGGGAAATAACAAATTACCCATATCTAAAAAAACTTGCTTCATTTGGCAAACCAGTTATTGTTTCTACAGGCATGTGTACTATGAATGAAATAAATGAAGCATTAAGCGTCCTAACATCTGAAAAATTATCAAAGAAAGATATAACTATCCTTCACTGCAATACAGAGTATCCAACCCCCATGGAAGATGTAAACTTAAAGGCAATGAGAAGCATAGCCGATGAATTCGAAATAGCTGTTGGTTATTCTGACCATACATTGGGAATAGAAGTACCTATTGCTGCTGTGGCTCTTGGAGCTACTGTTATTGAAAAGCACTTTACCCTAGATCGAACTCTACCCGGCCCTGATCACAATGCATCTCTTGAGCCTGATGAATTAAAGGCAATGGTATTATCAATTCGAAATATTGAACTGGCTTTGAGAGGGGATGGTATTAAAAAAACTACAAAAAGTGAAAGGAAGAATATAGATATTGTTCGTAAAAGTATTCATCTTAAAAAATCAATCTGTGGAGGAGAGGTTCTTACAGATAAACACTTAATTGCACTTAGACCAGGAGACGGGATTTCGCCTATGCTATGGGAAAAAGTTATAGGGAGGAAGGTTAACAAGGATTTACCCAAAGGTCATAAACTACGATTTGAGGATTTGGTCGAATAAAAAAATGATGCGTATTGGTGTACTGACAAGCTCAAGAGCGGACTATGGCATATATCTACCTCTGTTAAAACTATTACATGCTGACAATCGTTTTCAAGTGGAGATAATTGCCTTTGGCATGCATTTATTTGACAAATATGGTAAATCTTTAAATGAAATTTTAAAAGATAATTTGGGCAAGATTCATGTAATTGAGGGAATGCCTACATCAGATCGAAAAAAGGATATAGCATTAGGGTATGGCAACTTGGTAAAAAACTTTGCTCATTTTTTTTATGAAAATCACTACAACATTGTTTTAGCTTTAGGTGATCGCTTTGAAATGTCCGCTGCTGTTCAAGCAGGAATTCCGTTTGAAATAAAATTTGCACATTTATTTGGGGGGGAAACAACACTTGGGGCCACTGATGAAATATACAGGCATCAAATTACCCTGGCTTCTAAATTACATTTTGTAGCAACTAATATATTTGCCAAAAGGGTAGCAAATATTATTAATTCTACAGACAATATATTCGTAGTTGGTGCATTGAGCCTGGATAATATTCCACGACTAAAACCTTGGCCCGAGGTATGTAAGCTATATAATATTCCAAATAGACCATTTATACTTATTACAGTACATCCAGAAACAGTTCAAGCTGAGAATAACATCAAATATGCTGACCAATTATTTGAAGCATTATTGGATTTATCAACGGAAGATCATCTTTTAATAACTGGCACCAATGCAGATGTCAATAGCACAGTTTATGAAAAACGTTTTGAAGAACTAAAAAAACTACGCAGTAATAATGTTACAATTGTGAAAAACCTTGGCCGAGAAAATTATTTTGCTGCAATGAAAAATTCACTATTACTTTTAGGTAACACTTCAAGTGGTATTATTGAAGCAGCTAGCTTTGGCAAGTATGTCGTCAACCTTGGCAATAGACAGCACGGAAGGCCTCAAAATGAAAATATAATTAATGTGCCTTTTGAAAAGGATGCCATAAAAGAAGCTGTAAAAATGGGTAAACGAAAAGGTGCGTTTACAGGTAAAAATATTTATCATAAACCAAATTCAGCTAAATTAGTAGTTAACGCTTTATATAATGCGAGATTATAAAGAACATTTATTACACACTGGGGCATCAATTGAAGATGCACTTTATCGACTAAACATACTGGCTAAGGATGCTATATTATTTATAGTTGATGCTGATCAAAAACTTATTGGTAGTTTAACAGACGGTGACGTAAGAAGAGGCTTACTTAATGGTGCTAGCTTGCAAGATAGAGTGGAAAAAATTATTCAAACCAAGCCAAAATTTATAAGAAAGGGAGAAAAAAACATAGAGAAAATACTTAGTCTTCGTGACAAGAATTTTAGAATAATCCCTGTGCTAAATGACTATAACATAGTTGTTAATGTGATTAACTTTGGCTTGTTAAAATCTTATTTGCCTATTGATGCTGTAATTATGGCGGGAGGAAAAGGGATGCGATTAAGACCACTCACTGAAAATACTCCAAAACCATTATTAAAAGTTGGCGATAAGCCTATTATTGATTACAATATCGATCAGCTATGCAAGTTTGGTATAGATGACTTCTGGATAGCAATTAACTATCTGGGAGAACAAATTAAAAATCACCTTCAAAAAACTTACAATACCAATATTCAAATTGAATTCATAAAAGAAAGCAAGCCTTTAGGAACCATTGGAGCACTCTCTTTGATAAAAAATTTTAAGCATGACCATATCCTTTTAACTAATGCAGATGTACTTACCAACCTTGATTATGAACATTTTTTTCTTCATTTTCTAAAGCAAGATGCTGATTTCTCTGTTGTTTCAATTCCTTATAAAGTAAATGTGCCTTATGCTGTATTGGAAACAACCAACGGCCATGTTTTGAGTTTAAAAGAAAAACCGACTTATACTTTCTATTCTAATGCTGGTATTTATTTAATGAAGAGAGAGTTAGTAGATTACTTACCAGATGATGGTTTTTATAATGCAACCGATCTGATGGAGTGCTTAATAGCTGAAGGGAAAAGAGTTATATCATATCCACTTATGGGGTATTGGCTGGATATCGGGAAGCCAGAGGACTTTAAGAAAGCACAACGTGATATTTTACAGTTAAAACTATGAACCCATTAGTGATAATACCTGCCAGAAGTGGTTCGAAAGGTGTGAAAAATAAAAATATTAAACGATTAGCTGGTAAACCACTAATATATTATACTATTGAGGTGGCTAGAAATGTATTTAATGACAATAATATTTTTGTGAGTACGGATTCTGCGAAAATTAAAAATATCGTTGAACAAACAGGCCTAAAAGTACCTATTTTGAGGCCCTCAAAGTTGGCAACTGATGAAGCATCAGCAGAAGACGTAATACTTCATGCAGTCGAATATTACCGCAGGAATAATTTTTTGCCAGACTTGGTTGTGTATTTGCAACCGACTTCTCCTTTTAGAACCGAAACAAATATTCGAGAATCATTAAAGTTGTTTAGTAAAGAAATTGACATGGTTGTTTCGGTCAAACAGGCGAAGGCTAATCCCTACTTTAATTTATTTGAGGAGAACAAAGACGGTTTTTTGGCAAAATCGAAACAAAGTGACTACACAAGACGTCAAGATTGTCCGAAAGTATGGGAGCTTAATGGGGCTATATATAATATTAATGTTAATTCCTTATTAAAAAAACCTTTTGGTGAGTTTGATAGAATAGTCAAATACGTTATGTCGGAAAAGGAATCTGTTGATATTGATAGTCAGTTTGATTTTGAAATAGCAAACATTTTAATTAATAAGATTTACATGAGGGAGTTGTGACTAAATCTGACAGTAGGGATTATATTTTAGTACTGAATTATGACGGTTAACCTTAAACCGTCAGATCAAATCGGAATTATTGCAAATAAAGAAAAATGTTAGGAAGAGGTTTAAGAAGTAGTTTACTAAAGCATTCTACCTTATATGTAGTGGCTAACTTTATAAACTCTTCCATCCCTTTTTTTTTAATACCATTCTTAACAACGAGGTTGCCGCCCGACAACTACGGACAACTTGCTCTTTTTACAGCATTTTTGAACCTTATGATTGCAGTTATTGGGTTTAGTCAAAATGCAAATATTGCCAAGACATACTTCGAACAAGACTTAAAGAGCTTTAGATTATACTTCAGCAACAGTTTACTTTTGATTACAGCTATTGCTATTACTTTAATAGTAATTAGCTTAATAGTTGTTCCTTTTCTCTCGACACCTAATCCAGTTTTCTCTCAAAGTTTAATCATTATAACAGTAGTAATCAGTTGGTTTCAAAGTATTTTCCGAATGTATCTTTCTGTTGCACAAATTGAAAACAAACCAATAGAGTATGGAGGGTGGATGATTTTTTTTTCATTATTGTCTTTTATTCTTACAGTAATCATAATAAGTAATTATGATGCTACTTGGTTTGGAAGGGTTTTAGCAATTATGTTTGCCAACATTATAATTGGGTGTTTAGTTTTAATAAATATATGGAAGAGAAATCTCTTAATAGTTAATTACAATACAAATTATTTTTCACAATCACTAAAATTTGGAGCACAGTTATTCCCCCATATTATAGGCGCTGTTTCCTTCAGCATAACTGATAAATATATTATTTCCTCTTTCATTAATCTTGAACAAACTGGCTATTATGCCTTAGGTTATCAAATAAGTTCCATTTTTTTGTTATTCACTACTTCTGTTAATAAAGCATATATGCCTTGGCTTTTTAAAAGACTAAAAAGCAATAATTCGAGAGACAAAATTATGGTTGTAAGAATAACTTATATATATTTTATACTAATATGGATAGCAGCAGCAATTTTTATTGTTTTTGCTTTAGTGGCTTCTCCTTTTCTTTTTGATGAAAAATATGTAGAAGCGCTTAAATTTATACCATGGATTACAATAGGGTTTGCTTTCAACGGAATGTATTTAATAGTAACAAATATTATGTTTTATTCGGATAAAAGACACTTGCTTGGTTATGTAACTCTACTAATAGCTATTATAAATATCCCATTAAACTTTACTTTAAGCTATTTTTTTAGCACCATTGGAGTTGCATATGCTACTGCATTAATTTATGCGATATATTTTTTTCTTACATGGTATACTGTACAATCTATTGGTGGTTTGCCGTGGAGCAATTTAAAATTATTATGGAACGATATGAAAAAATAACAAAAACGATACTAGAAATAGAATCTTTATTCAATGTAAAGGAATGGGAGATAAATAACATTCATGTTTGGCCATTACTAAGAATTGAAATTTATTACTACTTGACTAAGAATGCATATCAAGCAAATTTTCAACTTGAAAAGAATAATAATTTTAAGTATTATTATAGTAAGATACGGACTTCTATTGTAAACTTATTTTATCAATTTCCCTTTTTAATACGGTTTATAGTTAACACTATTTTTGAGAGTAAAAAATCATACGATTTTCTATATTTAGGTAACCAGTCATCGTATACGATTATAAATGAGGATACATTTGATAAATTTTATGATCCTATCAGAATTACTTTAAGTCAAAAAGGGCTTAATATTTTTAAATTAGAAATTGGAAGAAGAAAAACCAATGGTAATCTGCCACAAAACATTATTCAACCAATAGTCGATTTCTATGGTTTTTTAGGGATCATAAAGTCAACAAAAAGTGCAAAGACCAATATTTCTAGCACAGAATTTGACGAATTTATTGCATATTGTAATAACCATGAGCTAAATTTTCCTGCATTCGACATTAAATCATTAATAAGACGAACTAATAAAATAATAAGTGTATCAAAATATTTTACTAAGATTATCAGAAAATATAAGATTAAGGCAGGAATAGTAATATGTTATTATAGTGACACTGCCATGGCATTCAACTATTCTTGTTATAAAAATAAAATCACTTCGATAGATATTCAACATGGCAATCAAAATGAAAACCACCTAGCTTATGGAAATTGGAGAAGTATTCCTAAATCAGGCTTTAACCTTCTTCCCCAATTTTTTTGGACTTGGGGGCCTTTTGAGTACAATTTAATTAAAAAATGGGCTTCAAAAACAAACTATCATAATTGTATTCTTGGAGGCCACATTTTTATTGACTATCTAAAAAAATATGGGGGTAATTTTGTAGAAAAGAAGCGTGTAGAGAAGTTAAAATCTAAAAGAAATCGACCAATAGTTCTTCTTACTTTGAGTTGGGACACTTCCAAGGAAAATCACCTCAAGCATTGTTTATTTGCAATGAGTAAAACCTATAATGAATTTAATTGGTGGGTACGTTTGCATCCATTAATGATTAATGAAAAAGAAAGAATACTTAAATTATTTAGAAAATATGATATAGAAATTTATGAAATCTCTGAGCCCACCATTCTACCCTTACCGTTTTTACTAGAAAGCTCGAATGTTCATATTACTTATTCTTCATCAACAGCGATTGAGGCAGCTAAATTTGGAATACCAAACGTGATATTTAGTGATTACGGTCGTCTTCATCTTTCAAAAATAATTGACCCAAGTTTAGTTAGATTTGCAAATAACAGTAATGAAATAATAAATTACCTGCATTATTTTTGCAATAAAACTAATCTAAAGTATGTTAATATAGATGCATCGTATAAAGGGTATTCTTTTTTGATTAATTTAGCTAAACAAGCGGTTTAATAAAATCTTGTTAAGGGTTATACTTTCATATATTCTTTTGAGCCCATTGATTGGCATGCTATTAATGGAAATGGGAGCTTTTGGGCTTGATATTGGAGCGAAAGGTAGCCCTAATGGTTCAACTTTTGCTTATTTTGTATATTTTCTCATTCCGTTTCTAATTACGTTTAAAATATTATCCAGGATAAAATTATCAATAAAACAAATCAAATTTTACCGTGTTAATTTTAGGCTCACCCCGTTTCTAGTTGTTACTATATTTTTCTTTTTCACTTTAGTCTTTTTCTATGTTTGGTTAAATGGTTTTGAGGTAGTTCTAGGCAACATGACTAAACAAGAAGCCAGAGCTAATCTTGGTAACTTAGGCGCAATCAATTTTATGTTGTTCAAATATATCATTCCTTCTTTGTTAGCATACATTACATTCTTATATCTAAGAAAAAAAAATCTCAGTAGAAAAATTTTATGGACTGTATGCCTACTGTTTGCGGCTTTGATTGGTTTGTCAAGAGGGTTTAAAAGCACTGCAATATTTATGTTGTTACCAAGTGCTATCATTTATTTTTGGCATGCCAAACTTAGGACGGTTCTTTTCTTATTTTTTGGAACTATTTTATCATTAGTGATATTGGCTGTTATATTCGACAACAAGCCTTTATCAAATCGTCACGTAAACCTTCTAAACCATCCTTATTCTACTAAAAATAATAATGCTCTTAATTTTATCTTATATCGTGCAACAGTTATGCAAGGAAATGTAGGGTGGAAAATATGGTCGTTATATAACTCTGATAACATTGAAGTTAACTATAAAAAAACCTTGCTTGCAGTAGTTGGTGATAGAGTATTAAAAATTTGGGGAATAAATTATGACAATATCTCTGAGTTTGAAGAATATCACTACACTATAATTTTAAGCCGTTTAGCTGGCGTCAGCTATTCTTCTCTAAAATCAGGGCATTCTATATATGGCGGCTTATTCTCTGAAGGAATAATTGCTGGTGGAAAAATAGGAGTGATTGGATATTCCATTTTAGCAGCATTTCTTGCTTATATTGTCATTAACGTTCTAAGAGACGCTTATAATAAGAACAATCCATTGATTACAAGCTTAGCAGCTGTTTATTTTTCTTGGGGAATTGTTCCGTGGATTCAAGGAGGCAATATAGTCCGTTTATTTCACATTCAAATTGTTATAAGTTTATTGATAACTTATTTCTTTCTTTTTGTATTAAATAAACTTGTTTATAAGTCAGAAAAGACATATGTTGTATAACATTCTATATCTAAATCATAGTGGTAACTTTTCCGGATCGCAAAAAAGTTTAACATATTTACTTAAAAATATTAAACGCGAAAAATATAACCCCATTATTTTGACACAAAGAGGCCCCTCTAACAAAGAGTTTCAGAAATTAAATATAAAACAAATCAAGGTGTTGGGCCTCCCACAATTTGATAATACAAACTTTGGTTACTATAGGGGGTGGAGGTGGCTAATTTTAATTAGAGAATTTTTTTATTTTATAATTGCTTTTGTGGGATTGATACAAGTCAAAGTATATACAAAGAACATTCATATCGTACATTTTAATGAAATAACAATATCATACATGCTCGCTCCTATAACCAAATATCTTTTCCCAAACGCAAAGATTATTGTTCATGTAAGATCAATTCAGAATCAGCAACCAAAATTAGTGGTTAAAGTTCTTTCAAGGTTCGTTGACAAATTTATTGATCATTACATATGCATTGATGCAAGCGTAAGAAATTCTTTAAACTTATCTGAAAAAAACATTAGTATTATTCACAACGGTTTTGAACTTAATAACATAAAAATTACGAAAGCTAAGAAAGGGGATCAAATTGTATTTGGAATGTTGAACAATTTTGTTCCGAACAAAGGCATTTTAGAGTTTATTAAAGCTATTAAGATATTTGTGGATTCTGGATATACGGCAAAATTTTTAATTGCAGGCAACTCAATTAAGCGTTCAGCTTTCATTAGAATACTTCTTGAGTATTTTAATATATCTCAAGACGTAAGATACCATGCTGAAAAACTAATAACGGAATTATCTCTTACTAAATATATTAAAATTAACGATTTCACTTATGACATAAACTCATTTTACAATAAAATTGATGTTATTTGCTTTCCATCAAGCTTGAATGCTCCAGGTAGACCTGTATTTGAGGCCGCCTTTTATAAAATACCAAGTATTGTAGCTGTATCGAATCCTACATCAGACACAATTATAGATAAATATACTGGCCTATGTATCAAAGACAATTCCCCATCATCTATTTTTAAAGCACTAAAATATTATGTTGAAAACCCTGAAAAAATTGGTTATTTTGGCAATAATGCATATAATCTTGTGAAAGACAATTATACCGCAAATAGTAATGCAATTAAAACGATGAAGTTATACAATGAGTCACTGTTTAAAACTGAACGCTTTAAATGAAAACTTCCAAAGGAATAACTAAAATAACTTTGAATCAAAAGATTTTACTTTTTCCTTGTTATTAATTCAAGGTAAACAAATAGTATTGTGTCATATCAACTAATTAAGTCATAATTTCAGTAAAATGAATTTGAAAAGACAATTATTCTTTGTGACATGAAACTATTGCTAATGTTAATGGGGATAATATATCCTTCTGAGAAATCCTGTATCATAGATCTAACATTAAGTACAAGCGACAGTCTTATTGTTTCAGTTTATTATGTTAGAGACAACGACTTTTCGTCCGAATTTGACAGTCGAAGACGTATCATTCAATTGGTACCACCAAATACAGACCCTATCGAACTTAGTTTCTCCATACCAGTCAGCAAACCAGCTAAAGTTCGAATTGATTTTATTAATAAAAAGCATAATCCAAGAATAAAACTTTATAATATTAATTTTTATTCAAAAGAACTAAATTTAAAATATTCTCCCTTGAAAATAATTAATGAAGGCATAATTAGAAATATTGACTTTAAGGAAATGAATCAAGGATTCTTGTCTTTTTCACTACACAAGGATGTAAATAATCCAAAAATATTTAATGGGAACATTTCATTTTACAATCTAACAAAAGGAATCTCAAAGAATAAGATCATTTTAGAAGCAAGAGCAAAATATTTTGATAGAATTCAGTTTTTTTATTTTGAGAACAAATTCAGATATACAAAGTCTTCATTAGTGAGTTCTTGGTTACTCTCTTCAAATAAATTCCTGCAATATAAATTCTATTTTCCTGATACAGTTGATTTAAGAAATTTTAGAATTGACTTTGGAAATAAAATTGGCAATCTTATAGTAATAAGATCTATAACTATAACTAATAATAATGATTCATTGTATGTTGCTCAAAATCGCGTTAAAGATTTTTTAGTTGGGAATGCTTGGCTTAAACATTCACTTGATGAATCCGGGAACTCCATGTTCACAGTTGTGCCTTATGAGAAACAATTGAAGCCTGACCCTTTTGTTATTAATAGAAAGAGAATTGAATATTATCATGAGACGTTAATTGAATATTCTAGAAGCTTTTTGTTTATTGCTTTAGCGACCTTTTTCTTGATTTATATTAATCCTTTGTTTTTTTCATATAAAAACATGTTTCTATAATGACTGTCTCAGTTATCATTCCTACATACAATGCCCAAAGATATATTAAGGCATTGTTAGAGTCTCTTCAGAGCCAAATTGTTATTCCAAATGAAATAATTTTAATTGATTCCTCTTCAAATGATAAAACCGTTGAGATCGCTTCGAAATTTGATAATGTTCAAATAATTCCAATTGATCATGAAGATTTTAATCATGCTACTACTAGAACCTTTGCCGCAAAAATAGCTTCTTCGGAATTTTTAATCTTTTTAACACAAGATGTCTTGCCATGTGATAACAATTTAATAGGCAATCTTTTATCTCCTTTCTCTGATTTAAGGATTGCAGCAGCTGGAGGTAGACAGATTGCACATACGAGTAATTCCCCCTTTAGCAAGCACCATAGAATTTTTAACTACCCGAATTTCTCTTTTTCTCGCACTATAGAAGATAAATATCAATTTGGTTTTAAATCAGTTTTTTTATCGAATTCAGTGGCTGCATATCGAAAATCCTACCTAGAGGAGATTGATTGGTTCGAATCGAATCATTCCTTTGGTGAAGATTCTATTGCATGTGCAAAATTATTACTAAAAGGATATAAAATATACTATTGTAGTGAAGCAGTTGTTTATCACGCCCATGATTATTCAATAGTTGAGGAATTTAAACGATATGTGAACATAGGTGTTTTTCATAATACACAAAGATGGATATTAGAAGAATTTGGCAAGCCTGAATCAGAAGGGTTGAAATTTGTCATTTCAGAATTTAAATATCTGATTAAAAACAAGCATTTTGGTTTAGTATTCCAGCAACCTTTTAGGGTTATGGCAAAATACATAGGCTACAAAATAGGCAAGTTATTAGGCCCCAACAATAAGTTTGTAAAAAAAATTCAAATGTATAAATAGCTATGAGCTCATGTATAATTTTTGGCGGTTCAGGATTTATAGGTTCGCACCTAGCCATGTCCATCTTGAAAAACAAGACCTTTGAAAAGATCTATTTGCTAGATATTAAAGAGCCAGAATTTAACCTGTCACATAAGGGAGTTACTTATTTTTATTGTGATGTCAGAGAAAAAATTCAATCAGAAGACCTATTAAACATTTCTCCCAATTGGATATTTAATTTTGCCGCTATTCATCGTGAGCCAGGCCACCAACCTAAAGAATATTTTGAAACAAATATCTTAGGGGCTGAAAATATTTGCGAATATGCAAGCAAAGTAAAATGCAACAATATTTTCTTTACAAGTTCAATATCCGTTTATGGTCCATGCCTACAACCAACAACAGAAAGTGCGCTTACAACCCCTCAAAGCCCATATGGTTCATCAAAACTATCTGCAGAATTTATTCATAGAATTTGGTTAAGCGAAAATCCTAATAGAAGGCTTATTATAACCAGACCTGGTGTAATATATGGCCCAGGTGACCCTGGAAATATTTTACGAATGATAAAGGCGATAAAGTCTGGTTACTTTTTTTTCCCGGGTTCAAAAAGAATTCATAAATCATACGGCTATATTTTTAGCTTTATTGATAGTATTTGGTATACTATGAAGCAGAATAAAAAACTCATAACGTATAATTATGTGGAATACCCTACCCTAACTATAGGGGAGTTGGCTTCTAATGTTAAATCCTTCTTTGGTCTTTACAGGCCAATTATTTCACTACCTAGTTATATTTTACTTCCTATTGCATATTTACTTCAATCTATTTTTGGCAAATCAAACCCGATCCACCCGGTCCGTGTTAAAAAAGCTGGCCTTCCTACACACATTATTCCACAATACTTAATTGATGAAGGATTCAAATTTCGTTTTGATTTTCTTTTATCACTAAAAGATTGGATTTCCAAAAAACCTGAAGACTTTACTTAAATGCACCTCCTCCTCATCGTAGGCACCCGCCCCAATTTCATCAAGATCACCCAGTTTCCGCGGGTGGTGGCGCAGTATGAGCGCCTCAGGCTTACCATCCTGCACACCGGCCAGCACCATGACGAAAACATGTCGCGGGTATTCTTCCGCCAGTTTGGCTTTGAGCCGCATCACTACCTCAAGCTGCAGGCTGCACACCCGGCTGCCCAAATGGGCGAGATC
>WFXA01000001.1 GCA_015490835.1 Flavobacteriaceae bacterium | reverse complement strand
CCAATGAACCTTGTTTGATTTCCAATTGCTGCTCTGTGCTTAACTCATCCCAAAAATCGGTTGTTTTTTCTTTTCGGAAAATTTGTCTAATAGATTGAAGAATAGTTGGATTCTCAGTGTTTAGAAGCAATTTCATAAGTTCCAATTTTTCCGCTTGAATGTTCATTTTTAAGTAGTTTTACACAAAAATAATAAATTTATTTTAAAAGCTTAAATTTTGTGTATTTATCAACTGGCACTCTCTCTTTTCTATTTTCTATGTGTCGACTAAATTAATCCACTCGCAATAGTTAATCCAATTCCATCAAGGAAATTAAGTCTGTTTAATTTTTCGTTGTGATTTTTTTTAACGAAAACTTGATAAAGTAAATTTCCAATTATAAGTACTTTACTTAAACATCCGTTTTACTTTGTAAATTACAAGGCAGAACAGATGTTATTTTTAGAATGAATTTTAAGGTGTTACTTTATAGAATCAAACCCGCAATACGGCACCAAAACCTCCGGTATTTTAATTCCGGTTGGGGTTTGGTAATTTTCTAAAATTCCGGCAAGAACGCGAGGCAAGGCTAACGAGCTTCCGTTAAGCGTATGTGCCAATTTGTTTTTTCCGTTAGTATCTTTAAAGCGTAATTTTAGCCGGTTGGCTTGAAAAGTCTCAAAGTTAGAAACCGAAGAAATTTCTAACCAACGGTCTTGTGCGGTAGAAAACACTTCAAAATCATAAGTTAAAGCAGAAGTAAAGCCTAAATCGCCTCCGCAAA
The DNA here is from genome assembly GCA_015490835.1 of Flavobacteriaceae bacterium. Lineage (GTDB taxonomy): Bacteria > Bacteroidota > Bacteroidia > Flavobacteriales > Flavobacteriaceae > Marifrigoribacter. The sequence continues at coordinate 3,978 of WFXA01000001.1, read as the reverse complement.
GACGTAAAATACGGAAAGGGAGTTTTAATTCTCTTAGTATTTCTTTTACGTGTTCAACCATCTGGTCTAAGGCTTTGTAACTGTTGTCGGGATGCTCGATACGTACAATTTCCACTTTATCAAATTGGTGCAAACGGTTTAATCCTCTAACGTGTGCGCCGTAACTTCCGGCTTCGCGTCTAAAACAAGGAGTATAACCGGTACAGGTAATTGGTAAGTCGTTATGCATTAACAAATCGCCCCTAAAAAGATTGGTTACCGGTACTTCAGCCGTAGGAATAAGGTACAGATTATCTCCCGTTACGTGGTACATCTGTCCTTCTTTGTCAGGTAATTGTCCGGTGCCGAATCCCGAAGCTTCATTTACCAAATGCGGTACTTGGTATTCGGTGTAGCCGGCTTGGGTGTTTTTGTCCAGAAAATAAGCAATTAAAGCGCGTTGTAATCTGGCTCCTTTTCCTTTATAAACCGGAAAACCGGCTCCTGTAATTTTTACACCCAATTCAAAGTTGATTAAATCGTATTTTTTTGCCAATTCCCAATGCGGTAAAGCTCCTTCAAATAAAGCAGGAGTATCCCCTTCTTTAAAGACAATTTCGTTATCGTTTTCGTCTGTTCCGGCAGGTACTAATTTATTAGGAATATTAGGTATGGTATAAAGCACTTGCTGAAGCTCTTCTACCAAAGTATTCAATTTTTCTTGTAATTCTTTAGATTGCTCTTTTAACTGAACGGTTTTTTCTTTAAGCAAATTGGCTTTTTGAACTTCCCCGTTTTTAAAAAGCATTCCTATTTCTTTTGAAAATGTATTGGATTGAGATAATAACTCGTCTAACCGCGTTTGGGTAGCACGACGGTCTTGGTCTAACTCTAACGCCTTGTCAAAAACTTCGGTTGCATCAATCCCTCGTTTTTTTAATGCTAAAATATAGGCATCTTTATTTTCTCTAATTTTATTTATCTGTAACATTATCAAAAAAATTTGAAACGCAAAGTTACATAGCCTTATAGGGTTTTCAAAACTACATAGGGGTTTATTTTAAAAAAGATATACTTGAACCATTAAGGCATTAACCCGCATTATTCATATAAAAACGAAGTGAATTATATGAATTTGCTATGGACAAAGGGGGAAATGTGGGAAACCCCTCCCGATTATTATCGGGAGAGAAATGCCTCAAATTTGGGTGTTTTCAAAATACCCAAATTTGTTGGCAGTACTTAGTCGCTTAAAAATTCCGTGAATTTTTCGGGTTAAGTTTCATTAAGGCATTTCATTAAGATTTATGTTTTCTTAATTTTTCTTAATTTCTTAATGGTAAAAAAACAAATCAGAGGTGTTTTATAAAATTTCTTGCAAATGCCTCGTCTGTTGCAATGGCTTTTTTTAGTTGTTCTAATGAAGAAAAGGTGTATTCATCTCTTATTCGAGTGAGAAACTCAACACGAAGATTTTGGTTGTACAGATTATCATTAAAATCTAAAAAATGCGTTTCTATGGTTTTAACGGTTCCGCCCACTGTTGGGTTGGTACCTATATTGGTAATGCCGTAAACTCTTGAGTTGTTAATCATTGTTTGTACTACATATACGCCGTTTTTTGGGATGAGTTTATAGGTTTCTTTTACAAAGAGATTGGCAGTAGGAAACCCAATGTTTGTCCCAATATTTTTCCCTTTTACTACCGTTCCGGTAAGCATAAAGTGATAACCCAAATAGGTGTTTGCAGTAGTTATATCTCCTTGAAGTAATGCATTTCTAATTTTGGTAGAGCTTATGGCAATGTCGTTGCTTTGTTGCGCACTAATTTCAATAACTTTAAAGCCGAAAGTGTTTCCGAAATCTTCCAAATCGGTTAACGTGGCAGTTCGGTTTCTTCCAAAATGATGGTCGTACCCAACAATTATCTTTTTTATATGAAGTTGGTGAACTAAAATATCTCGCACATATTCCAATGCCGTTAAACGTGAAAATTCTTTAGTAAACGGGTGAATAATAACATGTTGCAATTCTGTTTTTTGAAGTAATTCAATGCGTTCGTCAATGGTGTTAATGAGTTTAATATCGGTATCGTTGTGTAATACCATTCTGGGATGCGGAAAAAAAGTAAGTACTACCGAAGCCAGTTGCTCTTTTTCGGCAGTATGTACCAGTTGGTTTAAAATGGCTTTATGTCCGAGATGAACACCGTCAAAAGTACCTACTGTTAAAATAGAAGCCTGTTTGTTTTGGTATTGCGAAATAGAAGAATATTGCTTCACTTATTTGTTGTTAAAAGAATTCATGGTGTTAGAAATTCCGGCAAGCGGAAAGGAGTTAAGTACTTCTGAAGCTTTTTCAAGACGTTCGGGTAGTTTTTCTTTTTCTTCATCAGTCCATTCGCCCAATACATAATCAACCTGTTTTCCTTTTGAAAAAGCATCGTTAATTCCAAACCGAAACCGGTTGTATTTCGAGGTCTGCAAGGTATTTTGAATGTCTTTTAAGCCGTTATGTCCACCGTCACTTCCTTTGGTTTTAATTCGGATAGTGCCAAACGGAAGGTTTAAGTCATCGGTGATAACTAATAGGTTTTCCAACGGAATTTTTTCTTTATCTAACCAATACTTAACAGCTTTTCCACTTAAATTCATATACGTACTCGGTTTTAAAAACACCACTGTTCGACCTTTGATTTTGTGTTTTGCTATATCACCCAATCTATTAGATTCAAATGAAAATCCTTCTTTTTTAGCAAAATAATCCAGTATGGTAAATCCAATATTATGTCGCGTGTTTTGGTATTTTTCACCAATGTTTCCCAAGCCGACTATAAGAAATTTTTTCATAGGGTCTTGTACATCCTTTGATGTATCTGAATTTAGTATCGTATTATTTCCAAAAAGTTTTCTAAACCAAGAAAACATACTGTTTAATTTTTGGTAAAAATAAAAAAACATCCCGAAAAAGGGATGTTTTTAAATAGTTCTATAAAAGCAAGGTTATTCGTTTCCTCCTTCAGCAGGAGTTTCATTACCTTCAGAAGTTTCTCCAGCCTCATCTTCATCTTCGTCATCGGTTTCAATCGACATGGCAGCACGAGATCTTCTAATTTGACATACCACAATATTATCAGGGTGCATAATTTTAAATCCTTCTTGTGGTAAATCAGCGATATACATTTTGTTTCCAATTTTCATATTAGAAATATCGGCATCAATAAAATCGGGTAAATTTGCAGGCACTGCTTTTACTCTAAGTTTTCGGCTAATAACTCTAAGGACTCCTCCGTTTCTAACTCCTACTGAGTTACCTACAATGCGTACAGGAATTTCCATCGTTACTTCTTTATCATCAAATATTTGATAAAAATCAATATGTAAAATACGATCGGTAACCGGATGAAACTGAATGTCTTGCATAATTGCATTTACCTCGGTTCCATCTTCTAGTTTAATTACAACTGTGTGCACGTTTGGAGTATACACCAAGTCTTTAAATGCCAAATAATCTGCTGAAAAGTGTATGGGTTGTTCTCCTCCGTAAACCACGCAAGGAACCTTATCAGCATTACGTAAGGCTTTGGTTGCTGTTTTGCCTACGTTTTCTCTTTTAGATCCGTTGATTGTAATAGATTTCATGTTTTTGTATTAAATTAATGAATCGCTTGTTTTTAAAGCGGGTGCAAATTTGCAACTTTTTTTAAGGAGTTAAAAGAATTTTTGGTATTAATTTTTATGCAGGTCTTTTTTTCTTAAGAGATTTTACTGATAAAAGCTGTTTTCTAAATTCAGAATTACTTTTTCATTTTTTAATAAAAATCCTATTTCAAACCTGTATTAGCCACCTATTAATCGGACTTTAACATTTTAACCCGAAAAATTCACGGAATTTTTAAACGACTAAGTACTGCCAACAAATTTGTGTATTTTGAAAACACCCAAATTTGGGGCATTTCTAAGTCGGGGTTTCCCGCATTTCTCCCTTTGCCCATAGCAG